>DAONDU010000010.1:0-26871 GCA_035402725.1 Paludibacteraceae bacterium | reverse complement strand
CAGTGGTAGCATCCAGAAATTTAGCTGCTATCTGGTTCAGCATCTGACCTTTGTAGGGAATTCCTTTTGGTAATACTACATCGAAGGCTGAAATACGGTCGGTAGCAACCATAACCAGCAAATCATTCTTTACGGTATATACATCACGAACCTTGCCGTGATATACGTTTGTCTGTCCATCGAAATGGAAATCGGTTTTAGTTAGTGCGTTCATATTGTTATGTATCTGCCCCCTAACCCCCCCCTAAAGGGGAAATTATGAGCGTTTTAATTTTTTTTAATATTTGTTTGAGTTCTCATTTTGAAAAATGTCATTCAAAAAGGATTTAAACTCCCCCTTTAGGGGGGCGGGGGGCAGCTTTCTCATACGCCTCCACAATGCGTTGAACCAGTTTGTGACGGACAATATCATTTTTATCGAATTCTATTCTGGCAATACCTTTGGTGTTTTTAAGTACTTCCAGCGCATCAATGAGACCGGATTTCTGCTGATAAGGCAGGTCGATCTGTGTAGTGTCTCCGGTGACTATCATCTTGGTATTCAGTCCCATGCGTGTAAGGAACATTTTTATCTGCATGGTGGTGGAATTTTGTGCTTCATCCAGAATAACGACAGCATCGCTCAGTGTGCGTCCGCGCATAAATGCCAGGGGAGCTATCTGGATAGTACCGTTTTCCATATATTCCTTCAATTTAGGCGGTGGAAGCATATCCTGCAAAGCATCATACAAGGGCTGCAGATAAGGATCAATCTTTTCTTTCATGTCGCCGGGCAGAAATCCAAGTTTTTCACCGGCTTCTACTGCAGGCCGACTTAGAATAATTTTTTTTATTTCCCGGTTTTTAAGCGAACGAACCGCCAAAGCTATGGCTGTGTACGTTTTGCCCGATCCGGCAGGCCCGATGGCAAAAAGCAAATCGTTGGTTTCAAAATCCTTCACCAGTTTTTGCTGATTGGCGCTGCGTGCCATAATGGATTTGCCATTTACTCCATGTAGTATCAGGTTGTCGAAAGTGATTTCGTTTGGCTGATTACCCTTAACAATTTCAATAATGTTTTCTTCAGTCAAGTTATTATTATTCAGTGCATAACTTTCAATTCGTGTCAGATTATCGGTCAGCGTACGAACTTCATTTTCGTTACCGTAGATTTTTATAACATGTCCCCTTGCTACTACCTGAAGAGTGGGGTGTAAATTTTTCAATATTTTCATATTGGCATTATTTACCCCGTAAAAAACTGTCGTGTCGGTGTGTTCAGACAAAGTAAATATAGATGCTTCGTCAGCATCAGGACATAGATTAATATGTGTTTTTTCTTTCATTAATATCAGAGGCAAGAAGGGTAAGGAGTAAGAGATAAGTGATTTCTTACCTCTTGCTTCTTACTATCTATTCTTTAGTATGCAAATAGCGGATAATTCTCCATTGTTTTATTCACACGTTGACGTACGGCAGCAATCACTTCCTGATTATCTACGTTGGACAAAACGGTTTCAATCATTTCGGCAATTTCTTCCATCAACGGTTCTTTTGCTCCCCGGGTTGTGATTGCAGGAGTTCCCAACCGGATACCGGATGTCTGGAAAGCAGAGCGACTATCAAAGGGAACCATATTTTTGTTGCAGGTGATATCCGCTTCAACCAATACCTTTTCAGCAATTTTTCCAGTCAGTTCAGGATATTTGGAGCGTAAGTCGACTAACATGGAATGGTTATCGGTTCCACCTGATACAATTTTAAATCCTCTGTTGATCAATGCATTGGCCAATGCTTTTGCATTTTTCTGAACCTGTGCCTGATATTCTTTAAATTCAGGTTGCAGACATTCGCCAAATGCAACAGCTTTAGCGGCAATAACATGTTCCAGCGGTCCGCCTTGTGTACCCGGAAATACTGCTGAATCCAAAAGTGCAGACATCATTTTCAGTTCACCTTTCGGTGTGGTTTTTTCCCAAGGATTTGGGAAATCCTTACCCATCATAATAATACCTCCACGAGGACCACGAAGGGTTTTATGAGTTGTTGACGTTACAATATGAGCATATTTTACAGGATTTTCGAGCAATCCTGCTGCAATCAGTCCTGCAGGATGAGCCATGTCGATCATCAGAATAGCACCTACCTTATCGGCAATTTCACGCATGCGTTTGTAGTCCCATTCGCGGGAATAAGCGGAGCCTCCGCCAACAATCAGTTTCGGTTGTTCACGCAACGCCACTTCTTCCATCTGATCATAATCCACACGTCCGGTTTCTTCTTTCAGATTATATTCACACGGACGATACAGAATTCCTGAACTGTTAACAGGTGAACCGTGTGAAAGGTGTCCTCCATGAGCCAGATTTAATCCCATAAACTTGTCACCTGGATTTAGACATGCCAAAAATACAGCAGCATTTGCCTGAGCGCCGGAATGAGGTTGGACATTAGCCCATTCTGCACCGAAAATCTCTTTTAGTCGGTCAATAGCAAGCTGTTCGCTTTCATCAACCACTTCGCAACCGCCATAATAACGCTTGCCGGGATATCCTTCGGCATATTTATTGGTAAGTACGGAACCCATGGCTTCCATTACCTGTTCACTTACAAAATTTTCGGAAGCGATTAGCTCTATTCCTTTCATTTGACGCTGTTTTTCTCGCTCTATAATGTCAAAAATTTTTGTGTCTCTAACCATCTTGTTTTAATTATTATTTTATTTATTTGATTCTAATTTCCTATTATATTTTACCAGTCTTCATTTGAAGTATTTTGAACTTTTATTTTTTCTTTTTTACTGTCCAGCCAAATTTGCCTATTTCTTCACCCAGTTTATGATAATGACCATGAGAATATGCAATCAGTTTAGCCTTTTCAAGGTCAAAGGTATCGGTTTTTTTGTTAATATATTTTGAATCAGCCTGTACATTTATCACATCTGCAATAAACATATCATGCGATCCGAGAGAAATTATTTCCTTCACCCTGCATTCGATACAGAGGGGCGATTCTTTGATTAACGGGGCGTTTACCATTTCACCTTTCACCGGCGTCAGTTTCATTTCACTGAATTTGTTGAATTTTTTCCCGCTTTTTACTCCGCACCAATCCGTAGCATAAGCAAGGTCTTCATTTGTCAGGTTAATGACAAATTCTCCGGTTCGTTTGATGATTTCATGCGAGTGTCTTTCCGGACGAATGGACACGTAGCACATGGGCGGATTTGTGCAGATAGTACCTACCCAGCTTACAGTCACAATATTGTATTCCTCTTCGGTTTCGCCACACGATACCATTATAGCCGGAAGGGGATAAATCATCGTGCCAGGCTTCCAGGAAATATGGCTGCTCTGCTCTTCAACACCCTCAAGAGAGAACGTTGATGATTTTGGGTTTATAATTGAGTTTTGCTTGTTTTTTTGCATTTAGTATACATGTAATTCGTTTATTTCGCGAATATTAGTGATTTACTTAATTCTGACGTCTTCCAGTTTAATGTCACGTTCGCAATAATGACATCTCAACTGTATACTATCTTCATCATCCAGCATGTGAAACCAGGTTCGAACCGGTTGATGATTGGTGATACATACCGGATTTTGACATTGTACAATATCACGTACTTCATCAGGGAGTTTAAGCGAACGTTTTTCAATCACTTCGAATTCACGGATAATATTGATTTTTGCGTTCGGAGCGATAAGAGCTATTTTACTGGCTTCTTCTTCTTCCAAAAAACGATCGGAGATTTTTATTATGCCTTTTTTACCTATTTTATCGCTGTTAAGATTATTTCCTACCGTAATCATATTACTGCAACTTTCAAGATGCAGGATATTGAAAACCTGAAATAGTTTATCGGAAGGTATATGATCAATGACAGTTCCGTTGCGAAGAGCTGCTACCTGTAATTTTTTTGATTCCATATGCTTATGCGTTTAATACTTTACAAAGGATAGCTTGTCTGACATAAAGTCCGTTTTGTGCCTGATGGAAATAGTAAGCTTTAGGATTTGCATCCACATCCTGGTCAATTTCATTGACACGGGGCAGGGGATGAAGTATTTTTAAATTTGGCTTTGTGTGGTCCAGCATGTTATTCTTCAGGGTGTAAACGTTTTTTACCCGTTCGAATTCTATTAAATCAAGGAAACGTTCCTTTTGTACACGGGTGATGTACAAAATATCGGCATCATTGAAATTGTCGCTCAGTTCTGCGGTTTCTTCGTAAGGTATGTCGTTTTTTCGGCAGAATGATTTGTATTCTACGGGCATTTTCAGCTCATCGGGAGCAATAAACCTGAATGTGGGGTGGAAGTGAGACATGGCCATTAGCAGGGAATGAACGGTACGTCCGTATTTCAGGTCGCCTACCATGCATATTTTCAGTCCTTCAAGCGTGCCTTGTGTTTTAAGAATGGAATACAGATCAAGCAGAGTTTGAGAGGGATGCTGATTCGCTCCATCGCCAGCATTGATGATTGGTACCGGAGACATTTCGGCAGCGTAACGGGATGCTCCTTCGAGTGGATGTCTCATCACAATGGCATCTGCATAGCAACTCACCATGCGGATCGTGTCATTGAGTGTTTCACCTTTTACCGAACTACTGGTAGCTGCGTCAGAGAATCCGATAATTCGTCCTCCAAGCCGGTTTACAGCCGTTTCAAAACTTAGTCGGGTACGTGTTGATGGTTCAAAGAACAGGGTTGCAATCACTTTCCCATCCAACGTTTTACGATTTGGATTGGCTTCGAAATCGGCTGCCGAATCCAGTATCGACAGGATTTCTTCTTTGCTGTAATCTGAAATGGAAACAAGACTTCGGTTTTTCATTCTTTTTTCTGATGATAATCTATATTATTGTTTTTTTCTCCTGAAACAAAAAACCAACATAAATCTACTGAAGATTTACATTGGTCTGTATATGTTTTGGGGCGAATAATTTATGCAACTTGCTTGTGATAAGCTGCTAAAACAGAAATCATATTTAATTTTTATCTGTTTCATATTCGAATGCAAAGATAATTTTTTTTTTTAGGAAAACAGAGTGAATTTATTTGAATGTTTTATGATGTATGTCATTTTTCTACATTTACTCCGAAGATATGTTCAAGCTTAATTGAGATTAATTCTGTAACTTTTTTGGGCACGGAAATTTTTATAGAACATTGTTCTTCAAATTGCTGATTGATTATTTGGACGTCATATTCCTTGATGATACGCATAACATCATTAAGCAGGGGATATTCAAACCGGATATTCAGTTCGTTTTTTACCGTAATTTCAACGATGTTTGCCTGACCGATTGCATCGGCAGCAGCTTCCTTATACGCTGTAATCAGTCCGCTCGTACCAAGTAAAATACCCCCGAAGTACCGGACAACGATAACAAGTATATCGGTGAGTTCCGAGGAATTTATTTGCCCTAAAATCGGACGCCCGGCAGTACCGGATGGCTCTCCGTCATCATTAGCCCGGAACTCACTTCTATCAGCACCAAGCATATAAGCGTAGCAAACGTGCCTTGCATCATAATATTTTTTACGATAAATATCAAGAATGGACTTAATTTCAACAACATTCTTTACCGGTATGGCAAAAGAAAGGAATTTACTTCCTTTCTCTTTGTAAATTCCTTGTGATAAATGTGTTATTGACCTGAAACTTTCTGCCATTATATTCTGGTAATCTTTGCACCAAGTGCATTCAGTCGTTTATCGATATCCTGATAACCACGGTCTATCTGGTCGATATTGTGAATGGTGCTGATACCGTCGGCACACATTGCGGCAATAAGTAAAGCTATACCTGCGCGTATATCGGGTGAACTCATGGTGGCGGCACGCAGATGAAGCTGTTCACCAAGACCAATGACTGTAGCCCGGTGAGGGTCGCAGAGAATAATCTGGGCGCCCATATCTATCAGTTTGTCAACAAAAAACAGTCGGCTCTCGAACATTTTCTGATGTATCAGTACACTTCCCTTTGCTTTAGTGGCAACAACCAGAAAAACACTCAACAGGTCGGGTGTCAGACCCGGCCAGGGAGCATCTGCTATAGTCATAATCGAACCGTCAATAAACGATTCGATGGTGTAGCTATCTTGTTTGGGTATGAAAATATCATCCCCCCTTTGTTCTAAGTTGATGCCCAGACGTCGAAAACTATCGGGGATAATGCCCAGTTCGTTGTATTTTACATTTTTTATGGTGATTTCAGAGCCGGTCATTGCAGCCATGCCAATGAAACTACCCACTTCAATCATATCAGGCAACAGTGTGTGACTGCATCCTTTCAGTTTCTTAACACCAGTGATTGTCAGCAGGTTTGATCCGATTCCGGATATATTTGCCCCCATATTGTTTAGCATTCGGCAAAGTTGCTGAATGTACGGTTCGCAGGCTGCATTGTAGATAGTGGTTACTCCTTCAGCAAGCACTGCAGTCATGACAATGTTGGCAGTGCCTGTAACAGAAGCTTCATCAAGCAACATATAACAGCCACTGAGTTTCTTAGCTTCAATGCGGTAGAGTTTTTTATCCGGATCGAAATTAAATTCGGCACCCAGTTTTTGAATTCCGGTAAAATGGGTATCAAGTCTGCGTCTTCCAATCTTGTCACCTCCCGGTTTAGGGATTATAGCTTTGCCAAATCGGGCTACCAAGGGTCCGACAAGCATGACAGAGCCTCTCAGAGAGGTACTTTGTTGATAGAAAGCTTCTGTCTGAAGAGCTTCAGTGTTAATTGTTGAAGCATTGAACTGGTAAGTGTTTTCGTCAATTTTATCTACCTTAACACCCAGATATTCGAGTAACTGAATTAAATTCAGTACGTCAAGAATAGCCGGTATATTGCTGATTGTGATTGTTTCGTCAGAAAGCAGGGTGGCACAAATGACCTGTAATGCTTCATTTTTTGCTCCCTGCGGGGTTATGTTGCCGTTCAGATGCTGACCGCCGATTATTTTGAATGAGGACATTGCTCGTCTTGTTCTGTAAGTTGTAAATGTTAGTGACCTGAATTCTTTTTGGGCTTGTTCTTTTTACCTATCTGCAGTACATCTCTGGACTCAACAAGCTTGAAATTTTCTTCCGACAAGTCCACCTTTCCATGCGATAATTCACGCAGGTCGTCAAAAATCTTTTTATCATCAACCACTTCCTTATTCCAGGATAGAAAACATTTTTTCATCTGATTGGCAATCATCCGGATAATTTCATTCTTTGTTTCTCCTTCGGGATAAGTGGCCACACGTTCAATCATTTCTTCGAGATTACGTCCATAATGCATATAACGAATTCTGGAATTTTTATAGGGTATAGTTGCCGGACGGGAATACAGATTTTCTTGTTTAAGTATTTCGTAAGGATAGTCAATATCCAGTTTGAAATCAGACATGATAGCAACGTGATCCCACAGTTTGTGTTTGAAATCATTCACATCGCGTAGATATGGAAACAGATTTCCCATGATATTCACAATTGTATTTACACATCGTGTACGCTCTTCCTTGTCTTCGATAGTGAGTGCATGTGCAATCATCTGCTGTATATTTCGACCATATTCGGGCATTATCAGTTTACCCTGTAAAGTTGGATATTCCATCTTATAATAGTTTTGTTATATTAATTTTCGGATATACTAGTGTCCAATAATTTACTTCAATCAGGTTGATGAGCCTTAATTACTTTTCTTTTACCAGATAGATAAGGGTGGGGAAGTGGTCGCTGTAACCATTGAGCCACACGCCACCTGCATGTGTACGCATTGGAGTACCTTTGTAGGAACCTTCCTGCTGAATCAAAAAGCTTTTGTTGAAAACTTCAGATTTCCAGTAACTAAGTTTTTTTTTGTCCTTATTCAGGAGAGGAGCTGAAATAATAATCTGGTCAAAAAGATTCCACTGACTGTTATAAGCAAGTGAACCTACACCGCTGTCGAGGGTTCTCCATAGTGTGTTGTATAATCCATTTGGAGCTACATCTTCAATATTTCTTTTTGCGCCAAGAACTTCAGCAGTGCTTTTATTAAACGGATCATCATTCAGGTCGCCCATGATTATGATTTTTGCATTTGGATCAACTTTATACAGCGAGTCTGCAATGGATTTGGTCAGGCTTGCCGCTGCCATTCGTTTAGGTTCAGACGCAACTTCACCACCTGTACGCGAAGGCCAGTGATTGACGATAACATGAATTTTCTCATTCAGTAAATAACCGCTTACCAACAATTGGTCGCGGGTGCGAAAGGCTGTATCAGGTGTATGCAGGCGAATTGATTTACTGCTGGTTACAATAAAATCACGGGGATTATAAAGTAAACCCACATCGACACCTCTACGGTCAGGGCTGTCGTAATGGACGATTTGGTAAGTACGATTAGCAATCGAAGGTTGTTTGACAAGGTCTTCCAAAACGCCTCTGTTTTCAATTTCGGAAACTCCGATGATAGATGCACCATGCGGGGTAATGTCCAAACCAAGTTGTGAAATGGCATAAGACATGTTTTTAAGTTTGGCTTTATATTTATAGCCCGTCCACTTCATGGCTCCATCGGGCAGAAATTCTTCGTCAATATTACTTTGATTAATCGTATCGAAAAGATTCTCGAGATTATAAAATGCTACACTAACCGCCTGAACTTCGATTTTGTTTTTTGTGGTACTTACTGTTGATTTTCCAGAACCACACGAAATTGCGAAAATTGCAGCTGAAAATAAAATAAGTATTTTGCTGGTTGATTTCATATATTTATTTGTAAAAATTATTACAGGTAAAATTAAACAAAAGTCCGAAAAAAACTTGATATAAAAAAGTAATTGTATAAAAACATCCTGTAATTTATTTAACTCAGGGGCATAAATTTATTTCTGGAAAGCAAATAATCATTTGTCTGAAAGTAATATTGTACAGGGATTGAGAATAATTAAGATATTTTTAATAATGTTACTATCGAATTGAAAGTTGGGCGTTTCTTGTGAAAACAACTGATAATCAGAATAAAGTCGGGTATGGTGATGACTGCGAGCATATGTGAACATCATTTTTATACAGAAATGAAAGTTTGGATAAGTATTAATCAAAAAAAAGATTGTATCTTGCACAACTTTTTCTGTTTTAAAAAATGGTAATTGATATATAAAAATGGAGTTAATCATTTAGACGTTAAACGAGCATTTAATCGGACTTTACCTGTGGACATAGAATGTTCAGGGTTTGATAAAAATTGGAATCTTCAAAATTAATAACAAAAAAATATACAAATGAAAAAAGTACTGTTGGTCATTTCAGCTGTTCTTTTATCTACATCTGCAATTTTTGCCCAAACGCAGATTAAAGGTGTGGTAAAAGTAGCTGACTCTGAAACACCGCTGCCAGGTGTTACAATCACCCTTTTGCAGCAAAATATTTCAACAAAAACAATCGGGTCGGGGGAATTTCTTCTCACATACCTGACAGCCGGAGTAGAGGAAGTTAGTATTTCAAAACCGGGATATCTGCCGCAGATTAAAGAGGTTGTTTTAAAGGAAAACGAAACACTCGATCTCGGAACAATTTTTCTGAAAATGGATTTACAGGAAGAAATGCGTCAGGATGCTGTTTTACAGCTGAACGAATCTGATTTCAGTGAAGACGAAGGACGCGCTACTCAAAGCATTTCGTCCAGCATATCGCGCGGAGATGTTTATGTTTCGCAAACTTCCTTCTCTTTCAGTCCCATGCGATTCCGCTTGCGTGGTTATGAACAGGAATATGAGTCGACTTATATTAATGGTGTTCACTTTAACTCGCTGGATCGTGGCGGTTTCAATTATTCCAGCCTCGGAGGGCTGAATGATGCCATGCGCAATAAGGATGTAGTTGTCGGACTGGATGCCAATTCTTTCAGTTACGGAAATTTAGGATCAAATACGAATATTGTTAACAGAGCCAGTGCATTTGCTGCCGGAACAAAAGCAAGCGTCGCTTACAGTAACCGGGCTTATAAACTCAGAGGTCAGGTAACATATGCCACCGGTGTGCTCCCTAGTGGTTGGGCTTTCACGGTTTCTGGCCTTTTCCGTTGGGCTGATGAAGGTATCGCCGATGGAACATTTTATAATTCTGCCGGATATTTCCTCGCTGCTGAAAAGATATTTAATCCACGGCACAGTCTGTCGCTGGTTACTTACGGTGCGCCCACACAGCGTGCTCAGCAGAGTGCAACTACGCAGGAAGTGTATGATCTGACAGGTTCGATTTATTACAATTCGTACTGGGGTTATCAGGATGGGAAAAAGCGTAACTCACGCGTTGTGAAAAGCTACGATCCTACCGCTATTTTGTCGCATGATTTCAAAATTAGTCAGAATCAGCGTCTTCGTACAGGGCTTGCTTTCCATTACAGCCTTTACAGCAACTCGGCAGTCGGATTTTACAATGCTCCGGATCCACGTCCCGATTATTACCGCAATTTACCAAGTTTCCTCACCGACAGCGCTAACACAGGTTTAAGAAATGAAATAGCAGAACAGTGGAAGTTTGAAAATGGGAAACCGGTTAATCCTTCAGTTTCGCAATTGAACTGGGATGCCATGTATCAGGCCAATTACCGCAATAATGCTGTAAATCCCGATGGTAGCGCCAGATATTCGGTGGAACGCCGGCACAGCAATCTGATGGAATCGGTATTCAATTCCACTTATACCAATCAGATGAATAGAAATCTGAAACTTACAGCCGGACTTGAAGCAAAATATGCAAAAGATATGAACTTCAAAACCATGGAAGACCTGCTTGGAGGAAAACAATGGATAGATATCGACCAGTTTGCAGAACGTGATTATCCATCCAATCCTGATATTATTCAAAATGATATCAACAATCCTAACCGGGCAATCAGAGTTGGGGATGTATTTGGATACAAATATGATATTAATATTTATCACGCCAGTGCTTTTCTTCAGAATGAATGGAACTGGTCAAAACTGGATCTTTACTATGCCGCAAAACTCACTTACAGTCAGTTCAGCCGGTATGGCTATATGAAAAACGGACGCGCTCCTGAAAATTCATACGGTCAGGGTAAGGTATGGTGGTTTGTTGATCCTTCGTTCAAAGCGGGAGCAACCTATAAACTGAACGGAAGAAACAGGTTATATGCCAATGTACTGGCTGAAACCCGCGCTCCACTTCCCAGCGGAGCTTATGTGTCGGAGAGGATCAAAGACACCCGGGTTCCCAATCTCGAAAGCCGCAAGATTTTATCGTATGATCTGAATTATTCGTTCCTGTTTCCTTCTGTACGGGGCCGTCTCACAGGTTTCCGTACCTACATGCTTGGAACTACCGAAAACCTCGGATATTATGATGACGAACTCCGTACGTTTATCAACCACATGCTCACCAAATCCGATAAAATCTATCAGGGTATTGAAGCAGGGGTATCAGTTAAACTTAACAGAAGTTTCTCGGTTTCCACAGCAGGAACATTTGCTGATTATCGTTATACCAACAACGCCATTGGTATAAAAAGTTATGAAAATGGCGTTAAACCCGATTTCTCAGAAGTGGTACTAACCAAAGATTTGAAAATAAATTCAGGTCCGCAGCTTGCAGCCAATATCACACTGGATTATTTCCACCCGAAAATGTGGTTTGCCGATATAACACTGAATTATTTCGACAATAATTATCTGGACTTTGCTCCAAATCGTTTCACTGAAAGTAATATGGCCAGATACACCACAGAGGAAGCAAAAGCAGCACTTGGATCACAGGAAAAACTGAAAGGTGGTTTCCTGCTGGACGCTTCGATAGGAAAACTAATCTATCTGAAAAACAAAAAATCGATCAATTTCAATCTGAGTTGCAGCAATATTCTTAACAATACCTCTATGATTACCGGAGGTTACCAGCAGGCACGTTTGCCACTGGTTGATAATGTGCTTGATATGGCTAATCTGAATAAATTCCCGAACAAGTATTATTATGCATGGGGATTCAATCTGTTCCTGAATATAGGGTATAAATTTTAATCGATAAGTGAAGAAGAAAATGAAAAATAAACTGATATACAGTATAATGATTGCTGTGACCATGTTACTTGGCGCTTGCAACCAGACCGAATTTGATGCAATACCTGTCGGGCAGCTGATGGGTGTGAAACTGGACTCGACCTACACCATCGCGCAGCTGAAAAGTGAGTTTCTGAAATCCAACTCCCTTTTCTCTGCCGATACTATCAAATCGGATAAGGACGTTATTATTAAAGGTATCGTAACCTCATCGGATGTGGAAGGAAATGTTTATAAATACCTGGTCATTCAGGAAGAAGGAAACAATGCACAAGCTATCAAAATATCCATAGATGCAGGAAGTCTCTCGGGAATTTATCCGCTGGGACAACGCGTAGCTGTGAAGTGCAACGGAATGATGATAGGCAATTACGCCCAGTCACCTCAGATTGGAATTTATTATTATAATACCGAGAAGAGCAGGGTAGAACCCGGACGTATGCCAAAGTATCTGTCCGATAAAAATATCTTCGCTTATGGTATGCCCGTTCCGCAGGTTATAAAAGCCGACACCATGACTATCGCGCAGATTAAGGCTGCCGGACCTGCATTGTATAATAAACTGGTATGCATCAAAAACGCTTTTTTCACCGGAAGAGGCGCTTACAGTGGCAAGCCAACAGCCATTACAGATGCCGAAATGATTTTTGCCCCGTCAACCAATGGCGTAGGTTATCCGCAATCACGCGAAATTCAGGATGGAACAGGTTCTATCTTCGTTTCAACCAGCGAATATTCGAAATTTGCCAACAAACCCATTCCGGTTTCAAACCTTAAAGGGAATATAACCGCTTTAGTGGGATTTTATAATGACAAGGACGCTACCTTATCTACATCTAAAATATATCATCAGTTGACTTTACGATCTATCAGCGATTTGGGTAAAGGATTTGAAGCTTATCATGCAGCAAATTAAAAAGTAACCGAACGCATATTAATTAAAACAAAACATTTACAGAGATGAAGAAATATATAAAATACGGTTTATTCAGCATATTATCCATAGCAGCGTTATCGGCCTGCTCCAATGTAGATGAATGGGAGCCACCCGTATCTGATGCGACACTGATTTACGAACAGGCATTTGCCAATTCGCTGGGCGATTTTACAGTGCAATCGGTTAGCGGCGATACAACCTGGACAAACGGAGGAACTTATGCCATCATGTCGGGCTATGTGAATTCGGTAAACCTTGCAAACGAGGACTGGCTCATTTCACCTGTAATCGACCTGACCAAAACGACTGCTGCCAACTTGTCGTTTCAGCATGTGGTTCGTTATTTTACAAATCTGAAAGATGAAGCCACTGTCTGGATTTCGACCGACTATACAGATGGACTGCCAGCTACCGCAACTTGGACACAACTTACCACTCAGCCTTTTGTGGATTACCAAAGCTGGAATTTTGTACCCTCCGGTGAAATTAGTCTGACTGCCTATGCCGGTAAAAAAGTAAGAATTGCCTTTAAATACATTTCAACAGCGACCAAAGCCGGAACCTGGGAAATACAGAACGTTGTAGTGAAAAATACCGAAGCTGTCGTTGTGACTACAAATTATGGTGACGGAACGGAAGCATCCCCTTATTCAGTTACAGGAGGTATTTATAACCAGGTATCAGGTAAATGGGTAAGCGGAACGATTGTGGGATATGTATGGTCAGGTACACAGACAAACTTTGTATTTGGTTCAGATACCTGTACACAAGCAACCAACCTGTTGCTGGCCGATTCAGCTAACAATATTTATCTTTCCAAAACCCTGCCGGTCCAACTTCCAACCGGCGCTGTACGTACTGCGCTCAACCTGAAAGACCACAAGAATTTGATTGGTAAGAAAGTGAAACTTTATGGCGATCTGGCATCCTACTTTAGCGTTCCGGGTTTGAAAACCGTGAGTTATTTTGAACTCGAAGACGGAACAAAAGGAGGAAATAAACCATTCGATCCTTCGACAGCAATTTACTATGAAACATTTGCTACGGGATTAGGATCTTTTTCTGCGCAAAATGTATCGGGATCAGAGGTCTGGGTATATAATTCGACTTACAAATGCGCTTATATGACCGGATTTGTAAGCAATCAAAACAGAGCAAACGAAGACTGGCTTATTTCGCCTCAGATTGATCTTACAGGCAAAGTTTCACCGGCGTTAAGTTTCGATCATGTGGTGAGATATGCGGGTGTGCCTGCTGATGAGGCTACTGTTTGGGTTTCGGAGAATTATACTTCGGGATTACCTTCGACAGCTACGTGGACAAAATTGCCTACAGCCTTTACAAATGCAGCCTCATGGGATTTCTACAACAGCGGAGATATTTCATTGAGCGCTTATGCCAACAAAAAAATCCGTATTGCGATAAAATATGTTTCAACTGCTACTAAAGCCGGCACATGGGAAATGAAGAATTTTATTGTAAAATAAAAAAATCGAAATACAATCTCGTTAATCAGGCTGTCAGGTGAAACCCGACAGCCTGATTTGTTTTATAGATTATGGATAAATCATCCGGAATACGCTTCTTTCTGCATTCCGCTTTACCGGAGAAAGCGTATAGGCCGTGCGCAATAACTGTCGCTATGATAAAGATTGTTGCAAAGAATAATAAATCAATAAACAATATTGCAAAATTGAAGTAATAGTTACAAATTTATTTCGGGTACTTCCCAACTATTTCCGTGTTTTATGAGGTATTTCTGCATACCTTCCCCCGTTTTCGCGTGACCTTCGTTGATTTACGAGGATTATTATCACAAAAAAAGAGTGCTTTGTGGCACTCTTTTTTATAATTATATGATCAGCTTATTTTATTCGCCAAGTTCTTTTGAAATAGCCTGATATTCAGCCTGCATATCCAGACGATAATAGAGTTGTTTCAAAGCTTGTTTGAAGTCGGTATCTTCGGGATTGATTTCTACGGCTTTCTTCAGGAATGGCATTGCTTCCTTGAAAATGACATCAGCTTTTTCTTTTTCTTTCTGATATAGTTTGTTGTCACGGATGGCGCTTGCATCATTCAGAATCTGTACTGCTTTGTTGAAAATCACGCGTCCTTTACCGCCATAAGCTCCTGCCATATTCGGATCGAGTTCAAGTGCTTTATTGAAAGCTTCCAGCGCTGTATCGTTGTTGCCCAGTCTTTCTTCCACATTACCTTTTACATAATAATACTGAGCCACGTCGGGAGCTAAAGCAATTGCTTCATTCAGGTATTTCGATGCTTCAGGTATCTGATCCGAATAGATGTAATGATTGATGATGCTCTGAAGGAACCAGGGATCTTTTGAGAATTTTTGTACACCTTCTTTCAGCGTATTCAGATAATTTACCGTATCTTTCATCAAACGATATTCTTCGGATAACAGCTGATAAACATTCTTTGTTTCGTAATTGTCATCCTTCAGGTCAGTGTACAGTTTGACAGCGTTTGTATGATCTGTATTATTGGTGGCTGCAATAGCGGCGTAATATTTAATCATGTTGTAGGTGCTGTCTGTTGCTACTTCTTTATTTATTACAGGCAAAGAAGGAATTGTCAGATAGGTGTTGAACACATTGTAGGCTTCTTTATAGTTCTTGTTATCGAATAATTGAGCGCCATAAGCGATGATGTTGTGTTGCCCGTTGTAAAGTTCTTTAATGTTGTCCTTGATTTTCTTTCCATAACGGGGTTTGATTTTACCTTTCACATCGGGAAGCTTGTCCAGACTGTCAGCAATCAGAAAGTAATTGTAAGCTTCCATGATTGCTTTTCCTTTAGCCATCGGATCAACGGATTTATCATTCACCATCAGTCTTGTGTTGAAAGATTCATTTTCCTTAAATCCGATCATACCTGCTGTGAAGTAGGTTTTTGCATCTGCTTTGGTCTTTTCGTCCTGCATAGCAGCTTTAATAGCTTCGCGGGCTCCTGCAAAATCAGGCTTTTCCTGCAATGTGTAGTTCTCGGCTTTGGCTACATTTGATTTTTGTGCAAATGCGGCCGAAAAACCCAAAATTAAACATAATGATAGAATTAATTTTTTCATGTTCGTAAAATTGTTTTTTTGTTAAGTTTAATTCATGCCTTTTGAAGAAAAATCAAACAAGCATTACTGTGTTGATTGAATTATTGGTTTGTTTCGTTTGTTTCGTTTGTTTCAGTTTCGTTAATTCCGGATTCGATATCAATTGATTCTGAATTTACTTCCTTATCGCTTGTAACTTCTTCCTCGTCTTCGGAGTGAACCTTGCATACAGAAGCAATTTCATCATTTCGTTTTTCAAGATTTATTATCCTGACACCCTGTGTGGCTCTGCCCATAACCCGCAAGTCGGAAACTTTGGTACGGATGGCAATACCTGATTTGTTGATAATCATCAGGTCATTTTCGTCGGTCACGCTCTTAATTGATACCAGTTTACCCGTTTTTTCAGTGATGTTGATGGTTTTTACGCCCTTGCCACCACGATTGGTAACCCGGTAATCTTCGAGCAGCGAACGTTTTCCGTAACCTTGCTGCGATACAACGAGGATGTTTTCACTACCTTCGGGATTTACACAAATCATGCCAATTACTTCATCCGCTCCGTCTTCGTCGAGAGTCATTCCCTTTACACCGGTTGCAGTACGTCCCATGGCTCTCACTTTCATTTCGTTGAAGCGGATGGCACGTCCGTTCTTGTTCGCAAGGATGATTTCGTTTTTACCATCTGTCAGGCGAACTTCTATCACATCGTCATCTTCCCGGATCGAAATTGCATTGACGCCATTCTGACGTGGGCGTGAATATTCTTTCAGGGATGTTTTCTTAATTATACCATTTTTCGTGCAGAAAATCACATAGTGCGAATTGATGTATTCTTCGTCGTCCAACCCTTTGACACGGATAAAGGCATTCACCTTATCGTCGGCATCGATGTTGAGCAGGTTCTGAATAGCTCTGCCTTTTGAACTTTTAGTTCCTTCCGGGATCTCGTAAACTTTCAGCCAGTAGCATTTTCCTTTTTGAGTGAAGAACAGCATGGTATTGTGCATCGAAGCCGGATAAATGTTTTCAATGAAATCTTCATCGCGCGAGTCACTGCCCTTTGAACCAATGCCACCACGACCCTGAGCCCTGAATTCGCTCAGCGCGGTACGCTTGATGTAACCCATGTGCGAAATGGTAATGATCATTGCATCGTCAGAATAGAAATCTTCGGGATTGAATTCTTCCGAAGCATATACAATTTCGCTTTTACGTTCGTCGCCGTACTTTGCTTTAATTTCGATTAATTCGTTTTTTATAATCTCCATTCTGAGTTCTATATTAGCCAGAATGTCTTTCAAATGCTCAATCTGCTTCAATAAATCTTCATATTCAGCTCTCAGTTTGTCCTGCTCCATACCGGTCAGTTGACGTAAACGCATTTCTACAACTGCGCGTGACTGAATTTCGCTGAGCTCAAAGCGCTCCATCAATCGGGTGCGGGCTTCGTCCGGAGTGCGGGAGTCTCGGATGATACGGATAGCTTCATCGAGATTGTCCAGGATGATCATAAATCCCAGCAGTAAATGTGCCCGTTTTTCAGCTTCATTGAGTTCGTACTGAGTGCGGCGGGTTACAACCTCGTGGCGGTGATCAATAAAGTATTTGATCAGTTGTTTGATGTTGAGCATTCGCGGACGACCATTCACCAGCGCGATATTGTTTACGCTGAATGATGATTGAAGCGCGGTCATTTTAAACAGTTTATTCAGGATGACACTTGCGTTGGCATCTCTTTTAACATCAATAACAATACGCATGCCTTCGCGGTTGGTTTCGTCATTGATATTTGATATGCCTTCAATTCTTTTTTCGGTTACCAGGTTAGCGATTGACTTGATCAGTTCCGATTTGTTGACATTGTAGGGGATTTCGGTTACGATAATTTTATCGTGTCCGCTGCCATTTGATTCAATCTCGGTTTTCGAACGGATTACAATTCTGCCTCGTCCGGTTTCGAATGCATCCTTTACCCCCGAATAACCATAGATTATACCTCCGGTTGGGAAATCGGGAGCTTTGATGTGTTTCATCAGCTCTGAAATCTCGATTTCGTTATTGTCGATGTAAGCAATACAGGCATCGACGGTTTCGGAAAGATTGTGTGTGGCCATATTGGTAGCCATACCCACAGCAATACCCGACGAACCGTTTACAATCAGATTGGGGATGCGTGATGGAAGAACAGTCGGTTCTTTCAGCGTATCGTCAAAGTTGGGTTGAAAGTCTACGGTTTCTTTGTCAATGTCGGCCAGCATTTCTTCTGCAATCTTCTGCAAACGTGCTTCGGTGTATCGCATAGCTGCTGCTCCGTCACCATCAACAGATCCGAAGTTACCCTGTCCGTCAACCATTGTATAGCGGATGGCCCAGGGTTGAGCCAGGCGTACCAGCGTGCCGTAGATGGAGGAGTCACCGTGCGGGTGAAACTTACCCATTACTTCCCCTACGATTCTGGCCGATTTTTTATAAGGTTTGTCTGAGTTGTTTCCTAATTCGTTCATCCCGAATAAAACACGGCGGTGTACCGGTTTTAAACCGTCCCGAACATCGGGTAAAGCGCGGGATACTATTACCGACATAGAATAGTCGATGTAAGATGACTTCATCTCGTCATCGATGTTCACTTTAATAATTCTGTCTTCTTGATCTGTCATCTGTCATCTGTCTTTTATTTTATAACTAAAAAATTATGCGTCACACAGTTTGTTGCTTTTCTAAATCTCCTGAAATCAGGTGTTTGTGACTGTTAATTGTGTGACGAAAAGAATTTATACCGGACATAAGTTTTGCCCCTGAAAAATTGCACTAAATTACTACTTTTTTGTTAAATACACAAATGGTTTTTCAACAAAAAAAGAATACAATATACACTGTATTCTTTCCATGGAGTTTCAGTTTTTTGCTCTGAATCAGGCTTCTTTCCCCTTTTTGCTGTGAGGACAAAATCTGTTGTAGATCAGCGTGTCCAGAGCAATTTTGCCCGGTCCTGTGAGTAATAGTACCACATACATGGCAAGGTATAGCAGGGGAAGTTCACGTCCGTTGAACGGAGCTCCGGCATGTGCTACAAATGCAGCTACCGACATACCGATAATGAGTGGAATTACAGCAAGCCGGGTCAGAAATCCGAATAAAAGTGCAATGGAGCAAAAGAATTCGGCAAAAATAATCAGGGAAAGGCCAAGTGCCGGGCTCATACCGAGCATTGCAGGAAATCCCTGACTCATTTCGCTAAAGTTTGATAGCTTTGCCCAGCCGTGTGTGAGCATAAATATACCCAGTATTAAACGTAATACCAGTAATCCGTAATCTTTCAGTTCAAAACAGCAATTTTTATTGCTGCAACTTTCAGTTTTCTTTTCAATCATAATTTCTTGTTGTTTTTGTTTGCTCATTTAACATTCACAACCAGAAAAAGTTTATACTATGCTGTGTGAAAATAGATAATTATTTTTAATTCCGGGACCTATTGCATTTCGGTGAGGTATTTCCAGTAACGTATTGGCATATGCTGTCGTTGCAACCTGATATTTATCCGTTCTTTAATTGCAATGGTTTTGAAGTATTGTTTCCACATCTTCTGGAAAAGCAGTTCCTGATCGTCATATTTGCCAGTGTCGGGTTTACCGTCTTCATTCACAGGAGAAATATTATCGGTAAATGTGATTTCTGTTACGGTGTGCAGATCGTAATACAACCCGAATTTGCGTTTTGTATCGTAAATAATCCATCGCTGGTCGGCATACCGGTTTCGAAAATGTTCGACTGTCATTGCTAAAGTGTTGTACTCAGGTGCAATGGGTGCGAAATAAATACCGTCTTTGGTCTTTTGGAAACGGACAAACTGGATTACCCGGTGAACAGAACTGTTCACTTTTTTGTAAATCTCTGTGCATTTCAAAACGTCTTCGTCGCCAAAATTGACTTCGATAGACACGGAAGAGTTGAAAGCTTTTGTCATGTAACGGAACAACAAAAGATCTGCTTCGGGAAGTTCCGACATCCAGACAGTAAGTATCATCCGTTGGGCAGAGGCGGATATTTTCTTTTCAAGCCCTTTCCACACGCGGGCTGATTTGTCTGTTTCGGTGATGATGTGAAATGATTTGTCCAGAAAAAGTGGTTTCACTTCATGGCTTCCAAGCAGAATGTCAGGCGTTTCTTTCGCTTCGAAAGCAAAGAAAATACAGCAAAGTAATCCCTCGAACGTTTTGTCGTAAGTGAAACTGGTCATTTTTCAGTTAGTATTTTGTCTTATTTTAGTATTCTGTTGTTTGTTGAAAATTCTCAGGATTTATTCCCCCCAGTCGAAGGCAAGCTGCAGGGTGTCGATTTTTGTGTTTTTGTTTTCAGTAAATAATTTACGGAGATATCCGGGTTGTAATTCCTGTACTGTTGAAACCGGCAACTCGCGAGAAACAATGAAATATTTAGCGCGCTTCATCACAACTCCAATCTTTCGGAGTTGTTCATTGCCCAATCGTGAAAATCTCCGGGCGGCAATTATTTTTTTTGCCGATAGAACTCCAACACCGGGTATCCGCAGAATAGCCTCATAAGGAGCAGTATTAACATCAATCGGGAAAAATTGAGGATTGCGGATTGCCCACGCCAGCTTCGGATCGATTTCCAGATCAAGATTTGGATTTTTGTCATCCAGAATTTCATCGGAACTGAAGTAGTAAAACCTCATCAGCCAGTCAGCCTGGTACAAACGATTTTCGCGAACCAGGGGAGGCTGTTTCAGCATGGGCAGACGGCTGTCGTTGTTGATGGGAATATAACCCGAGTAGTACACACGCTTCATGCTTTCGATGGTGTAAAGTCTTGACGAAAGTGAAAGAATCTGCCGGTCTGTTTCGGGTGAAGCACCAACAATCATTTGTGTACTCTGACCCGCAGGGACAAATTTAGGAGCTGAACGGTATTTCTTCCTGTCTTCCTGATTTTCAAGTATTCCGGTTTTGATGTATTTCATGGGGCCATAAACACTCTTATAATCTTTTTCTGGAGCAATTATTTTCAGACTTTCTTCCGAAGGAATTTCAATGTTTACGCTAAGCCTGTCAACGTACATACCGGCTTTATTTACCAATGCCTGACTGGCCCCGGGGATGCTTTTCATGTGAATATAACCGTTGAATTTGTGCACCTCCCGAAGTTCTTTCACTACAGACAACATTTGTTCCATGGTGTAATCGGGGGTACGGATGACGCCGGAGCTTAGAAACAATCCTTCAATGTAATTTCTCCGATAAAATTCGATGGTAAGTTCCGCCAGTTCTTTGGGCGTAAAGGTTGTCCGTCTGATGTCGTTCGACCGTCGGTTGGCGCAATAGGCACAGTCGTAGATGCAGTTGTTTGTCAGTAATATCTTGAAAAGCGAAATGCATCGTCCATCGGCTGTAAAGCTATGACAAATGCCCCATCCCGATGTAGTTCCCAGTGTTTTCCCCTTGTTGTCACGGGTAGTTCCGCTTGATGCGCACGAAACATCGTACTTGGCGGCATCGGCAAGAATTTTCAGTTTTTCGAGAGTCGTTTCGCTAATCATGGGGCAAAGAAAGCAATTAAAATCCTGTAATTTTATTTGCAGATCTTAAATTTTTCCGGATGTTGAAAACTTTTTATCCGGCTGCTTTCTTTTCAGTTTGTGTAATTATTCCAGTTCGCCGCATGCAACAAAGCAGTTTTCAAAACGATCCCGATATTCGGGTATTTCGCCAAAAATACCATACACCGAAGAGCCTGAACCAGACATTGAAGCATAAATTGCCCCCATTTGATAAAGTTCGCTTTTAATTGCAGCGATAGCGGGAAATTTTTCGAATACTGATTTTTCAAAATCATTTTTAATGTCGTGTTTCCAGTCGGCTATTGGTTTCCGGATTAGTTCGGTAAGGGGTGAAGCCGAGGGTTGCGGAGTGATGCCCGCATATGCTTCTGCTGTTGATACATGTATGTCGGGTTTGACAAGTAGCAAAATATATCCTTTCAGAGATACATCAGCGGGTGCAAAGATGTTGCCTGTACCGGTTGCGTAAACCGGTTTGTTGCGGATGAAAAACGGACAGTCCGAACCGAGTTTTGAAGCTAACTGTTCCAGATGCTTCGGAGTGATTTTCAGTTTGAATTCCTCATTCAGGGCTTTCAGCATGAAGGCAGCATCCGATGAGCCTCCTCCCAGACCCGCGCCGAATGGAATTTGTTTCAGCAGACTGATATCAACAGGCGGAAACTGATATTTGGAGCGTAGTAACCGGTAGGATTTTACAATCAAATTGTCCTCAGCATCGCCACCGATATTTATACCAGATACCGAGAAACTGTAATCGCTGCACGTATCTGATGTCTCTACACTCAATACATCGTGAAGTCCTATCGGGTAAAAGATGGTTTCGATATTATGATAACCGTCCGGGCGTTTTTCGACAACATTCAGACCCAGATTTATTTTCGCGTTCGGATAAACTAGCATGGCTTATAAGATGATAAATTTAATACTTCAAAGATACAGTTTTTGTGAGGAAAAATAAAAGCAAAAACAGAATGAAAATAGAATTGTCATTTAGTAAAAAAGTCAGTTGTTCATTTCTTGTTGAAAGGTTTATTTGGTACGGAGGATAATCTTTTGTACTTTTGAAATTCCAAAATTGAAGACAAATAATGGCAGAAAAAAGAAATTATAATAAGAAACCCGCATCCGCTACACCGGTTCCTGTCAACGAATTCGGAAAACTTCCTCCTCAGGCGCCCGAACTTGAAGAGGACATCCTTGGAGCCATCATGCTCGAAAAAGATGCATATGCCTCTATTGCCGATATACTGAAACCGGATTTTTTCTATAAGACAGTTCATCAGAAAATCTATGAAGCCATCGTTGACCTGGCATTGCATCAGAACCCGATTGACATGCATACCGTCACCGAAATGCTCCGTAAGAAGGGAACACTCGATGATGTAGGCGGTCCCTATTACATCACCTTGCTGACTTCAAGGGTTTCTTCGGCTGCTCACCTCATTTATCACTCGCAAATTATCGTTCAGAAATACCTGGCACGCGAGCTTATCCGCATGTCCAGCGATATTCAGACAAAAGCATTCGACGAAAAGATGGATGTGGATGACCTGATGCAGGAAACGGAAGCTAAACTTTTTGAGATTACACAACAGAACCTGAAAAAAGATGTCGTTCAGATTAATCCGGTAATCGAGGAAGCCCGCAAACGTATGAAGGAAGCCGCCAACCGCGACGGTGCAAGCGGAATTCCATCCGGTTTCATTGAGCTGGATAAAATCACTTCCGGCTGGCAAAAATCGGACCTTATCATTCTTGCCGCTCGACCAGCTATGGGTAAAACAGCTTTTGTACTTTCAATGACCAAGAACATGGCTGTTGACTATAATATGCCGGTGGCTTTGTTTTCACTCGAAATGTCAAACGTTCAGCTAGTAAATCGTTTGCTGATGAACGTGTGCAGCCTCGAAGGTGAGAAAATCAAGAATGGGGAACTTTCAAAAGAAGAATGGAAAAAATTTGACAAGGATGTTACCGCGCTTTATGATGCTCCGATTTATGTGGATGATACACCAAGTTTGTCCATTTTTGAACTCCGGAGTAAAGCCCGGCGTCTGGTCAAAGAGCATCATATCCAGTGTATTATCATTGACTACCTGCAGCTGATGAATGCCAGCGGTATGTCATTCGGTAGCCGCGAACAGGAGGTAAGCATTATTTCACGTTCACTCAAAGGTCTTGCGAAGGAACTCGATATGCCGATTATCGCTCTGTCTCAGTTGAATCGTGGATTGGAAAGCCGTGCCAGCAATCAAAACACCGACGGAAAACGTCCGCAGTTATCGGACTTGCGTGAGTCCGGCGCCATTGAGCAGGACGCGGACATGGTTTGCTTTATTCATCGGCCTGAGTATTATGGCATGAAAGTGGATAAAGATGGAAACTCAACAGAAGGTATAGCGGAACTCATTATTGCAAAACACAGAAACGGGGCAGTGGGTGATGTGCGGCTGAAGTTTAAGAATGTATATGCTAAATTTATCAATCTGGGAGATGAAGCAGATCCGTTTGCCGGTCAGGGATATGCTACATTCAAATCGAAACTGAATAGTGATGAAATGACACCAGATTTCTATGCAACCCCCGAAATGAACGGAAATCCTGATTACCTCAAACCAGCACCTATTGGTGGGAGTGTGAACAACAACGACGTTCCGTTTTAAGAATCCGGGATATAGGATAAAAAGAAACAGCATTAAATCATCGGTTTAATGCTGTTTCTTTTTCTTGTAAAATTAATGTTTGAAATTTTCTGTCTCTTTGGGATTATGTTTGTATTTGAAAAACACGACAAAAAGTACTGCTACAACCAATGCATAAGCAGAAAAAGTTAACCAGATGCCTTGCCAGTCTTTTACCAGTATTTCTTTGCCCTCAATGATTGCCGGGTGCTCATACCATTTGGCAATCACCAGACCGGCGACGATATTTCCTATAACAGCCCCAACTCCATTGGTCATCAGCATGAAAACTCCCTGTGCCGAGGATTGTATTTTTGAATCGGTGTTTTTTTCTACAAACAAAGCGCCTGAAATATTGAAAAAATCGAAAGCCATACCATAAATGATGCAGGATGCAATAATCAGAATAAATCCGGGTATGGAATTCTGAGCTATTCCAAACAGACCGAAACGCAGCACCCAGGCTACCATACTGAAAAGCATTACTTTCTTGATACCAAATTTTTTCATAAAGAAAGGGATGGCAAGAATAAACAGCGTTTCGGAAATTTGTGAAACGGACAGTATGATCGTGGAAAAGTTATTGATAAGTTCACCTTTGGGGAACACGTTTGCATCCTGCAAAAAACTGTCGCCGTAAGCATTGGTCAGCTGAAGGGCAGCGCCAAGCAGTAAACTGAAAATGAAGAAAAGAGCCATTTTCTTCTGTTTGAACAGGATAAATGCTTCCAGTCCAAGTTTTTGAGCCAGTGTTTTTTTAACAGTTACAGTTTTCTCTTCATTTCTGACCGATTTAGGAAGAAAAATAAAAGAAAACAACGACAAAATGAAGGCGAAAATAGCTGAAATTATAAAGGATACTTTTATACTCTGGCCGAATCCCCATTCTTTGGTAAATACATTTGTAATCCACATGGCGGCAATAAAACCGACAGTTCCCCATACACGAATCGGGGGGAAATAGGTTGTGGGATCTTTGCCCTCATTCTTCAGCACCGTAAAACCGATGGAGTTGTTCAGACCGATGGTAGGCATATAAAAACACATTGCAATAAAGAGAACCCAGAAAAACGGAAGGGGAGCATCGATGAGCGGCAGGAAACACATGGTCAGTCCAAACAGCAGATGCAGCAGGGCGTAAACGTAATTTGCCTTCCATTTGTCGGCAATAATACCAAAAAGTGTGGGCATGATCAACGAAGCAAAACCCATGGTAGAGAACACAAGACCAAACTCGGCTCCGTTCCATTGTTTTTCGACAAATCCGTAATGCCCGAGGGTCATCATCCAGGCTCCCCAAACGAAGAACTGGAGGAAATTCATGATAATAAGTCTAAATTTCAAATTCATATATGTGTATTTTGTGTATTTCTTATGTCTTTTTTCTGTTAATGTTTCTTTCTGTATTCTATCTCGTCACGGATCATGGCGGCGATTTCGTATCGTTCTTCAGCGAGCGCCTTTTCGAGGAAAAATTTCAGTTTTTCGTCCGTCAGCTTAACCAGAATTTCGTTAGTGAGGCGGTCAAGGCTGATAGATTCCGATATTTCTGTTTCCAGTTCGGCGTCCTGTTCCGTATCGATGGCCGTCCCTACAATGTCCAGAATATCCGAGTTGATATAAATGTGCGCGTCGGTTCGAACTGCCAGCGCGACAGCATCGGAGGTTCGGGCATCAACTACAATGGTTTTATTGTCGTGAAGCAGGTATATTTCCGAATAAAAAATATCATTGACCATGTCGTAAATCACCACTTTGGTAAGTTTAGCTTCCAGCATATTGATGATGGAATTCATCAGGTCGTGCGAAAGCGGCCGGGGCGATTTGGCATTATTCAGCTTCAGTGCGATGGACTGGGCTTCCGCTTCGCCTATCAGAACCGAAAAACGCCTTTTCTGACCTGTATCTTCGGCTAAAACTAACGAATAGGTTCCTCCAAGTGACTGATTATAAACCATTCCGCTGATATGTAGCTTTATTTCATGTGTCATTTACCGGTAGATTTTGAGTTATGTTAATTTTTAATTGAACAGCAAATATACTTAATTTTTAATGAAAAAATAATTTTGATATGAAATTTGGGTACATGGCGTGATTTATTCACTGATTAACAAAAAAATAGCTGGCAAATAGGAAAATATATGTAATTTTGCCGCTTGAAAAGATGAAAACGACAGGCATACTCAAACAGTTGATTATACGTACATGGAAGCTTACGGCCGATACAACAGCGGCATGGGATGAGATAGCAGCTGAGAAAAGCACCGTGAAAGATGTTTTTCTGCAATATACAATACCTTTTATTTTAATTTGTACTATTATCAGCACGTTATTCGGCTTTTTGTACGCTGATGAAAAAAAGCTTACAATCGGAATTCTGAAAGGAATAACTATTGCAGTTTCTTTACTGGCAGGGAATTTGCTAACTTACTCGGTAAGCATCCGTACCTTGTCGAAGTATCTTCCTCATTTTGCAGTGAAGGAAAATGTAGCCCGGTTGGTTGTCTATTCATTCAGTCTGATGTACTTTTTCAGGATTGTAACAGCTATTTTACCCGG
>DAONDU010000009.1:0-27193 GCA_035402725.1 Paludibacteraceae bacterium | reverse complement strand
TTTCGAAATATGTTTTATAACATAAAAAATCGCATAGTATCTTTTTTGATGTCTAACGTGTAATATAAAGAAAGAAAAAAATGGAAAATTTTATAACCAAATTATATAAGAAATATCTCTACGATCACATCACGTATGATGAGTTTGTAAGAATGCGTCACGCGATGAACGATATCAATGATGAAGGGCTCTCTGAACTTATGGAAGATGAATGGGATGAAAATATCTTTCAGGAAAAACTCAGGAAAGAGTCGAAGGATAACATACGGAAATCGCTTGGCTTCTACATAGAAAACGAAAATAAATGGCAGTCTAAAAAAAGGATAATCGGGGTAGCTGCTGTTCTGATACCAATTTTAATCGTCAGTACATTTTTTTTAACAAAGTCGCTATCCGTGCATGAACCGGGCAATTTCATTGTATCGGTTGAGCGTGGCAACAAAGCGCTGGTCACGTTACCCGACAGCTCGAAAGTGTGGATAAACTCGAACAGTACACTTGAATATAATAAGGGTGCAAAAAACACACGCCAGGTTAGATTAACCGGTGAAGCATTTTTCAAGGTATATAAAGATAAAAGCCGGCCATTTATAGTTACAATGAATAATCTACATGTAGAGGTACTGGGTACTTCATTTAATGTTAAGGCAAGGCAGGGAGCCGATATCATTGAAACCTCGCTTGTGGAAGGAAGTGTAAAACTTCGAAGTTCTGATCTGTCGCAGGATTATTATTTAGAACCGAATGAAAAAGCGATTTTTAGTCAATCGACCAGACAAATGCAAATAATCCATACCGATAATGACCTTGAAACAGCCTGGAAAGATAACAAGTTGAAATTCAGCTCTGAAAGATTTATTGATGTAATGTCGATGCTCGAAGAATGGTATGGTGTGAAAATAATCTGTAAGTGTCCGGAAATAGAGAATGACCTGATAAGCGGAAGTTTCAATGATGAAAGTCTCGAAAGTACGCTGGAAATATTGAAAATGCAGTATAAGATTAATTACTTAAGGAACAGAGATACAATAACAATTGTAAATAGGATCAGATGAAGACGGTTTCGTTGATGGTGTTTACATGATGACAAAAAGGAATAAACAAACATATATATTCATTTATAAATATCTTATCAAAAAAAAACACCATGTACACACATCAGAAAAAACTTTTGTTACTCAGAAGAATGGATTGGTTGAAAATAGGTGTGCTTTACGTTTTGTTAGCATTGACAGGAACATTGAATGCACAAAACTACACACAACCAGTTTCATTAAATCTAAAAAAATCAACATTTAAGAACTTCATTAAACAGATTGAAGCCAAAACTCAATTTTCAATTATTTATCGGGATGCACTGATTGATGATAAGAAAGACATCACCATCACGGTTTCCAATCGCCCGCTGAACGAGGTAATGAAAACAGTGCTTTCACCGAAAGGACTACAGGCGAATTATAAGAACAAAACGATTGTAATTACAAAAGCAAAAGCAGAGATTAAACAGGAAACAGGAACACAGGATGCAAAGAAAAGGAGAATAACCGGTAAAGTTTTTGATTCGCAGACAGGTGAAACCATTATAGGTGCATCGGTAATTGTGAAGGGAGAAAATGGAGGTACAACTACTAACATTGACGGTGAATTTTCTGTAGAGGCAAATCCTCAATCCGTTTTACAAATCTCTTATGTTGGTTATAAAGGAAAAGATATCGTTTTAGGCGATGCCAGTGACCTGAATATTTCCATCGAAGAAGATGTCAGGAAACTGGATGAAATCATCGTTATGGGCTATTCCAGCCAGAAAAAATCCGAATTATCCAGTTCTGCAGTAACGCTTTCAGCCGAAAAGCTGACTGATGTTGCCACGTCCGACATAGGAAATATGCTTCAGGGTAAAGTGGCAGGTCTTGTCGTATACAATTCGAGCGGTCAACCTGGTTCTGCAGCCCAGATCAGCATTCGTGGTACCGGTTCCATCACAGCCGATGCCGACCCGCTTTATGTTGTTGATGGTATTCCCGGAGGCAGCTTCAATCCCAATGATGTACAGACTTTAACCGTTTTGAAAGACGCTGGCGCTACCGCTTTGTATGGATCAGCTGCGGCCGGCGGCGTTATTGTTGTTACCACCAAATCCGCGACCAGAAATCAACCTACAAAAGTGGACGTAAAAGCAAATATAGGTTCGAAATCGAATTTGTTTGGACACTTCAAAATGATGGATTCGCAGGAATTGTATTACATGCAAAAAAAGCTTTTTAGTCCGGCATTATTTTCATTAATGCGTCCATCCGGCCTGTTGCATCAGGATTACAACTGGCAGGATGCATTTTTCAAAACCGGGACACAGCAGGATTACTATGTTTCGGCATCGGGAAGCAACAATAAGACCACCTACTTTGCAAGCATGGATTACTATAACGAAGAAGGTACGTTGATCAATACCGGTCTGAAGAAACTTTCAGGACGTTTGAACCTGAATAGCCAGTTGTACAAGAATTTAGACATGAACATCCGTTTGTCCTACACCAATTCAGACATTCAAAGCCCTTCGAGCTGGACAACACTGAATGACGCGTATACAAAAATGCCCTGGGATTCTCCCTATGACGCAAACGGAGCTATTGAAAAAATCACCAGCGCAACACGTGCTGACGGGTCGGTGTGGTACTCACAGGATAAATGGAATTCACTGCACAACGAACAGTATAATTATAACAAATCACATTCTTTTGATCTTGTCGGAGATTTTCAGTTAAACTGGACAATTAAGGACTGGTTAATATTTACAACCTCCAACCGTTATAACCAGAACGCGTACAAAACCGTACTGTTTATTGATCCAAGAACTTATAGTTCATCCTATTCCGACGGTTATCTGCTTAACGAAATTAGTTTTGGAAAATCTTTCGGTACAACAAACACCCTGAAAGCGAACAATAAATTTGGCAATCACTCATTAAACAGCCTGCTTGGATGGGAATGGGGCCAATCTACGACCGAATTGACCACAGCTTCGGGAAAAGGCATGCCAAACGGAATGGACGCATTAAATGCCTGTGAGATTTACGAAATCGGAGGATATTCCATACCCCTGAGAAGTTATTCGGGGTTTGGACAGGTTCAGTACAGTTATCTGAATAAATATTATGCTACAGCATCCCTGCGTGGAGATGCAAATTCAAAATTCGCGGAAAAGAGACGTCTCGGCTGGTTTCCTTCGGGCGCAGCTTCCTGGTTAATCAGCAACGAGGACTTTCTGAAAGGAAATAAAACTATAACATTTATGAAATTGCGCGGAAGTTACGGACTTACCGGTAATTCCAACATCGGGATGTATCAATACCTTTCGTCATATACATTAAGCAGTTCTTATCAGAATGTCGTTTCAGCTATCCCTACCCGATTATCAAATATGTATCTCGGATGGGAAAAAGCCTACATGGCCGGTATTGGTCTGGATATCAACTTATGGAAAAGCGTTGAACTGAACATTGACCTGTATAACACGGACAATAAGGATCTATTACTTGCTGTTCCAAAATCGCCTTCAACCGGGTTCTTTGAAGTAACCGCCAATGCGGGCAGCGTACGGAATCAGGGTATTGAATTACAACTGAACACTATCAACATAAACAAGAAGAACTTCAGATGGGATATGGGTTTCAACTTTGGACTCAACAGAAACGTTGTTACCGAAACTCCAAACGATGCAGCTTTTCTGCAAACCAGAAGCTCTGTCAGTCAGCAAATAAAACGCGGGCAGGATATATACAGCTGGTATATGCCTAAATGGCTGGGTGTCAATCCTGAGAATGGTGACCCACTCTGGGAAAAAGTAGTTTATGACGCAGCCGGTAACATTACCGATCGCCAACAAACCAACAATTATAACGAAACAACTTTCCAGGTGGTGGGAAAAGCTACTCCCAAATTTAGCGGCGGCTGGTCCAACAACCTGACCTATAAAGGATTTTTCCTGAGTCTTAACACAAACTTCGTGTATGGAAACAAGATATTCAACTACAATCGTTTATCACTCGATGCTGATGGTGCATATTTAGGTTACAATCAGATATCGCTCGAAAACAATGGTTTGGGCTGGACCCGTTGGGAAAAGGCAGGTGATATAGCTACTCATCCAAAATTAGTGATGAATGGCAACAAATCATCAAACAACATATCTTCCCGATATCTGGAAGACGGAAGTTTCTTCCGGATAAAAAACCTGAAAATAGGTTATGAAGTACCTGCAAAACTATTGAGAGTAGCCCATATCCAAAACTGCAAATTCTACGTTTCAGGTGACAATCTGTTCACATTAACCAGATTCTCCGGAATGGACCCCGAAGTATCCATCAGAACTTCAGCATACTCCTTAGCCGGACTTTATAGTGACAATTATCCTGTTAGTCGTCAAATACTGGTAGGAGTAGAATTTGGTTTTTAATAACAATAACGCGAACGAAATATAAACACAAAAATGAAAAAACTTAATTTATTATATGTCATTCCGATGTTATTCATATTGACATCCTGTAATCTGGACTTTGCCCCAACAGATGGAATGACTCCCGAACAATTAGCAAAAGATCCAAGCGGAGCCGCTTATATGACAGATGGCAACTATTCCTTATTTAAAGATGAATTTGCCACCAGCTGGACCTATCAAAGCGGTAACTCTTATATTCGTCATTACTCAATGATGTCGGAATATCCCAGTGACAACATCTGTCTGTCAGGCCGTACTACCGATCCCTTATACGAAGCAACCTGTTACAAAACAAATTCGACCCTGGCAAATGTAACTACATTGTGGTGGCTTGGCTACAAGATTATATACGGAGCAAACTCAGTCATCGAATCGGTGAAAGACGGAACAGATAAACAATCGGATTACATTAAAGGTGAAAATTACTTTTTACGCGCGATTTGCCATTTACATTTAGTTACGATGTATGCCAAACCATATACCTCTGGCCGTTCAAATCCGGGTATTGTATTGCGTAACAGCACCGACAATTCTAAAACAGAACGTGCCACTGTTGGTGAGGTTTATGATCAGATTGTTGCAGACTTAAAAGAAGCGATCAGATTAATGGGTAATGGTGGAACAAGACGCGGAAATGCCGGATATGCATCGAAAGCTGCCGCTCAGGGATTGCTTTCACGCGTTTACCTGTACATGGAAGAAAATCAAAAAGTGATTGATCTTGTAAATGAAATGCTGGATGGAGCTGATCCATCAACCAAACTGGAACCATCGGCTACTTTCCCTAAATATTTTGCCAATGCACTTACTTCAAAAGAAACTTTATGGGCAGTAGCACATACCGATCTGGAAACCAGAGGTCAGGCATCCATCGGATCCATGTATCTGAATGATGGTACGGGCTGGGGAGAAACTTATTCGTCCGATCCATTGAACAATCTGTACGAACGCTATCCGAATGATTTGCGATATAGTTATGTAGTTCCTGTGTATAAAACCAATGCTACCAATTATATGATCACATTTCCTGTAACCAGCGAAGGAGTGGATTTTCGTTCGAACGAGATACATGACGTAACCGCGGATGCTAATGGAAAGTATTATTTTACTAATAACTCAGCTAAAGTTTATGTGGAAAATGAGACTGTAAATGGTTACAAACAAAATTATATCAATTTCAATGGAAACAAATATAGTGTCCGCCTGACGAAGAAAATGGCAGATCGTAATACCTTCCCCAAATATTATATCACTAAATTCTCTTATCAGAACAACAATCCTATGTTAAGTTCTCCGGTGATGTTGCGCTGGGCTGAAGTAATTCTCAACAGAGCTGAAGCTTATGCCAAGTTAAACCAGAATGATAAAGCGCTGAACGATGTAAATGTAATCCGGACGCGTGCAGGTCTATCGGGAGACGCTCTGTTTTCGGCAACCAACATGCATGGTTATACATCTGTTCTTGATGTTGTATTGGATGAACGTCGCCTGGAACTGGCTTTTGAAGGTCACCGTATGATTGATGTTTACAGAAATAAACGTTCGATGAACCGTCAGTACGCCGGAGTTCAACCATGGGAGATTATCAATTATGATAACAACAAGATACAATATCCCATACCTTCGAATGAAATTCTGGTAAGCGGTATCGAACAAAACAAATAACAGAAACGAAAAAATAACAAAAAATCAAATTAACTTAATTACTAATTTTATTACTAAAACATCATGAAAAAAAGCATTGGATTATCATTCTTAGCTGTATTGGCTATTCTGTTCTTTAGTTGTAAATCAACGGTTCCACCCGTAGTGTCGTTTACTTATGAGATGAAACAGGATACTGCTGTATTCACAAACACTACCGAGGGAGCAACAAGTTATAGCTGGAATTTTGGAGATAACGGAACTTCGACCGAACAAGACCCGGTACATATTTATGCAAATTCAGGTACATACAATGTCACACTGACTGCAACAAATGAAGGCGGCTCGCAGACTTTTACAGAAACAGTCATTATTGAAAAACCTATCATCAAGGTTGACGGTAGTTTCAGCGATTGGGCTGAAGTGACCAGTGATAAACTTTTCACATCAACCGTAGCCGATACCGCAACTTTCAAGGCTTTACAAACATTAAAAGTATGTAGCGATAACAGTTATATTTATTTTTATGTAAAACTGGACAGTGCAAAGGTTGCTCCTATTGATATCTTTATTAATTCTGATAATGTTGCAACAACAGGCAGCAATAGCTGGTTATGGGACAACTCCGCAGCTGATTATCTGATCGAAGGTTTCCTGAATGTAAAAATGGCAGATGCCACAGTATTTAACTTCCCTGCTACTCAAGCAGATCAAACAGCATGGGCATGGGCAGAATCAACTCCAACAGGAAGTGGTGTTGTCACTCTTTCTAAACCTAAAACTGTCAGTGGAACTGTTGTTGAAATAGAAGGTAAAATTATCAGGGAACTGGTTACTCCAAATTGGGCAAGTACTATCGGATTTGGTATCTTTACTTCCGGAACTGACTGGTCAATTACCGGTTGTTTACCCGGTGGCGGAAATAAAGGCAAATTATTACAGGTAAAACTTTAAGAGTTGGATTTTTGGAATATTGATTTATGGAGATGCAGGCATGGGTTCAGTTTTATCGTAATCCATGCCTGTATTTTTCAAGAAAAAACGCCAATTCTTCTGCCAAATAAAAACGGTTACATATCAAAAACGAATCAATCGTTCATGAAAGTGTTTTCTATACATATAATCCCCTCAGCATCTGAATTTTATTTCAGATAAAATAAACCTGTCAAACGAGGTAACAACCATGACAGCCAATACTTCCTTCTCTGTCGATAATTATTTTCAATTCCAAACGTTCGGACCTTTAAATCTATATTTAATAAGCTAATTTACATATGAAAAACAAAAAATTTAATACAATCCTCATCCTGTTTTCTTTATTCCTGTCATTATCCTGCAATAACAATAATCCTGTGCCGGATGACGGTTTACTTGATGTAAGTTACGAGGAGTCTGATTCTACAATTCTTAATCCTGAACGTGGATTTTATAGTCAGCAGGAGTTTAATCCGTCCAATATGAGTAAAGTATTGAACGTTTCAACGGTAAAAATGCAAAGAACAATGGGCAGAACGCTGATACTTACCATGTATTATTTGAATCAGTTTCGGGACAAACCAATTTCTAATGAATTTTTATCCATAATAGGAACCAACATGAAAGCTTTACGCGAAGGTGGTTGCAAATGTATTTTACGCTTTGCGTATACCTCGAGCGAAAGTGATAAGCCCTGGGATGCACCTCAAGACATTGTTTTACAACACATTCAGCAGATAGCTCCTTATTTGATTGAATATTCAGATGTTATTTCTGTTGTGCAGGCCGGATTTGTTGGAGTTTGGGGTGAATGGTATTATACTACCAATTTCATCATGTCGCCTTACACGCAGGATGAATATGCACCCCGTAAAGCAGTTCTGGACGCGTTGCTTTTGTCACTACCGAAAGAAAGGATGATATGCGTACGAACTCCGGTATTTAAGGTAAAATGCTTTAACATCACTTACAACGATACCATTTCTCAGGCTACCGCATTTAATCAAAGCGATTTATCGCGTATTGCCTGTCATAACGATTGTTTTCTGGCTGATGCCAGCGACATGGGTACATTTATGAATTCGCAGCAAATGACTTTCTGGGAAAAAGAGTCAAGATATACGGCAATGGGTGGTGAAACCTGTCAGTTGTCAGGTTACTCGGTATGCAGTAACGCGCTGAAACAAATGGAAAAATACCATTGGTCCTATCTGAACTCGGGTTATAACGGAGCTGTCATTAACGACTGGAAGACAAACGGGTGTATGAATGAGATCAATAACAGACTTGGATATCGTTTCGTATTGACGCAGGGCAAATTTACCGAGAAGCCAGTTGCCGGAAAAGAATTTATATCAACACTAACCGTTAAAAATGTTGGATTTGCATCACCCTATAATCCCCGGGATGTAAAATTGGTATTTATTTCAAAAACGGACATGACTGACAAATACACCGTTAATCTGGATTGTGATCCACGAAAATGGTTTGCAGGAGGCGAATATACGATAGATGTGAAATATACACTGCCTCAGGAAATGAAAGGCAAGGAGTATGTTGTCTATTTGAATCTGCCAGATCCAAAGGAAACACTTGCCAACCGCCCCGAATTCAGTATTCGTCTGGCAAACAAGAAAGTCTGGAGTGAATCAACCGGACTAAACAAATTGTTGACAATTACCGTAAACTAAAACAATACAACCTTACATTCTGATAATTCAATCTTACGGGAAGAATTGACTCAATTCAATACGTCCCGTACCGGGGTCATTTTATCATAAATATGCAGTATTGAAATCGTGTTTATGAACAGGTTTCAATCTGAACACTAATTCGTTAACCCTATCTATAAATTAAAAATGAGACATTTACTTATCATAAGCCTGTTTTTCCTTTCATTTGGCGTAACTGCAGCTCAGTCAACAGCAGGAAATTCTGCCGGTTCGGTAAGAATACGGGTAAAAAACTCCTCTATTGAAGTGGAAAATAACAGCTTAAAGGCAAAGTGGCAGGTAATAAACCGGGTGGTTTATGCACAAAACTTTGTAAACAAAGAGACAAAACAAAAAATTAACTGGCAGAGTAATTCCTGGTTTTATCTGGAGCTGGAGAATGGCGAACGATTAACTTCAAAAGATTTTATTCTGACAAAAAATCCGGTTACTGCCCCACTCTATTCCAACGCTCAGGCAATTAAGATATCAGACCGTTTTAAAGGACAAAGTATCACTGCGGATTTCTATAACGAAAAAACAGGGCTGACACTTCACTGGGAACTTAGTTTGAAGGAAGAATCAAATTATGTTAAGCAGAAATTTACTTTAAGCGCAAAAGATTCGGTTCGTGTGAGTAAAATCGGATTAATTGAACTACCAAAAGAAAAAGGATTGATCAGAAACGGAGTTGTAGCCGGTTCGCCACTTACCGGTAATGGTTTATTTTTTGCTTTTGAGCATCCCATGAGCCAGACAGATACCCTGAATCAATCACTGGGTTTATATATTAAGCGTTATAAACCCGTCACTTCAGGAAATCCCCTGACGTTTTCAGCGATTTGGGGGATGGTTCAACAGCAACAACTAAGAAGAAGTTTCCTGTATTACCTGGAAAGAGAGCGTGCAGTACCCTATCATCATCAGCTGCATTATAATTCATGGTACGATATTTCGTGGGAGGACAGAAAATTAGATGAGGCATCGTGCCTTGACCGGATACAAACATTTGCTGACAGCCTGATAGTAAAACGAAAGACATCAATGGACGCTTTTCTTTTTGATGATGGCTGGGATAATAATCAAACGCTTTGGCAATTCAACGATGGGTTCCCGGGTGGTTTCAGCAAATTGTCAGAACGCGCAAAAAAATACAATTCCGATTTGGGTATCTGGATTTCGCCCTGGGGTGGTTATGACCAGGCAAAAATTCAACGCCTTGAATACGGACAGAAACAAATTCCGCCTTTTGAAACCAATGCAAACGGCTTTACCTTAAGCGGAAATAATTACTATAAACGCTTTTTTGATGTAGCGTCCGGGTTTGTAAAAAATCAGGGTATTGAGATGTTTAAGTTTGATGGCGTAGGCGCAGGTGATGGTTCTGCCGGAGCAAACGCCAGTTACGAGAAAGATATTGACGCCTTGCTGAAGCTAATCCCTGATTTACGGATGATTAAGCCCGACTTATATTTCAGCCTGACTGTAGGTACATGGCCATCGCCTTACTGGTTATATTATGGCGATGCCATCTGGCGCAATGGCAGCGATACAGGTTTAAGCGGAGACGGGTCGAAAAGACAGCAGTGGATGAGCTTCCGGGATGGAGAGGCCTATAAGAACATCGTAAAAAGAGGTCCTTTATATCCCTTAAATTCATTGATGTATCACGGCATCTGCATTGCCGACCAAGGAGTTCCGGGTTCCCTTGAAATGTCTGATAAAGATATCGCGGACGAAATCTGGTCGTTTTTCGGGACAGGAACCAGTTTGCAGGAATTATATATCAATCCGCATAAGTTAAACTCTAATAACTGGGATTGTCTGGCAAAAGCCATTAACTGGGCAAAAGAGAATGAAAACATTCAGGTTGACACCCATTGGGTTGGTGGTTCACCCTCAGATAATCAGGTTTATGGATTTGCCTCCTGGTCACCTCAGAAAGCGATACTGACACTAAGAAATCCATCGACAAAAAAGCAAAAATTCAAGATCGATGTGGTTGAGGTATTTGAAACACCGAACAATAAAAAGATCGAATATAACTTCTTTGATGCAAGAACCGGAAACAAAGTGCAACCCTTAGCCAGTGGAAGTAGTTTTGAGATCGAGTTACAACCATTAGAGGTAAAAGTATTCGATGCCTGTCCGGTAAAATAAATATCAATATCAATTCATACAACAAATATCAAATTAAATGAACAAAACAATTAATAACTTAAACGTATTTCATGTCAGAGATACTACTCTGCTATCAAGAGAAAGAGTTTTATCGGTAGATGCCTTAAGGGGCTTTGATATGTTCTGGATAATTGGAGGAGGTGATATACTCACTTCACTTGACAAAGTTTTCCACAATAAAATTACCGGTTTCATTTCCGAACAATTAATACATGTAGATTGGTTCGGCTTTCATTTCTACGACATTGTTATGCCTCTCTTCCTTTTTTTGGTCGGCATCTCGATGGTGTATTCCTATCGTAAACGGTTGAGTACCGAAAAATCGGATGCTCCTTTGTGGAAACACACCATAAAAAGGATTATCATACTGTGGTTCCTGGGTATGGTTGTACAGGGAAACTTACTCAGTTACAATATCAATGAGTTTCATTTGTATTCAAACACACTTCAGGCTATCGCATCCGGTTATCTTATCGCGACAATAATTATACTCTATTTACCGGTATTGCATCAGGTAACCGCTACCATTGGACTAATGCTATTATACTGGATGATCATGGCTTTAATTCCAGTAAACGGGACAACACTGGGCGCGTATACACCCGATGGAAATGTAGCCCGGATTGTAGATGCCTTTATACTGGGAAGATTTGACGATGGACTGGATTATACATGGATTGTTTCAAGTCTGAATTTTGGCGCAACCACCATGCTGGGAGTTTTCTGCGGTTATATTTTGCAGTCAGGATTAAGCAAGCTGAAAAAATTCAGGAATTTCCTTATATTCGGAGCGATGCTTATTATTCTTGCGCTGATACTAAATATATGGCATCCGATTATAAAGAAATTATGGACCAGCTCATTTGTTCTATTCTCAGGAGGAATATGCGTTTTGCTTCTTAGTGTATTTTATCTGATAGTTGATGTTTGGAACCTTCAGAAAAGTTCGAAATGGTTGATTATTATTGGTTCAAACGCGATATTCGCTTATGTGGTGTCGCATTTGTTTGGCAACCAGTTAATATCAATAGCCGGAGTTTTGTTAGACGGATTAAAACAATATATCGGTAACTGGGACGAAGCAGTAAGCATTACCGGAGGTTTTCTGGTGTTGTTCTTTATTCTGCGTTATATGTACAAAAACAAGATATTCATTAAGATCTAACAGCCATTTATCACTACAGCGGAATATGAATGTATTTCAACCGGCACTGATAAAAATAAGAAACGGTTAGGGGTAAACTCTAACCGTTTCTTATTTTTTTATTGTGAAATAAGGGCAGCAAAATGATCCGCTTCAACCTTTTTCTATTAACCGCCACAGAATAAAGATACCGTTCACAAGCTAAAACAAAGTCATCTGCCCTGTGATATCGTCGATTATCTTCTGGTTGTCATCCTCCGGGTCAATGGGTTCATTGTTTTCAGGCGTTTCGTTTTCCTCATCATTTTCTTCCGGTTTATTATCCTCATCCGGTTTATCTTCCGTTTTAAATCTCAACGGATCAAGTTCATTGATGGACTCGATTTCGAAAGTTGTCAGTCGTTTTCCTTTTGCCTTGTAACTTTTCACTCCGATAAACTCTTCGGCATCCACCACCAGGGCTTCACGAAATGCATCTCCACCTCCAAACGTTACTTCGAAACGCGGGAAATCCTCACCCGACATCAGTATCAGCTGCGAAGCCGGATTTTCGCCCAGGAAGCTAACCGGTTTTGCTGAGGGTTCCAGCTGAAAACGCTTCAGATAATGAAACTTCTGATCGGCGTCATACAGCACCACCGACCACACTTTATTCGGATCAAACTTTTCGATAATCAGAATATCTTTCTCGAAATGATTACTCAGATCGAAATTGGTGGTGCGGTATTCGCCTTTGGTTGAGATGACAAGCACCTGCTCATCGCTCAGAAATTCACCCAGATATTCACCCCGGTTATCGTAGTTGAAACGCAGGATATCGCGGTCGAACCAGACTTCGCGTCCGCCAAGGGTAGAACCTCCTTTTTGTTTCAGCGCGATCCGGTGCACATCGTTCTTGGTCAGCATATTTCCCATGGACTGACGACCTTTGATGGCTATATCGCTGAAGTCTTTTTCGAAAACAAGTTTTATCAGGCGGGGCTTTGGCTTGAGTGTTACACGGATAACTTCTGCCTCAGCATTCGGATTGGCGGTGAAATAGATGATTTTGGAGCCATCCTTGCCCTGGGTAACATCGTATTCCTTGTCGCGTGTAATTCCGGTAACGGCGAAACGCTTCATATAGTAAGGTCCTGTTTTACCGTGACGATAAACAGCATTGTAAATGGTACGCTTGTCGTTCTTTTTAAAGACATTGATGTAGAGGATGTTCTTGCCCACAAAAAGCTTTTCAGCTACTTTCACCACTTTATACTTACCATCTTTGTAGAAAACAATGACATCGTCAATATCGGAACAATTGCAGACAAATTCATCCTTTTTCAATGCTGTACCGATAAAACCTTCTTCGTGATTAACATAAAGTTTTTCGTTGGCTTCCACTACCTTAGCTGCTACAATGGTATCGAAATTGCGGATTTCAGTACGGCGCGGATAGTTTTTGCCGTATTTATCTTTCAGGTTTTCAAACCAGAATATTGTGTAGTCGATCAAATGATCAAGGTTGTATTCGATTTCCTTGATTTTCTTCTGAATGCCAATGATGGTGTCGTTAGCTTTATCGCTGTCAAATTTGGTGATACGCACCATCTTGATTTCAAGCAGTTTCAGTATATCCTCGCGCATCACTTCGCGGATAAAATCTTTTTTGAAAGGCTCCAGCCTCTTGTCGATGTGTGCAACCACCTCATCCTGATTCGTACTTTCTTCAAACTCCTTATCCTTGTAAATCCGGTTCTCAATGAATATTTTTTCGAGCGAAACGAAAAACAGCTGTTCGCTCAGTTCATTGCGTTGAATGATAAGTTCCTGTTCGAGTAAATCTTTGGTATGATCGGTACTGATGCGGAGCAAATCGCTCACGCCCATGAAACGGGGTCTTTTATCGTGAATAACACAACAATTGGGCGAAATGCTCAATTCACACTGAGTAAAGGCATACAGCGCATCAATGGTTTTATCCGATGAAGTTCCCGGCGACAGATGAATAAGTATTTCCACGTTGGCAGATGTATTGTCATCCACCTTACGGATTTTGATTTTGCCCTTTTCACTGGCTTTGATAATACTTTCAATCAGTTTGGAAGTGTCGGTTCCGAAGGGGATTTCAGTAATCACCAGTGTTTTATTGTCGATCTTACCTATTTTCGAACGGATTTTCACTGCACCTCCCCTTTCACCGTCGTTATAACGGCTGACATCTATGCTTCCGCCTGTTTGAAAATCGGGATACAACACAAAATCTTCTCCCCTTAGATAAGCCACACTGGCATCGATTAGTTCATTGAAATTGTGAGGTAAAATCTTCGAATTCAGTCCGACAGCAATCCCTTCCACACCCTGTGCAAGTAAAAGCGGGAATTTTACAGGTAAATCAATTGGTTCCTTGTTACGGCCATCGTATGAGGGTTTCCATTCGGTAATTTTCGGGTTGAAAACAGTTTCGAGAGCAAATTTCGACAAACGAGCTTCGATATAACGCGGAGCGGCTGCCCCGTCACCGGTGAGGATATTTCCCCAGTTTCCCTGGCAATCGATCAGCAGGTCTTTCTGCCCAAGCTGGACCAACGCATCGCCAATGGAAGCATCGCCATGCGGATGAAACTGCATGGTATGACCCACAATATTGGCAACCTTGTTGTAACGTCCGTCGTCGAGCCGTTTCATCGAATGGAGTATGCGGCGCTGTACGGGTTTCAGACCGTCGTATATATCAGGTACGGCGCGTTCCAGAATTACGTATGAGGCGTAATCCAAAAACCAGTTCTGGTACATCCCTGAGAGGTGATGTTTTACAGCATCGTCTGATATTTTGGGAATTTTGTAGCTTGAATGAGTCTTATTGTCTGTTTCCAAATCATCTGTTTCCAGGGTTGATTCTGCTGTTTCTTCATCAGGGATTTCTTGTTCTTCAATGCCGTTGAGCTCTTCGTCTTTTGCCATATATTTTATTCAACAATTGATTTTCTGGATCAGAAATGGTGTTTTTCCGGTTCGAAACCTCCGAATGTGATTGTTTTGACCGAATCAATAGGCAAAGTTACACAAAAATTTGAAAAATATTCAGTATGTTTGCGGTGTATTAAGGAGTAAAAAATAAAAGTTATCAACAACCATGAAACAACTATTGAACCTGAAATTATTGATTTTATCTGCAATTTTATTCACTTTTTCAGCAACTTATGCGCAAACAGCCGACAAAGGAAAAATCGGATTTACTTATTCCCTGAACGGAGGCACAAATGTTCTCCAACCTGCCCTGATGGGCGCGGCAAGTCACACGGTCACGGATGCTTCGGGTATAGGGTTGATCTATCTGAGACCAATCAATCACTGGCTGGAGTTGGAAACCGGCATGAACTATTCTCTGTATAAAATTACAACCACTTCGGCCCCTACTCCACAAGTCACCACAAGCAATTCAACACTGTCGCTCATTGATATTCCGATAGGTGTAAGAGCCGGTTTCTGGAAGTATTTCTTTGCCAATAGTGGATTACTGCTCGATCTGGATTTAATGAGCAACAGTCATGTAGATAGCCAAAACGGTATTGGTCTGATGCTGGGCGTGGGTATAAAATACGATTTCAAATTCGGCGGTTCAATCTTTGCCAACCCCTACGGAAAAATCCATTCGTTACTTCCCTTCGGATTTGAGAAGTACCACGAACGAATACTCGAAAGTGGCTGGAAATTCGGATTTACGTACAAACTCTGAAATATATTGTATGCTTTTTTGACAAAGCTGTAAAAAGCGCGGCAGCAACACAGACTGACAACGTTATCATTTGTATCAAAAAAGAAAATTCACCATCTTATCAATAATACCCGCAATTATTAAGTTATTCAACAAAACAACCGATTTTTTAAGTCGTTAGCATCGGTTTGATTTAATAATCAATATTTTTCAGTAAATTTGCAATCTATATTTCAAATTGTAACTCAATAAACTGTAAAAATAGGATATGGCTTCACAAGAAGATGTTTTTAAAAAACTGATTGCACATTGCAAAGAGTATGGATTTGTATTTCCTTCGAGCGAAATATACGATGGACTTAGCGCTGTTTATGACTACGGACAAAACGGTGTGGAACTAAAAAACAACCTGAAAAAATACTGGTGGGACAGCATGACCCTGCTGCACGAAAACGTAGTCGGAATTGATGCCGCCATATTCATGCATCCAACGACCTGGAAAGCTTCGGGTCATGTGGACGCGTTCAACGACCCGTTGATAGATAATAAAGACAGCAAAAAACGCTATCGTGCCGATGTATTGATTGAAGATTTGCTGGCTAAATACGACGAAAAGATTGAAAAGGAAGTGGAAAAAGCAGCCAAACGTTTTGGTGAAAGCTTTGACCCGGTGATGTTTCGCCAGACCAATCCGCGGGTACTGGAAAATCAGACTAAACGGGATGAAATTCATGCACGTTTTGTAAAAGCGCTAAACGACAGCGACCTGGATGAACTGAAGCAAATTATCGTGGATTACGAAGTGGTTTGCCCCATAAGCGGCACTAAAAACTGGACAGATGTTCGTCAGTTCAACCTGATGTTTTCCACCGAGATGGGTTCAACGGCAGATGGAGCCTTGAAAATCTATCTTCGCCCCGAAACAGCTCAGGGTATTTTTGTCAACTACCTGAACGTACAAAAAACGGGTCGAATGAAAATACCTTTCGGCATCGCGCAAATAGGGAAAGCTTTCCGTAACGAAATTGTTGCCCGTCAGTTTATTTTCCGCATGCGTGAATTCGAACAAATGGAAATGCAGTTCTTCGTTCGCCCGGGAGAAGAAATGAAGTGGTTCGAATTCTGGAAACAATTCCGCTTGCGCTGGCACAAAGCACTCGGACTGGGAGATACAAAATATCGTTTCCACGACCACGATAAGCTGGCTCACTATGCCAACGCCGCGACGGATATTGAGTTTGAAATGCCGTTTGGCTTCAAGGAAGTGGAAGGAATTCATTCACGCACCGATTTTGACCTGGGCAGCCATGAGAAGTATTCCGGTAAGAATATCAAATACTTCGATCCGGAACTGAATCAGTCATACACTCCGTATGTCATCGAGACTTCTATCGGCGTTGACCGTACTTTCCTTTCGATAATGGCAGCCGCCTACACCGAAGAAGAACTTGAAGGTGGAGACAGCCGGGTAGTACTTAAACTGCCGCCTGTACTGGCTCCGATAAAAGCTGCCATTTTACCCCTGGTGAAAAAAGACGGACTGCCCGAAAAAGCCAGAGAGATCATGAATGAGCTTAAATTTGATTTCAAATGCGCTTATGATGAAAAGGACAGCATCGGTAAACGTTACCGCCGCCAGGACGCGATTGGAACACCATTCTGTATTACCGTGGATCATCAGACACTCGAAGACAACACTGTTACCATCCGTCACCGCGACGATATGACACAGGAACGCATAGCAATGTCGGAACTGAATAAAATCATCGGCGACTATGTGAACATGAAAAATTTGTTCCGCAAAATTGTAGACTAAATCACAGCTTTCCATATATACAAAAAGCCTGATTTTCAGAAATGAAAATCAGGCTTTTTTATTATTCAAACCATTTCTGATTTTTGTAATTGTGTCCGGGTTTCACACCTCATAATCCACACAAACCCTGCCTGTTTTAACTTTACCAATATAAGCGCCCACTTTTTTGTGTTCGGGATGCTCCTGGTAGATGTTCAGGTCATCGATACTGTCAAATTCACAGTAAAGTACAATATCATAATTGGAAACAGGTGTATCAGGGTGATTAATACCCACTTCAATTTTTTTTGCCTGCGGAATAAGATTTACCAGGTTTTCCAGTCCTTCTTTTATAATCTGAGCATTTTCTGCTTTGGTTTTTCCTTCGGCTTCATCAGCCAGCTGAAAACATACAATGTGTTTGATCATACTTGTTCAAATTTATTTTTTCTTTTTAGTGTATTCCTGCGCATTTTTTTCTTCTTCCATTTTTTTCGGATAATCTACGGTATAATGTAGTCCACGGCTTTCCTTTCTTGCAATGGCTTGCTTGATAATCAGGTATGAAACACTGATCACGTTACGCAGTTCGCATATTTCACGCGAAACCACAGAGCGGTTAAACAGGCTTTCAGTTTCCCGAAAGAGTATTTCCAGACGGCTCATGGCTCTCTGCAAACGCAGATTGGAGCGCACAATACCGACATAGGTACTCATGATTTGCTCCACTTCCCTGAAACTTTGGGTAATCAGCACCATTTCTTCGGTCAGAGAAGTTCCTTCATCGTTCCAGTCAGGTATTATTTCATTGAAAGTCAACTGATCCAGACGGGGTGCAGCATGCTTCACAGCTTCCTCTGCATAGACAATGGCTTCAATCAACGAATTGGAAGCAAGGCGGTTGGCACCATGTAATCCGGTTGCCGAACACTCGCCCAGCGCATAAAGCCGGTTGACAGAAGACTGACCATGAATATCGACGGCAATACCTCCGCAAATATAGTGCTGAGTGGGACAAATAGGGATATAGTCTTTGGTAATATCAATACCATATTCCAGGCATTTATGATAAATCATAGGGAAATGTTCTTTCGTTTCCTCCGCATTTTTATGGGTTACGTCCAGGTATTCGAAACTGTCGCCATGTATTTTCATTTCGTTGTCGATAGCCCTTGCCACTATATCTCGTGGTGCCAGTGAGCCACGACTATCGTATTTCTGCATAAATTCCTGTCCGTCGCGGCCACGAAGTACAGCACCATAGCCACGAATAGCTTCAGTAATAAGAAATACCGGTTTGTCGCCGGGATGGTACAAAGCTGTGGGATGAAACTGTACAAATTCCATATCTCTGATTACTCCCCGCGCCCGGTGAACCATCGCCACACCATCACCAGTAGCAATTGCCGGATTTGTTGATGCCTGATACACACTTCCGATACCGCCCGTTGCAAGTATCGTTACTTTTGATAGGAATGTGTGGATATGATTACTTTTCTGGTTAAGCGCATATACCCCGTAACATTCAATGTCGGGTGTATGATGTGTTACAATTTCGCCCAGATGGTGCTGGGTTAGTATTTCGATAGCAAAATAATGTTCATACAAATCAATTCCCGGATGATTACGAATCTGCTTATTCAGGCTTTCCTGAATAATAAAGCCGGTATTATCCTTATGATGAAGTATCCTGAATTCAGAGTGTCCGCCTTCCTTGTGAAGATCGAATTGATTGCCATCTTCGGTTTTATCAAAATCCATCCCCCACTCCAGCAACTGGTCAATCTGTGCCCGCGCATTTTTCACAACCAATTCCACGGCTGTAATATCACAGTGTCCATCACCTGCAATAAGAGTATCCTCTATGTGTTTTTTGTAATTATCCGGTTCATACATAACCGTAGCTATACCTCCCTGAGCATAGGATGTATTGCTTTCTTCCAGCGTTGTTTTACAGAGCAGCGCCACTTTACCATAGCTTGCAGCTTTCAGGGCAAAACTAATTCCTGCAATGCCCCCTCCTACTACGACGAAATCATATTTTCTGGCCATAATATATCAGTAAACAAGTTTATAGATAACAAGTAAGTGTGTTAAAAAATTTTTAGCTATCGGTGAACTAACAGCACGACATTCTCCACATGATGGGTGTGCGGGAACATATCAACCGGCTGAACAGCAGCCACACGGTATTTTTCGTCCAGAAGGTTCAAATCACGAGCCTGAGTAGCCGGATTACAACTCACATATACTATTCTTTCAGGTTCTGCCAGCAGCATGGCTTTCACCACATCTTCGTGCATACCGGCACGAGGCGGGTCGGTAATGATGACATCGGGCTTTCCGTGTGTGCGAATAAATTCAGCATTAAGAACGTCTTTCATATCACCGGCAAAGAAAAGCGTATTTTCAATTCCGTTCAAAGCAGCATTGACCTTCGCATCTTCAATGGCTTCAGGAACATACTCAATACCAACCACCTGGCGGCAACTATGTGCTACAAAATTGGCGATGGTACCTGTACCGGTGTACAGGTCATAAACCAGTTCGTTGCCAGTCAGTCCTGCAAAATTACGGGCAACCTTATAAAGTTCATAAGCCTGATCAGAATTCGTCTGATAAAACGATTTCGGACCTATTTTGAAACGTAATCCTTCCATCTCTTCGTATATGCAATCGTTGCCTTTGAAGGTGTGTACCGTTTGGTCGGTAATTGTATCATTAGCTTTTGAGTTGATTACATAGAGCAATGAAGTGATTTCCGGAAACTTCTCGGCCAGATGTTGCAGCAGTTTTTCCCTTTCGATTTTATCTTCGTAAAAAAAGACAACAATCAGCATCAGTTCGCTGGTGGAGGTAGTACGAACCATCATGGTACGCAGGAAACCTTCCTGTACGCGTAAATCGAAGAATGTCAACGCATGCTGCAATGCATAGGAGCGAATTTCATTCCTGATGCGGTTTTGAATATCGTCCTGCAACCAGCACTTATTAATATCGAGCACCTTATCAAACATGCCCGGAATATGAAAACCAACCGCGTTCATGGTGTCAAATTCTTTTGCAGAGTTCATTTCCTCAAAAGTTCTCCAGCGTCGGTTGGAAAAGGTGAACTCAAGTTTATTACGATAGAAGATTGTTTTAGCGGAACCCAGAATTGGAGAGATTTCAGGCAGTTGAACCTTTCCGATCCTTCGCAGGTTATTTTCAACTTCGTTCTGTTTGTATTTTAGCTGTTCAGCATATGGTAATATTTGCCATTTACATCCTCCGCAAATTCCAAAATTCTCGCAAAAAGGTTCCTGCCTGATTTCAGAAGGTTTCACAATATCAACCACGCGTGCCTCCATAAAACTGCTTTTCTTACGTGTAACCTGCAAATCAGCAACATCACCAGGTACTGCAAACGGCACAAACACCACAATATCATTCACTTTTGCAATAGCTTTTCCTTCAGCAGCAATGTCAGTAATTGTTACATTTTCCAGGAGTGGAAGCTGTTTTTTATTTTTTGCCATATATAGTTATTTGTGTTGCAAAGGTAAAGATTTTTTTCCGGTAATCATTGATAAAAGGGGTTATGTTAAATAATTCGACTTTAACTTTTTCGAATGATTAATTTGATTGGACTTAATTATTAATTTTAATAACTTTGTGCTTTATCATTACGATAAACGTTAATTTTAACCTTAAATATTTTTAGACAACTACAAACATCTAATCAGTATAACAAACTTTTTAAAAACAAGTTTTATTATTTCAATTTGCAACAACAACCAGATCAATACAACTAAAATCACACAAATTCATTATGAATAAAAAAATTGCCCGATTGTTCTTTATTCCATGTTTTACAATTCTTTCATACTCTTGTGTAAATTCGGATTTCGACCTCAGTAACATTTCCAACAATATAGTACTTCAAGACGAGACGGTTTCAGTTCCAATTGGTGAAGCTAAAACAACGATTGGAGACCTGTTAAAAAAAATCAACTTTGAAAATCTTATTCTTTCGGGCGACAGTATTTACCTGAACCTCAGAGACACCATGAGTTTTGTACCTGACAATCAGGTTGAGGTAAAGTCCGTATCAGTTGTTCAGGATCTGACTGTTCCCTCGCTGGGAGGACATTACGATTTTGATGTTAACCATCAATTTTCCGTAAGCACATCAGGGGCACAGACACGTGTGGATAGTGTGCGCATTTGTGGAACCAGGCTTAAACTCTTCGTTTATTCCGGATTGTCGAATTCTATCAATCTTCAAGTGGTTTTGCCCGAGGGAATCGTACTCACAAACCCTGCGCAGGCAAAAATCACCATCAAGCCCGGTGACAACACAAATTATCTTGATATCAGCGACAATTCGATGCTGAAATTCAAGAACGATGCCTCTAATCCATACTTCACCATCAGGTACATCGTGGATATACCTTCATCTGGCTCGTTTGCGCTTTCTCCCCTGCATTTCGATTTTTTATTTGAATCCATAAAAATGAAGGTTATCTACGGCAATTTCCCGGATGTAAATGCGGGTGAGATTAAAAAGGACCTTTATGTTGATTTCTTTAACGACATTTTCACAAACGGCAGTTCACTGCACTTCCACAATCCTACCATCAAGTGCATGATTAAAAATTATTTAGGCGTAAAAACCAAATTCAACTTAAATAATATAACTGCCTATGATGAAAAGGGAGCTTCTGCCAGTGCTGATTTTAACGGTTCTCCCGGATATACATTGACACTGGACAGATCACAAAAACTGTACGAACCCAGTATTTCATATACTACTTTTTGCCGCTCCATGGGCAATATAAACAACTTTTTTCTGATAGAGCCAAAGAAATTTACTTACAGTGTAGCTGCCAGCACCGTTGCTGAACCGGGTGAAAACAATTTTATAGCAACTGACAAATGTATGGATATAATCATGAACATGCAACTTCCGTTCACTTTCGACAAAGGGAGTATGTTAATTGTCAGGGACACGCTCAACATGGACATTTCTGAAATAAACAAAAAAGTAAAGCTAAATGATATTGTTTTAAGGGTGAACTATTCAAATATGCTTCCAGTAAAGTCAATTCTTGCCACTGTGTTTCTGGATGAAAACAGAAAACCGGTAGGTGAAATTTGCGAAAAACATATGGAATTGAAAAATGCTACCGTGGATGCCAGTGGTTACGCTATTTCAGAGTCGAACGGCACTACCTGGTTAAAATTCGATCAATCAGAAACTGCCGCTATTTCAAAAATAAAATTTATTGTACTTAAAGTTACTGTTGCAGGAAATGACAACAATACACGGATTTCATTACGTCCGTCAGATTACATACATCTTAAAGCCGCTTTGTATGTAAACGGAGATATATCAATCAAGAACTAAACACCGTAAGAAAAAATGAATAAATCGATAGTGAAACACCTCATATTAGTTGTATTGATAATGTCTGCTTTTAGCGGACTGCAGGCACAGATAAGCACCATGTATTATCTGAAAAACAATCCATACAGACATCAGTTAAATCCGGCATTTCAGCCATCATCAGGCTTTTACATAGATTTCCCACTGATACCTTCGTTCGAATTCAGCCTGGGGAATAATTCGTTAACAATGAGGGATATTATTTATCCAAAGTTGATTAACGGAGAAATGAAAACTATCACATTTCTGGATGAGAACGGCGATAAAGATTTATTTTACAACACTTTAAGATCGCAGACAAACTTTCAAACAAATGCGAATATGGACATTTTTTCTATTGGTTTCCGTTCGGGAAGTTCGTACTTTACATTTGGTGTTTCGCAGAAATTCAACATGAATGCTACCGTACCAAAAGATATGTTCAAACTGATTTTATACGGTACACTTGACACACTAAATGTAAACCGGTATGATATGAGTTCAATGAATATGTCAGCGACTGCTTATACCGAATACGCGTTGGGTTATTCCCGGGAAATCAATGAAAGGTTGAGCGTAGGTTTAAAAGCAAAATACCTGAAAGGCGAAGCAAATATTACTGTCGGATTCGATAAACTAAATCTTAATGCTGACAGAGATAAATGGGATGCAACCATTGGGGGCAACATTAACGGAGCAATACCATTCACCAAATTTATTCTGAGCAATGCCGGTAAAATCGACTCCATTGCCTCCGATTTTCCTGAACAATCCTTAGAATCCGGCATAGACACTTATATTGACATGGCTAAAGAGTTTGTGGATGTTATCAATCATCCTTCCGGAAGTGGTTTTGCTGTTGACCTGGGAGCTTCTTATAAAGTATCAGACCGACTTTCAGTTTCTGTTGCCGTGCTGGACCTTGGATATATCAACTGGAAAAGAAATACGGTTAACATCTCTGTTTCGGAAAATTTCAATTTCGATGGAGTTAATTTCGAATTGGATGACACAACCAACAACTACGATGACTACACCGACATTGTTACAGACAGTCTGCAGTATAACACCACATTCAATCCATACAAAACATCCCTGCAAACCAAATTGATGGCCGGATTGGAATACTATATCGTGAAGGACAAGGTAAGTCTCGGACTTTTGTCGAAAAGCACATTTATCAACAAAAAGCTTTATGAAGAAATAACCACCTCTGCCAATTTCTTCCCTTCAAGCTGGTTTAATGCTTCACTGAGTTATTCATTGTTAAACGGCAGTTTCAGTAATATAGGACTTGGAGTTAATGCCTCTGTGGGTCCATTCAATATGTTCCTTGCCAGCGATTTTATTCCCCTTCGATATACACCAGAATTTGTACCATACAAAACAAAATCTGTAAATTTAAAAACGGGCTTCTGCCTGACATTCGGAAACGGAAAAAAAGACAAAAGAGTTAAAGAGGAAGAAAAAACCAATAACATTGAAAATTCTCCAAATATAATTCCCCAAATAAATCCTACGGTCAATTAATTTATCCATTTTGAAATTAAAATTCACCTTTATTGTAAAAATTGGTTGTTGATAACTCTCGATTTTTATTCGGCAAAAAGTACTTGTATCTGTTCATTGCAGGCTGTTTGAGTAGATGTTGATAAGTCTGTTGATAACTAAGCTGAAAACTTGTTGATATAAACAGGTAAAATAATTTGCAAATCGATTATAAGGTGTATTATATTTGCGACATGAGTTATTACTCATAGCATTAATAATAGATGCGAAGTGATCTTTGAAAAACTGAAACACCAAAGAACAATCAATACTATTTAATATCCGCAACCGGATTTTCCGGAGAAAATTTACATGCAAAACGAAGGATGCACTGACTATAAGCATCGTTATCTTCCAAATTGGATACAAGCCGTGTCCAATGTGTAGTATAGCAAAGCCGATGGTTTTACGATTCTTGGCAGCATGCAAATACCCGAAAAATCCGACTTTCAACTAAATACGTTTCACTGAAACGCAACTTTGCTTGACGAAAGCAGGGACGCCGTGTTGTCGAAGCAGAATAAAGTCCTTTGTATTTCGATACAAATACTTTTTCCACAGGGCTAAAAGTGAAAACAGCAATGTTTTTACGTTGCGACTGAAGGTTTCAGGCGACGCAGCGCAAAAAAAATTAAAAGTCAAATCAAGGTTCAGGTATTAGAAAATTGAAAAAGTGTTTTCTCATAAAAACATTTTTAATCTTGGTGAAAACGCAGAGAGAATAATTTACTTTGAAGATCTGCAAAAAAGTAATTGCAGGAATGATTGCCGATAGATAAAATCGGGTTTCAAAATACTGCAAAAGACGAAGAGGTAACAACCTGCAGAAGGCACAAAAGCAAACAGTCTCGCAAAACAGGAAGAAAATGTAAGTTTTATCAAAAAGGACTGAAATCAATCCGTACGATGCGAAACGAAAGTCTGCCCGAAAAATTGATGGTAAGATCAGTTAACCGGTAAGCTCGTAAAAAAGCAACAGACATCGATTAACCCTGTGATGAAGTGATATAACCATAACAGGGAATATTGCCACACATGCCGAATAAATAACGGTAAAAAATAGGATAATCGACACAATTTGCCTGTGTACCAACTACTTCATCCACCACCATATACCCCGAATAAAAAATTCTGAGGAAAAGGTAGCGACTAAAATGCATTGACTAAAAAGTAATAAAGTGAATATCCACAGAGTAGCGGTGATTTTACTGAAAATCATGAAACAAGGGATTATGAGTTAGAACACCTGCATAGCCCACTTAATAAAAACGAAAAAAGAGTAATCTTATCGTTTGAAACTAATCTGAACGGAGAATTGTAATAAAGTAGTTTCGAATAGAAATTGCTCACAATAAACCGGACATGGCGAAGCAAAAACTACAAAAGGAAAAAGATACGGCTGAAATGATTTCATCAGCAAAAGGCGAAACAGACAGTCCTGTAAAACGGACAGACTACAAACCGGCTGGTGAGACAAGGAAGTAGAAGTAAAGTAGAAACAACATACGAAAAACGCATCCTATTCACACTTAAAGCGTACAAACAGTTATTCAGGAATACTACACATCAATTATAATGTTCAAAGAGGGTACCCGAAAAGGTACCCTCTTTCATTTTTTAAATGACTGAAAAATATGTTTTTTATACGTTGTACTGATACTTAGGGTTTGAAAATAAAATACACAGCTAGTATTAGAAAAAGAAAACCTATCAGTTGATTTAATTTGATGGTTTCGTGAAAAGCCAGGTATGAGAAAATCATAAAAACAGTCAGTGTGATAACTTCCTGCATCACCTTAAGTTGTACGAGTGAAAATGGCCCGCCGTTGCCCTGAAACCCAATGCGATTGGCCGGAACCTGAAAGCAGTATTCAAATAGTGCAATACCCCAACTGAAAAGTATCACACCAATCAGTGAGATTTTACTGAACCAGGGATATTGAACCAGTTTCAAATGTCCGTACCAGGCAAGTGTCATAAATATGTTGGAGCATAAAAGCAATCCAACGGTAATCAATGGTTTCATTTGAAAAAAATGTTTTAAAAATAAGGCTGCCCGTAAACAGACAGCCTTAGACGATATTTCATGATATTAATTACTTGTTTTGTTCTTTTGCCCAGCTATCTTTCAGCGATACAGTCCTGTTGAAGACCAGCTTGTCTTCAGTACTGTCAGCATCCACATTAAAATAGCCGATACGCTGAAATTGAAAATGATCGAGCGGTTTTGCTGTTCTGAGATACTCTTCGACATAACAATTGGTGAGCACTTTGAGCGAACCCGGATTAAGTAATTCACGGAAATCGCGTTCATCGGCTGAAGGATCTTCGACTGAGAATAAACGGTCGTACAACCGCACTTCAACAGGCAGGCTGTGTGCAACTGATACCCAATGAAGAGTCCCTTTTACTTTTCGGTTGGCTTCAGGCATTCCGCTTTTGGTATTCGGGTCGTATTCGCAGTAAATTTCAGCGATGGTACCTGCTTCGTCCTTCTTACATCCGGTACATTTCACAATATAGGCGTTTTTCAGACGAACTTCCTGACCCTGTGTCATACGGAAGAATTTTTTCGGAGCTTCTTCCATAAAATCC
>DAONDU010000008.1:3479-27262 GCA_035402725.1 Paludibacteraceae bacterium | reverse complement strand
TCCATCTCCGCGCAAGTCCCATGCTCATGATGTCGTTGAACTTGTCGTACTGACGCGAAATGGTGTTGAACATGCGGTTCAGCTGTTTGGTTTTTTCTTCTTCCTGATTGTAGGGCTTTACATGATTTATATCCATGGTATGCTGACAAATTAATAAAATAAGCCTTGATTTCAAGGCTTATTCGATTTATAACTATTTTTTTCTGTTTGGTTTGTTTGCTGCGGGAGGTTTTACTTCTTCGGGCTGAATATGATTTTTACTGTCGTAAATAAGCCAGACGCCCCATGCGATAAACGGTATGCTCAGGATTTGTCCCATGTTCAGTATCATTCCGCCTTCAAATGCTTCCTGATTGAGTTTGATGAATTCAAGGAGAAAACGGGTTCCGAAAATGCCGAGTAAGAATACTCCGAAAATCAGACCTGTACGTTTGTAAGCTTCTTTTTTCCAGTAGAGCCACCAGCAAACGAGGAATGTTGCCAGACAGTAAAGCATTTCATATATCTGCGTGGGATGCATGGGTTCGGTTTGTCCGTCGCGTACAAAAATAAATCCCCAGGGCAGGGTAGTGGCGCTTCCGTAAATCTCGGAATTCATCAGATTACCCAGTCGGATACACAATCCGGTAACAGCTGCGCCGATTACAAGTCGGTCGAGCCCCCATATAAATCCGCGATGTGTTACATTCTTGTGATACAGGTACATGGCTATCAGAATACCGATAGCGCCTCCGTGACTTGCCAGACCTCCCTGCCAGATGTACAGCAGTTTCCAGGGTTGTGTCAGGTAGGGATTTCCGTATTTGAAGGTGATGCCCAGAAATTCGACAGGCTGCGGGAGCAAATGCCATTCGTAGAAGAAGCAATGTCCCAGCCGCGCTCCGACGATAGTTCCTATCACCACATACAAAAACTGTTTGTCTATCCAGGTTTCAGGTAATTTCTCGTGCTTATACAGTTTCTGAACAATGATAAGCGCCAGAAAAATACCTACAGCCCACAAAAATCCGTACCAGCGAACCGTCAGTTCTCCCACCGAGAATAATTCAGGCTTTACATTCCAGGTTATATAATTCAATAACATATTGAATGGTTTTATTTATATACTATAGTTCCGTGAATTAAGCGCCATGACAGTTTTTAAACTTCTTACCGCTGCCGCAGGGACATGGATCGTTGCGTCCCACCTTTTTCTCCACACGGATCGGTTCCGGTTTCTGCTGTTCGCGGGTATCCTGTTTTGTCGGGTCGGACGACGGTACATTTCTTCCTGCATCATCTTTCTGAGTACGGTATTTGCTATAATCCTGACGGTGCTGCATTTCACCCTGACGAACCTGCTCGGGTTCGCGGATAGGTATCTGACCACGCATAAGTATGGCAAGCACTTTCCGGTTGATATTATCGACCATTTCTTTGAAAAGTCCAAATGATTCAAGCTTGTAGATAAGCAGCGGATCCTTTTGCTCGTAACTTGCATTCTGTACCGACTGGCGGAGTTCGTCGAGCTGACGGAGGTGTTCTTTCCATTCGTCATCGATCACATACAGGAGTGTTTGTTTTTCGAAATCCTTAATTACTTCCTTGCCTTCGGTGTGGTAGGCTGTTTCCAGATTTGACGTGATGTTGAATACACGTTTTCCGTCGGTAATCGGTATGAGAATACTTTCGTACTGATTTCCCTTGTTTTCGTAAATATCCTTGATAACGGGATAAGCTACCGAAGCCATTTTCTCTGTCTTGCGTTTGAAAGCCTGACGGGCGGCATCAACCACCTTTTCGGTCAGTTCCTTGTGACGGATGCCTTTCAATTCGTCTTCCTGTATCGGAGAATCCATGGCGTAGATTTTCATCAGTTCCGTTTCGAATTCTTCGAAATCTTCCGAATTCTTTGCGTTTTCCACAATCAGTTCAGCACCATCGAAAATCATGTTTGAAATATCCACACCGATACGTTCACCCATCAGGGCATGACGGCGTTTTGCATAAATCACCTCACGCTGCGAATTCATCACGTCGTCGTATTCGAGCAGACGCTTACGGATACCGAAGTTATTTTCTTCCACCTTTTTCTGAGCGCGCTCAATGGATTTCGAAATCATGGAATGTTCAATCACTTCTCCTTCTTCGAAACCAAGACGGTCCATCACGCCCGAGATACGTTCCGAGCCGAATAAACGCATCAGATCATCTTCGAGCGAAACAAAGAATACGGAAGAACCCGGGTCACCCTGACGACCTGCACGACCACGCAACTGACGGTCAACGCGGCGGCTTTCGTGACGTTCGGTACCGATAATTGCCAAACCGCCTGCCTCTTTCACTTCGGGGGTAAGCTTGATGTCGGTACCACGACCGGCCATATTGGTAGCAATGGTAACCGTGCCTTTCTGACCGGCCTGAGCAACAATTTCTGCTTCACGCTGATGCAGTTTAGCATTCAGTACATTATGATTAATCCTCCGGCTGGTAAGCATGCGGCTGAGTAATTCCGAAATTTCAACGGATGTTGTACCCACCAGTACAGGCCTTCCGGCTTCTACCAGTTTCACAATTTCTTCAATTACTGCTGTATATTTTTCACGTTTGGTTTTATAAACGCGGTCTTCCATGTCGTTTCGCACGATGGGGCGGTTGGTCGGAATTACCACAACGTCAAGTTTGTAGATATTCCACAACTCCCCGGCTTCTGTTTCGGCTGTACCGGTCATACCGGCCAGTTTCAGATACATACGGAAATAATTCTGAAGCGTAATGGTGGCAAAAGTCTGTGTGGCAGCTTCGACCTGAACGCGTTCCTTGGCTTCAATAGCCTGATGCAAACCATCGGAATAACGACGGCCTTCCATGATACGGCCGGTTTGCTCATCAACAATTTTTACCTTGTTTTCGAGAACTACGTACTCAACATCGCGTTCGAATAAGGTATATGCTTTCAGTAACTGATTGATGGTATGAACACGTTCTGATTTGACAGAATAATTCTGAAGTATTTCATCTTTTTTATTCTGTTTTTCATCCGCCGAAAGTCCGGTCATTTTTTCCAGTTCGGCCATTTCTTCACCCACGTTGGGGAGTACAAACAGGAGCGGATCATCCGAATTTCCTGTAATGAGGTCAATACCTTTATCGGTTAGTTCTATCGAATTGTTTTTTTCATCAATGACAAAGAACAGCGGATCGGTTGCTTCGGGCATTCTCCGGTTGTTTTGCTCCATGTAAATCTCTTCGGTTTTCATCATGGCAGCTTTCACACCCTGTTCGCTGAGGTATTTGATCAGAGGCTTGTTTTTGGGCATCCCTTTGTACGAGCGGAACAATGCCAGCGTACCTTCCTCACGTTCTTTTTCTTTTTCTGATTTCATCAGCGCACGGGCATCGGCCAGGTATTTGGTAACCAGTACCTTTTGCGCGTTTACCAGTTTTTCCACTTTCGGACATAATTCTTCAAATAACTGGTCTTCGCCTTTGGGTATCGGTCCTGAAATAATCAACGGAGTACGTGCATCGTCAATTAAAACGGAGTCAACCTCATCGACAATGGCATATATATGTTTACGCTGCACAAGATCCATCGGACTGTTGGCCATGTTGTCGCGCAGGTAGTCAAAACCGAATTCGTTGTTGGTGCCGAAGGTGATATCAGCCAGGTATGCCTGACGGCGCTGGTCGGAGTTTGGCTGATGTTTGTCGATACAGTCAACCGATAAGCCGTGGAACATATACAGCGGGCCCATCCATTCGGAGTCACGTTTTGACAGATAATCGTTTACGGTTACCACATGAACGCCGCGGTGTGTAAGGGCATTGAGAAATACGGGAAGAGTTGCAACGAGCGTTTTACCTTCACCGGTTGCCATTTCTGCAATTTTTCCCTTGTGTAGTACCACCCCTCCGAAGAGTTGCACGTCGTAATGCACCATGTCCCATTTTATCTTGTTGCCTCCTGCAGTCCATTCGTTTTTGTAATAAGCCTTATCGCCCTGAATGGTTACAAAGTCGTATCTGGCAGCCAGATCGCGGTCGAACTGAGTGGCAGTGACAATCACTTCGTTGTTTTCATTCAGACGGCGGGCGGTATCTTTCATAATGGAGAAAGCTTCCGGAAGTATTTCGTCAAGTACTTTTGAAATCTTTTCGGTGATTTCTTTTTCCAGTTTATCGATCTCATTGTAGATTTTTTCACGCAGATGAAGTTCGGTTTCTTCGATACTGGCTTTCAGCTCTTCGATACGTGCATTCTCTGACGCTATCGCTTCCTGTATTGTCGCTTTCAACAGCTCGGTACGTGCACGCAGTTCGTCATTACTCAGGTTCTTTATCTCTTCATAAACAGCCTTAATCCTTGTCACTTCGGGCGATATTTCTTTCATATCGCGGGTAGCTTTATTTCCTACTATTTTTTTCAGAATATCATTAAATCCCATATTATTTTATTTATTGATTTCAATCAACCTGTAAGTGTCCAGAAATCAGTTATAACTTTGTAAACATCTGAACAGATGTCATTTTCTTATTATTCTTTTATACGATTATTTATTAATTCAAAAATACTGATTTTATTTTTTTTGCAAATTCCTGCAAAGATAGTTTTTTCTTGCAATTTAACAGTGTAATATCCCCGTAAAAAGTGTTTAGTATTTTATGATCTTTCAAAATATTTAGAGAAGAGAATATCAGGTAAGGTATAATTAAATATCCTTTAACAGAATATCTTCACGAAGTTTGTCTGTTTTGGATTGCAGTTCACGCATTTTCTGCCAGAATGCATCCATTTCCTCGTTTTTCGAATTCAGGAAAAGATCTGAACCTGTCAGATCTATTTTAGAGTACATCTTATTTATTGTCAGTTGATTGATATCTACAGCGGGTTGGTACGCAGTTTCGATTTTATCTTTTTTAACCGGAATAATGATGTTCGAATTGGTCAGAACAGTCAGTATCTGGTTCAACAGCCGGATGGGCAGTTTATATTCACTGACTATATCTTCAACGGTCATGGGTGGTTTACTTTGTTCAAAGCGCTTGACAATGATATATGCCACAAAAAATTCAAGATATGATTTGTATCGGTTGCTGATATTATCGGTATCGACCTCATAGTCGAAGTTACGCAGATTCTGAGACACATACGAAATCTCCGCGCCTATCAGGAATATCTGACAGGAGATATTCAACCATAAAAGCATCAACGGAATGGCTGCAAAACCACCATAAACGGCATTATATCGTGTCAGGCTGATTTGCCCGTTAACATACAATGTCTGGAAAAGCTGAAATGCAATTCCGGCAAGTATTCCGGCAATCAGCGCGTTGAGAAACCTGACACGCGTGTTAGGTACGATCAGATATATGATGGTAAACATCAGGATACTGGTCAGGTAGGGTACGACTATAACTGAAAACTGCGCAAACGGGCTATATATCTGATAAATGAAAGTGGTTTTTAGTATGCCGTTGATGTAAATGGAAAGTCCGCTTGTAACTCCGACCAATACCGGAAATAAAAAAATCCCGGCAAAATAGGTTGTAAATTGTTTGAAAATGGAGCGTGATTTTTGAACCTGCCAGATGTTGTTCAGAGTTGATTCTATCTGCATAAAAAGGTTCATAACGGAGTACAAAAGAATAACAACCCCAATTCCGATAAATATTCCTCCCTGCATCGTTTTCAGGTATTTTTCCACAAATCCCATCACCGTAGGTATCAGGTTTGCCTGAGCAATAAAAGTGTCTTGAAGTGTTTTTTCGATATAGTTTTCAATTCCGAACCCTTTGGCAATGGCTACAATTAGTGCGATGAGCGGTACGATGGCAAATGTAATGGAGTAGGTGAGTGCTGCTGCCCGGACACCGAGTTTGTTTCGCACATAACCTCTGATAGCCAGATAGATGGTTTTGATAACACTATAGAAAAAACGACGGGTACGTGACAATTCGTGACCCGTTATCCGCCATATATCCGTACTGATAAAATTGTAAAGATATTTGATGGTTTCAATTAGTTTCTTCATTGAATATTTGTTGTTATTGCATGCTTCATGCAACAGGAATTTTACAAATAAAGCAGACCTGTAAGCCGGGTTCTGTTCTCCGCAGAAGCGGAGTGTTTGTCATTTATCTGGTCCTGTCATCACTGACGGGATCTAGCAATCTACCCCCCGGCTCGGACGAGCAGTCCTACTGCGCCGGTATACATGATCTTGCAACCCATAAGATGTACGGCCCGCGATGTTGCCACCACAGCCGGTGAGCTCTAACCTCACCTTTTCACCCTTACTCCGTCACAAACGAAGCGGTTATTTTCTGTTACACTACTCTGCCCTTTCGAACAGCTTCCCGTTAGGAAATATGGTGCTCTGCGTTGCCCGGACTTTCCTCAATCTCACGTGAGTGAGACAGCGACAAACCGGTCTGCTATTTATATACAAAGATAAGCGATTTTGCATAATCTGCAAAATAATAAGAATATAACAGTATAATTCGATATTTAAGAAATATTTTAACCGACAGATTAATTGATAATAAAAACTAAAATAATAAATAGTGTTGTGAAAATCATGTATCTTTGAAACAGATTTTTGAAAGTAAATTTAATAATTTAAAATATATAATTATGAAAACACAGGACGACGATTTACTGGTTTATGACGAAGATGACGCCGTGAAATTTATTCTGAAACTGGTTCCTGACGAACAGAAGGACAGAATCAACGAGGACGCTATCAACTATGTACTGGATGTGGTATATGATTATTATGAAGAAAACGGACTGATTGATGACCAATCAACCGAAGAAGCAAGTATTGATGAGGAAGAAATGATGAAATACGTGCTGAAAGCATCGAAAAAGGATAAAATGCATCTCTCGGAAGATGAAATTCAACTGATACTCGATGGCGAGTACGAATATGGAAAATCTCTCGGGATTTATACCGAAGAGGATTAAAATTATAAGAATGTATGCAAAAAAACACCCTGACATTTATTGTCGGGTGTTTTTTTGGTTATTAATAAGCATATGTATCATTTTACAAGGGTAATAATAAAACTGATTTCTCTGCTCCCTTTCCCTGTAGTATTCCTACTATCGGATATTACATACCTGTTTGTTTATTACCTGGTCGGATATAGAAAAAAAGTAGTCAGAGATAATCTGAGACGGTCATTTCCCGAAAAACCGGCAGATGAATTGCTGAAAATTGAGAAAAAATTTTACCATCATTTGTGCGATTTGCTGTTTGAAAGCCTGAAACTGGCAACGATGAGTAAAACAGAAATCATGCAAAGGATGAAAATAACCAATTACGAACCCCTGCTTAAGCATTACGATGAAAATAAGAGTGTTATACTCATGACCTCTCACTTTGGCAACTGGGAATGGACTTCATCATTCAGTCAATATCTTCCTGCGGATAAACCAATGTATCAGGTGTATAAAAAACTTTCGAACAAACTTTCCGATAAGGTTGTTTATGACCTGCGCATCCGTTTTGGTTCTGTCAATGTGGAAGTTGACGATTTGTTTGATACACTCCGCGAGATGCGAAAAGAAGGAAAAACCGGAATGATCGGCCTGATTTCAGACCAAAGTCCTTCGAGAAAGGGTATCAGATATTATTCGCAGTTTTTGAATCAGCGAACACCGGTGCTCACAGGCGCTGAAACGATTGCAAAAATCTATGATTTTCCTGTTTATTATGCCCGGATCCGTAAAGTGAAAAGAGGATACTACAGCTGTGATCCTGTCCCGATTTGTTTGCAACCTAAGGATAGTGAGAAATTTGAAATTACAGAGAAATACATCCGCATGCTCGAACAGGAAATCCTGACTGATCCTTCCTGCTGGCTTTGGTCGCACCGCCGATGGAAATTTGCAAATAATTGATCTCTAATAAATAACAAAATAAAATGTCTGTATCAGTAGTAATACTAAACTGGAATGGTGAGAAATATCTGAATGAGTTTTTGCCAGTCCTCCTGAAAAATATAGAAGATGTACCCGGCGCTGAAGTTGTTGTAGCTGACAACGGCTCCACCGATGGTTCACTGCAGCTTCTCTCCGAAAAATTCCCAACAGTGAAAGTGGATGCTTTCGACAAGAATTATGGTTTTGCCGAAGGGTACAACAAAGCATTGAAAAACATAAATACGGAATATTATGTGTTGTTGAATTCGGATGTTGAAGTAACAAAAGGCTGGCTCTCGACCCTATATACTTATATGAATGAAAATCCGGATGTGGCTGCCTGTCAACCTAAAATCCTGTCTTATCATCGCCGGAATTATTTTGAATATGCCGGTGCTGCCGGCGGGTTTATCGATAAGTATGGTTACCCGTTCTGCCGGGGACGTATTTTTGGTGAAGTAGAGGAAGACTGGGGTCAATACGACGATATAAAGGATATTTTCTGGGCAACAGGAGCCTGTCTGTTTATCCGTTCGGCCGATTATTGGGAAGCCGGTGGTCTCGATGATGAGTTTTTTGCTCATATGGAAGAAATTGACCTTTGCTGGCGGCTGAAAAGTCGTGGTAAGCGCATTGTATGCATTCCGCAAAGCGTAGTGTATCACATTGGCGGTGGTACTCTGAATGCCGAACACCCGCGTAAAACCTATCTCAATTTCAGAAACAACCTGTTGCTGCTTTATAAAAATCTTCCTCACAAAAGCCTGAAACATGTCTTTGACGTTCGCTTCTTTCTCGACAACCTGGCGGCACTGCATTTGTTGCTGCAGGGCAAGTATCAGAATGCCAAAGCTGTAACCGATGCCAGAACAGACTTCCGAACCATTCAATCGAAATTTTCCGATAAACGTCAGGAAAATATTTTGAAATCAGTCAGTTCGTTACAAAAAGAAATCTCCCAGCATAGCCTGATCTACGAGTTTTATTTCAAGAGACATAAAAAGTTCAGCGAAATATCGCCAAATGAAGAGTTGGCAGAATAATCATCAATAAAAAAGACGGGAAATTCCCGTCTTTTTTATTGATGATTGTATGTTTTTAAGATTATCCACAACGTGAGTAACCACAGTTTTTACAGGTTAAACATCCTTCCTGATATACCAGAGCTTTCTGACCACAATGCGGACAAGCCTGTTCCGAAATTTGCGTTCCGTCCGGAATGTATTTCTTGAGCGCTCTTTCCACACCCACTTTCCAGGTATTGATAGATTCGTTGTCGAGTTGTAAACCGGATACCAGTTTGATAACCTGGTCGATCGGCATGCCATAACGCAATACACCGGAAATCAGTTTTGCGTAGTTCCAGAATTCTTTGTCGAACTTATGCGAAAGTCCTTCAACAGTAGTCTTAAATCCTCTTTTGTTGGTAAACTGGAAGTCATAGCGTTTGCCGTTTTCATCTGTAACCTTAATGATTTTTCCTTCGGTAACGTTCTTGGGCAATACAATTCCTTCTTCATCGTCAGCAAGCCCGGTGAAAATTTCATAGGGTCTTCCATCATACAAGCCTACAAAAGCAATCCATTTATCCTTCGCATTCTGGAAACGTACCACATCGCATTTCAATTCCTTCGGACGTACAAGTCTTTCATCTTCAATGCAGAAGCAACGCTCCTTATCATCTTTTTTCTCCTCTTTTTTCTCTTCCATCGCTACAAGAACTCCGGCACGGGAACCATCGCGATAAACAGTTGCACCTTTACATCCGGATCTCCATGCTTCCTCGTAAAGTTTTCCTACAAGTTCTTCCGAAACATCGTTTGGAAGATTGATGGTAACACTGATAGAGTGGTCCACCCATTTCTGGATGCGACCCTGCATCTGAACCTTTTTAAGCCAGTCAACGTCGTTAGCTGTAGCTTTGTAATAAGGAGAATTTGCAATTAATTCGTCTATTTCTTCTTTGCTGTAATGTTTTGTAGTCGAATAATTATTTACTTCCATCCACGTAACAAATTTGTGATGAAATACGATAAATTCTTCCCACGAGTCTCCGTTCTCGTCAACAAAATCAATATGAACATTCTTGTCGTTTGGATTGACTTTGCGTCTGCGGGTGTATACCGGCATAAACACCGGTTCAATACCGGATGTCGTTTGAGTCATGATGCTGGTAGTACCTGTAGGAGCAATGGTTAAGCAGGCAATATTCCGACGACCGTATTTCTTCATATCTTCATACAATTCGGGATCAGCTACACGAATACGGTTGATAAAAGGATTATTTACTTCTCTTTTTGCGTCATAAACATCGAAAGCCCCACGTTCCTTTGCCATATTAACGGACGAACGGTAAGCAGCCAGTGCTACTGCCTTGTGTACTTTCTCCGAAAACTCAATGGCTTCTTCAGTACCGTAGGTAATTCCCATTGCTGCGAGCATATCGCCTTCGGCTGTAGTTCCCACACCTGTACGACGTCCCTGCGATGTTTTTGTTTTGATTTTTTCCCAAAGCTGGAATTCGGTGTTCTTGATGTCGTCGTTCTCCGGATCCGATTCTATCTTCGCAATGATCTTGTCAATTTTTTCCATTTCCAGATCAATGATATCATCCATGATGCGTTGAGCCAGCTGAACATGCTTAGAGAAAAGTTCAAAATCAAAATTTGCTTCTTTAGTAAATGGCTTATTTACGTACGAATACAGATTTATGGCAAGCAAACGGCAGCTGTCGTACGGACACAACGGTATTTCGCCGCATGGATTTGTTGATACGGTGCGGTAACCCAGATCTGCATAGCAATCAGGTACAGATTCTTTCAGAATGGTATCCCAGAAAAGTACACCGGGTTCAGCCGATTGCCAGGCGTTATGAACAATTTTTTTCCAAAGAGCTGTTGCGTCACATTCTTTCTTTACCCATGGATTAGTGCTGTTTGTTGGATATTGCTGCGTGTATGGAAGATTATTTATAGCGGCGTTCATAAAATCGTCGTCAAGTTTTACTGATACATTTGCACCTGTAACCTTACCTGATTCCATTTTAGCGTCGATAAACGATTCGGCATCCGGATGCTTGATAGCCACACTAAGCATTAGAGCACCACGGCGTCCGTCCTGCGCAACCTCGCGGGTTGAATTCGAATACCGTTCCATGAAGGGAACAATACCTGTGGAAGTAAGCGCTGAGTTTTTTACGGGAGAACCTTTGGGCCGTATATGGGTGAGGTCATGGCCAACGCCTCCGCGGCGTTTCATCAGCTGAACCTGCTCTTCATCAATTTTAATGATGGCGCCGTATGAATCAGAATCTCCGTCAAAACCTATTACAAAGCAATTGGATAATGAGGCTACCTGATGTTCGTTTCCAATTCCGGTCATCGGACTTCCCTGAGGAACGATGTACTTGAAGTTACGGAACAATTCAAAGAGTTCCTTTTCGGACAGAGGATTTGGGTACTTTTGTTCAATTCTTGAAATTTCGTTAGCCAAACGATGATGCATATCATCCGGAGTTCTTTCATAAATGTTTCCAAATGAGTCTTTTAAGGCGTATTTCGTTGCCCAGACTTTGGCAGCCAGTTCATCTCCATTGAAATATTCCCTGGTAGCATTTTCAACATCTTCCTGAGTAAAAGTCTTTTTTTCCACGATACGTTATTGTATTATATGTTAATTAATTATGAAATTTTAGTCCGCTTATTTTTCAGAATACAATTTTAGGAAAATATTTCCGAACTTTCCTATAATCGACAAATATATTTTCGAAATATTTTTCGATGTTTTCCAAAATAATTTTTATTTAGCTGATACAGTGAACTATAAATTTTTATAAAACAAAAAATGTTTTCTAAAATGATTTTTTCTAATGAAACATCTGGAAGATTAAATAAATTTTATTATATTATACCGGAAGTTTGTTATAGGTATGTTGTTCAGTCGGATAGAGAAACCGGAAAAAATATTTTCCGGTAAGTTTCGTTTGTCTACAGGGATTGTATTCTAAATTCTCATTCCCATTTTTTGTACCAGGAAATGATTTTACAAAATTTATCTTTATCGGATTACAGAAATGAATTTTATTGTAACTTTACACATTGAAAATCCGGAATTTCATCAGGATTGAATCACCCAATAACCCGTATTAATTCATTAATATATATGTTGTATGAAAGAACGACAAATGAAAAATAATGAATATAAGTATATTCTTATTGCTTTGATGCTTTTTCTGGGAATTATTATTTTTAAAGAACTCAAATCATATATGAGTGGCTTCCTTGGGGCTCTGACGCTTTTTGTTCTGCTTAGGGGTCAAATGAAATATTTAACCAAAAAGAAGAAATGGGGTAAAGGATTAAGTTCAACATTAATCATACTGGAATCGCTGCTGGTGTTTTTGATACCACTCACCGGAATAACATTTCTGGCTGTGGATACACTCTCGGGCATCAAAATTGATCCGGAACAGATAAAAACAGCGGTGCTTGGATTAGTTTCACAAATCGAAACCCGCTTTGACTTCAAAATTTTTACTCCTGAAAATTTATCGTTTATTCCAAAACTGGGAACAAACCTGGTACAGATGCTTGCCTCAAGTTCATATTCACTGATTATCAATATTGTAATCGTGCTTTTTGTGTTGTATTTTTTGCTATACAGTTACGAAGAGTTCGAAACGACTATTCGCGAAATTCTGCCATTCACTCCTGAAAACAAACAAACCTTTGTTCATGAAACAAAATCCATTATTCAGGCAAATGCTGTCGGGATACCGTTGCTGGCTATAATTCAGGGAATTTTTGCCTATGTGGGTTACATGGTTTTCGGAGTTAGCAACGTCTTACTATATGCAGTACTTACAGCCTGCGCAACCATCATTCCGGTTGTGGGTACAGCAATCATCTGGGTGCCGCTGGGTGTTATTTTTTTATTTCAGGGCAATTATATCGGAGGTATAGGTATAATTTTGTTTGGTGCGATTATCATCGGTGGCGTTGACAATTTAGCCCGTCTGATTCTGCAGAAACGCTTAGCTGACATACATCCTTTGATTACTATTTTTGGTGTATTCCTGGGTATTCCGATGTTTGGCTTCTGGGGAGTGATCTTCGGGCCGTTATTGTTGTCGTTGTTTATGCTTTTCTTTAATATGTACCGGCACGATTACATTTCTGGTTCAACAGCCAACCCGCATGTGACAAGTTCTTATACTCCGGTTGTGAAACAGAAAGATAAAGCCGACAAAAAAAACGATGAGGAAGTAAAACCGGAAACGGAAGAAAAAAAAGAATAAAAAAACGGGGCGAATGCTAAAAACATTCACCCCGTTTTAATTTTAAAAGCACTTATTTGATTTTGTATTTGCAGTTCGCTTTCCCTTTCGTGATATTTGTCAGCTTTGTTTTGATCAACTGACGTCGCAGTGGTTTGATTCGGTCGGTAAATAAATGCCCTTCCAGATGATCATATTCATGCTGCACTACACGTGCTTTGTAACCATCGAAAATTTCCGTGTGTTCGTTTAATTCTTCATCCAGATAGCTTATTTTTAGACTTTCGGGCCGCAGAACAGTTTCATTTATGCCCGGGATACTCAGACATCCTTCATCGAAAGGAACTTCATCTTCACTCACTTCAAGTATTTCGGGGTTAATCATGATTACCCTGAAATTTCCTAATTCCGGATCATCTTCTTTCAGTGGGGCCAGATCAATTACAATCAGCCGTATCGGCAAACCTATTTGTGGCGCGGCAAGTCCAACCCCTTCGGCATGAACCATGGTGTCGAACATATTCTTTATCAATTCTTTGAGTTTCGGGTAATTTTCATCAATCGGTTCAGCAACTTTTCTTAAAACCGAATTGCCATACGTGTAAATTGGGAGTATCATCTTATATATTATAATTATTTTCCAGATAGCTTTGCAAAATTATAGTAGCGCTTATTTTATCCACAAGCGCTTTATTCTGACGATCTTTTTTCTTTAATCCACCGGCTATCATTGCCTGATGCGCAAGTACCGATGTGAAACGCTCATCGACATATTTCAGTTCAATAGCAGGGAATTTTTTTTGTAATTTTTCGGCAAAAGGTCTGATTTGTTTCATTGTATCAGATTCTTCACCGCTCATCTGAGTTGGTAGTCCGATAACAAATATATCCACATGCTCACGGGCAATGTATTTCTCGAGATAATCAAGCACTTCGTGAGTGGCCACAGTATCCAGACTGTTCGCAATAATGCGCATGGGATCGGTTACCGCCAAACCGGTTCGCTTAGTGCCGTAATCTATTGCAAGAACTCTACCCATATTGTCGAAATTTTCTGCAAAGGTACAAAAAAAACTTCACATAGAATTCTTAACAACATACAACTCAGCATGTGTCGTTTTATCATTATTTTGTGTATTTGGTGAACCGCAATGTTTATAGTTCTGTTATTTTTTGCTACTTTTGTAGTCCGCGAAAAATAAATCGCAACAAACATAACATACTAACAAACAAATAATTAACAAAATGCATAATTGGTTCCAATGTAAAATTAAATACGAGAAAAATGCTGAAGACGGAGGTGTAATCAAAGTAAGTGAAGCATATCTGGTTGATGCCTTGTCATTTACCGAAGCCGAAGAACGGATCAACGAAGAGATGCGTCCGTTTATCAGCGGCGAGTTTCTGGTTAGTGACATCAAAAGAGCAAAAATCAATGAACTTTTCACCAACGAAAACGGCGATCGCTGGTATCGGGCAAAAGTAAATTTCATCAGTCTGGACGAGGAAAAGGGAATTGAAAAAAGAATTGCCACAACTATGTTTGCTCAGGCTTCAACCCTAAAAGATGCCTTTGAAGTGATTGAAAAAGGGATGAAAGACACACTGGCCGACTATGATATTGCGGCAATTGCTGAAACAACTATTTTAGATGTTTTTCCATATAAAGCTGAATAATTCGCAATTAACAGCAAATTTGATTATTTCATTAACAAACTTATGAGCATTTTGCAAAACCTTACTGAAATCAGGAGAAATATTCCAGGAAATGTGCAACTTGTATGTGTTTCAAAATTTCATCCTGAAAGTGCAATCAGGGAAGCCTATGCTTGTGGGGAAAGAATTTTTGGAGAAAGTCGCGTACAGGAGCTTACGGCCAAACAGGCTCAGCTTATGTCGGATATCCATTGGCATTTTATCGGACATCTGCAGTCGAATAAAATTAAGTATATCGTACCGTTCGTTTCACTTATTCATGGTGTTGACAGTTTCAAACTTTTAAAGGAAATCAACAATCAGGCATACAAGGCGGGTAGGGTAGTACCCTGCTTGCTGCAAATACATATTGCTCAGGAAGAAACCAAATTCGGTTTTTCGGTTGAAGAAATTCATGAAATGCTGAACAACTTTGAATTCCCAACCTTTAAAAATATTGAAATCAGGGGATTGATGGGTATGGCTACACTCACCGAAAACAAATCACAGATTAGGGATGAATTCAGGTCATTGAAACATCTTTTTGAAGAATTGAAGAAGGATTATTTTACTGGTGATGATTGTTTTAGCGAACTATCCATGGGCATGTCGGATGATTATAAAATTGCCATTGAGGAAGGCAGTACAATGGTTCGGATTGGCAGTTTGATTTTCGGAACCAGAGAGTATTAGTCTCAGCTTTCAATTCTCTTATGCTTCCTTTTCAAAACTATCAGAGTAATTTCGGGTGGTACACCAATACGTAACGGAATTCCAACAAATCCGGCACCTCGATTTACGTACAAATACTGACTACCCTTGCTATATAGTCCATCCCAGTGAGGATACACAACCGAAGAAGGTGAAAATTGAATATTACCATTAGAATACCCGATTTGTCCCGCATGCGTGTGTCCGGAAAGTGACAGAAAGATATCCTTTCTTTTTGAAACAACTTCATCATCCCAGTGATTGGGATCATGGGTAATAAGGATTTTTTTTCGTGTTGGTTTAGTTCCTTTCAGCGCTGCTGCTAGGTCTCCATGGTTTTCAAAATGACCGGAACCGTAATTCTCAACACCGGCCAGCGTAATTGTATCCGAACCCTTTACCAGTTCGACACTTTCGTTGAGCAATAATCGAAACCCCAGATTTCGTATATTACTTTTTGTTTTTTCAAGATTCTCCGCTTTTGCCTTTTCGGATTTCCATTTTGTATAGTCACCGTAATCATGATTACCCAGCACAGCATATATTCCCTGCCTGGCTTTTAATTGACGAAAATAGGGTTCCCAGCCCAGGGTTTCATTCTCATAGTTATTGATCATATCGCCACTAAAAACGATTATATCGGGGTTGCCCGAGTTTATCATTTTTATTATGGGTTTCATTATCATGTATTTATTATCCCAGTTGCCAAGATGCAAATCTGAAAACATAGCAATTCTGTAGTTGTCAAAGTTTACCGGAAGATCATCGACATAAATAATCTGCTTTTTCAAATAAAAATCATCCCGGGTTACAACTACTCCATACGAAAGAACTGTCACCATACTAACAGAAAAAGCAAATCCTATGATACGAAATATGCGTGTTCGGGTTTTAAATATACGGTTAAATGAGTGATTTATATAATAAAATATAATATACAGTAATTTAGGTATGTATACAATCGAAAATGCAAAAATTATCCATGAAACGGCAGCTGTAACTTTATAGCTGTTATTATACACCAATCCGAAACGGATATAAAATAAAGACAGGATGAAAAAGACGCCCGGGATTAATGATAAATATCGAAACCAAATGTAAAAATGGTGTTTTTTCATTTTTTGAAAATACCACAGATCCGGTATGATAATTAATACCGTAAATGCAATCAATGTAGAGAGGTACATTGCCATTTTTGTTTCGGTTTCTGTTGATTTAAAACTTAGCAAAGATAATGATTCAGTTGATATTCCAAGTATTTACAACACCTAATTCAGTGTAATAAATATTTTATACAAATATTAAAAAAGTCAATACTACGCCGTGCAGATAACTCATACCTTGTGTATGATTTTAAAAAAAGAATTCTTTTTTTAATAATCATATAGATAAAAAAAAACTTCCCCGCTGGTCAGGCGGGAAAGTTTAACAGAGAGATTGTTGTGATTTTTTTTTGATTAGAGATATTTAGTTACATAGATTGGTTTTCAAGTCTATTAATAAATTAGTAAGATTTTGCCGTACTGTACTGTGCTGATATATTAATATAAAAAAAATTAAAATGAATTCCTTTTTATTATTTTAGTTTTCAGGAAACGTTGCATCAGTTCTTTTTTTACAATAAACTCAGCAGCATAATTTCCCATTTCTTCCCAGTCAATGGATATGCTCGAAATTCCGTTTTCAATTATTTCGTAAAATGGCATATCGTTGTATGCTAACAAGCCGACGTCAGTGCCCAATTTCAATTCTGCCACGCGGCTCTTTTTGATCATTTTTACGACATCTTCCTGCTTTACAATGATGTAAAAATCATCTTTTTCTATTGTTTGGTCTGAAATTTCTTCACAAATCTCACCGAAAAAGCCATTGTCGTTGCAAAATTTCATAAACCATTCCACACTGCTTCTGGGATGTCTGTGCAACTTATTGATAACAAATAATAAACGTTTATATTTCTTCAAGTTATCTTTTATTGTTGTGAGCGCTTCGTAGAAGCTTTCATCAAAATTCTGACAGATATATGAGCGTCCGTCTTTATCAAATTTACCAAAATCGAGTAATAATAGTTTGCTACGGTCAATTTTTTCAAGAACCTGCGAATATTCATCGTTTTTATAGTTCATGATAAGATATTGGTTATATCTGCCAACAGAACTATTCACAATAGTATTAAAGAGATTTTCGTTATACTGGTGAAACCACAAATCGATTTTTGTGTTTTCGGGAAGTCGTTTAATAAGGCTGTTATACAGAACATCTTTGAAGGATGTATATTCATCCAGCACAAGCAGAATATTTGAATTCTGACTTGCAACAAAATAACTTTTTCCCTGAAGCGAATCAATTACACCTCTTTCTTTAAGTTCCAGAAAAGCCTTAAAGACGGTATCTCTAGACACATTGTGTTTACGGCTCAACTCATTAATGGATGGTAACTTTTCACCAACCTTATACTCACGAACAGTTATCAACTGAGTAAGGTAATCAGCCAATTGCTGAACTTTTGTGCTTTTATTATTGAAAACAAACGGCATTTCTAAAGGTTTAACTGTTCTGTGCTGTGCTGACACAAAGATAGTTCTAAATAACAAGTTTTCTTCTTAAAAATACATGTTCTATGGCATGTTTTGCTGGAGAAATTCAAATAATTCAGTTAAATCATTGGGATTATATTGAATAATAGCAAATGTCGTATGATAAATATCATAAATCATACCAGATAAGTAGAAAATAACTGAAATCAGATTTACTTAATACGTTTGATAATGCTATATGACTGGAAAATACCCAATTCGCCAGATTTGCTTAAATCGAGAATAGCATTTGCCTGATCATTCATATACAGATAGGCAATACCGCGGTTAAAGTAAGCTTCTGCAAAATCGGGGTCAATTTCTATCGCTTTAGAATAAGCAATAATGGCAGATTTGTAATTTTTCAGAGAACTGAGGATATTAGCTTTATTGTAATATGCAAACGAAAAATCAGGAGCTAAATCTGTTGTTTTATCATAATCACGAATTATCAGATCATAATTAAGTTTATTACTTTCTTCTTTTACCGCGATATTTGTCTTGTTTTTTTCGTCAGATTTTTCATCATTCTGATTATAATTCTGATATTCAATCATTTTACAGCGAAGATTAGCACGTGTAAAATAAGCCAAGGCAAAATCTGTATGTAGCGTGATGGCGTGGTTAAGATCGTCGATAGCACTTGAATAATCCTGAACATGTGAGAATTCCAGAGCGCGCAGGAAATATAAGTTGGCATCTTCTGGATTGTTTTTTATTCGTTCCGTCAGTTTGTTAATTTCATCAAACCGGCTATTGATAAGATCGGCAGTAAATGTTACTACGTCGTTGGTAATTTTCAGTGATGATGATAGCATATTTTCGCCGTTAAATCTTGATATTAACGGATGATATGTATTCGTCCTTCTGGTTTCCTGTACCCGCGCAAAATAATTCAGTTCAAAGTTTCGCTCATTTTTCAGATCAGCATAGCTGTTTTGAATTTCACCACGGACACCCTCGCCGTACTTATTCTCGTATTTTTGATCATCAGTATCTCTAACAATCAGTTTTTCAAGAAGATTAACTGATTTTTTCATATCATTGACCGGAGTGTCTTTTGCAATCTGATTCTTAGCTACAAGGTTTTGTTTGCGTTTATAAAAATCCTTGTTGTTTATTATCTCTGATGCAAGACTCCGGTACTGGCCAGCTTCTTTCTTCCTTCCTGTTGCACTTTTTGCATCTGCAATTCCGTAATATGCCGGTACAAAAAATGGATATTTCTTCAGTATGAAGTTAAAATCATTAACCGCCGCAGTCATATCTCCAACTTTCAGCTCCATATACGCCTTTTGTAAACGTGCTTCATAATTAGTGGTGTCGGCTGCCACCACTTTCTCCAGATCACCGATGGCATTGTTGCTATCGCCCAGGTTGGCTCTCAGTAAACCCCGGTTGTAATAAGCCAGTATGTTTTTGGGATCAAGCCTGATTGCTTCGTTGTAGTCACTCAGTGCCAGATTGAATTTATTTCGCTGTACATTCAAAATTCCCCGGTTAATATAGTCACCCGGATAGGTCGATTTATAAGCAACGGCCTTACTATAATCCTTATAAGCACCGTTTTCATCTTTTTTCAACATTTTAATCAGCGCCCTGATACTGTAACCCATAGCATTTGTACTGTCCGATAATATATGCTTGTCCAGCGATGCCATAGCTGCCACCGTATCTTTCATAGCCAACTGAATTCGTCCGATTTCATAATCAATGCCCCGAGATTTCGGATTCAATTTGCGGTAAAGATTCCAGTCATTGATCGCCCCTTCAAAATCGTTTATTCTTTCCTTTGCTTCACCGCGGTTAGCAATAACATCTGTATTTTCCGGACTGAATTCCAGAGCTTTATTAAAATCAGAAATTGCTTCCTCGTATTTATTTATGTTGTTGCGGGCATAACCACGCGCAAAATATGCCTGCGGAACGAAAGGATTTCTTTCAATAGCCGAAGAACAGTCCTGTTCTGCTCCCGTATAATCTCCCAGACTAATTTTTGCTATTCCTCTGTACATATACGGCTCAGCCAGGTATGGCTTAATTTTAATTACCTGATTGAAATACTGAATGGAGAGGACAAAATCCTCATAATACAGCGCATTTTTACCGATATTCATTATACGGTCCGTATTCCACTGACTAAATGACAGTTGGGCTATAGCTAAAAATAGAACTAAATAAATTAACTTTTTCAAAAGTGCAGCTGTTTAATGGTTATTTTTATTTCAAAACCGGAAAAAATATAAACGGACAAGTTATGATATGGATTATTCGCAGGCTTCGTTCGGATTAAAATCTGCCGGTACATCAAACTGATCGTTGTATCTGTATCCCAGTTCCGGATTTGCATATACTTTTTTCATATAAATAGCCCAAATTGGCAATGCCATACTTGCACCCTGTCCCTGAGCCATTCCATCAAAATGTATGGAACGTTCTTCACCACCAACCCATACGCCTGAAACAAGTTTCGGTGTAAAACCCATAAACCAACCATCGGAATTGTTCTGAGTTGTTCCTGTTTTACCACCTACAGGCATTGTGAGACCATACACACTCCGAATGCGTCCACCGGTACCTTCATCAACCACACTTCGCAACAGGTAAATCATTTTATATGCTGTGGTTTCGCTAAAAATTTCCTGCATTTTTGGTACAAAAGAACCAATTACATTGCCATTTGCATCTTCGATACGGGTAACATATAGTGGTTCAACACGAATGCCTTTTGAGGGGAAAGCGGTGTAGGCATCAACCATTTCGGAAACAGACACCTCGCAGGGACCAAGTGCGAGTGAAACGACCGGATCCAGATGACCGCGAATACCAAACGACTGCATCAGTTTAACCAGTGTCTCCGGAGTGTATTGGTTCATCAGACGTGCTGATATCCAGTTGTTTGAATTTGCCAGCCCCCAGCGCAAAGTAACCATTTCACCCATGCGGGCGCTTGATGAGTTCTTTGGTGTCCAGGGTCCCGATGAAGTTTGAATGGTAATAGGTGCACAGAGTACGCGGTCGCAGGGCGACATTCCCTCTTCCATGGCAAGGGTATATAAGTAGGGTTTTACCGTAGAACCAATCTGTCGGCGCCCTGAGCTTACCATATCATACTGAAATGCAGTAATATTCGTACCACCCACATAAGCTTTTACATATCCGTTGCTTGGGTCCATCGACATAAATCCGCAGCGTAAAAAATGCTTGTGGTAACGGATGGAATCCATGGGTGTCATCGTGGTATCTATCATTCCGTTGTAGGAGAATACCTGCATGTCTGTTTTTGTGTTGAAGGCTTTGGTGATTTCAGCTTTAGTCATGCCTGCATCGCTCATCAAGCGGTATCTTTCCGACTGACGCATTGCTCTTTTTAAAATATCATCTATTTCCTGAGGTGATAAGTCACGCGAAAACGGCGCGTAACTTCTGCCTCTCTTCTCGCGAAAAAAGTTTTTCTGCAATTTCAACATATGTTCTTCAACCGCTTCTTCGGCGTAGCGCTGCATACGTGAATCGATGGTTGTGTAAATTTTCAATCCATCAGTATAAATATTGTAATTGGAGCCGTCAGGTTTTTTGTTTTTTTTGCAAAAACCATATAAAGGATTATTTTCCCAGGCCCATTTATCATCCAGGTATTTTTGTTTCTGCCAGTCGGCATAATCGCTTCTGCTTGGTTCATCCGCCATCAATATCTGACGTAGAAACTCACGATAATAGGTTGCGAGTCCTTCTTTGTGATCAACCCGTTTATAATTAAGTTTAAGAGGTAATTTACTCAATGAATCACGTTGTTCACGTGTTATCATATCAGCTTTACGCATCTGATCAAAAACTACATTTCTACGTCCCAAAGTTCTTTCTATATGCCTTACCGGATTGAAATAGGATGGATTCTTGCACATACCCACAAGTGTAGCTGCTTGTTCAATAGACAGATTGTCGGCAGTGGTATTGAAATAAACCTGCGCAGCTGATTTAATACCAACAGCGTTGTTCAGAAAGTCGAACTGATTGAGATACATCGCAATTATCTCTTCTTTCGAATACATTCTTTCAAGTTTAACGGCAATTACCCATTCGATTGGTTTTTGTAAAGCGCGCTTGAAAATATTGCTGGCACTTGGTGAATAAAGCTGTTTTGCCAGCTGTTGGGTTATTGTACTGCCACCACCCGAATTTGAATTAGTAAACAAACCAAAGAACACACGAATTAAAGCCCTGCCATCAACGCCGGAATGTTTGTAAAACCGTACATCTTCAGTGGCTATCAACGCGTTTATTACGTCTTTATCAATTTCGTTGTAATTAATTGGTACCCGATTTTCCTTGGCCAAAGAAAACCTGCCCAACAGCGCCATGTCTGACGAATATATTTCGGTTGCAGCTTTATTGATAGGGTTTTGAAGTTCCTTTATTTCAGGAAGATACCCTAACCAACCAATACTTATCAGTGCAAACATCAATACCAGAGCTCCGATACAGGTATAAAAAAAGCGCCAGAAATATTTTTTTATTTTTTTTCTGGAATCGTCAGTAAGTGCCATATTTATTTCTTTTCAGTTCAATATGCAAAAATACAATTATTTTTTTCTTAATATTTGACAACAGGTGTTTTTTATAAGATTTGTTAATGAGTTTTGAATTTATTAATCACCGCACATCATCAGTTCAGTTATTATCTGATCGGAAATCAGAATGCCTGCATCAGTTAAACGTAGAAATTCATTGTTTACGTATAAAAGTTTCTTTTCAATGTACTTTTCAGCTGAATATAAGCAGTATTCAGTCAGTTTTTTCCCAAACATTGCTTCTGATTTTTTTAAATCAATCCCTTCGACAGTACGTAATGAAACCATTACAAAGTCATTGTATTTATCCTGCTCACTGAGTAACTCCTTTTCATACCAGCATCTATCAGTAACAATCAGGTTACAATATTTCGATATGGATGCCACATTCCATTGTCTCGATTCTATGTTATAGGAATGTGCTGACGGCCCAATTCCAAGATATGGCTGCTGCTTCCAGTAAGCCGAATTGTGACGCGAACGATAACCCGGAACAGCGAAATTGGATATTTCATACTGTTCAAATCCATTGCCGGTGCACGCTTCAGTCAGATATGCGTACATCGCATTCATGGTTTCATCATCAACCTGAACGACCTCACCTTTCTGGAGTTGTTTCCATAGCAAGGTTCCCTGTTCGTAAGTTAATCCATAGGCCGAGATGTGTTGTACATTTAGCGTCAATGCTTTGTCAATCTGATACTTCCAGAATATAAACGATTGATATGGCAATCCATAAATCAAATCAATACTGATATTGTTGAAACCTGCTGTTTGTGCATTTTTTACTGCATCGACCGCCGTTTCAGCCGTATGGCGGCGACGTATGGATTTAAGCTGCTCGTTATCAAAACTTTGAATACCCATACTTAAACGGTTTATCCCAGTTTTTCTCAGTTCATTCAGGTAAGTAATATTCAGATCTTCCGGATTTGCTTCGAGTGTAATTTCGCAGCAGTCTTCAACCTGAAAATTATCCCGTAAAGAATTCATTATTTCCTGAATTTGATTTACGGATAGGGTAGAAGGTGTGCCACCGCCAAAAT
>DAONDU010000008.1:0-3379 GCA_035402725.1 Paludibacteraceae bacterium | reverse complement strand
ATTATTTCCTGAATTTGATTTACGGATAGGGTAGAAGGTGTGCCACCGCCAAAATAAATTGTTGAAACAGCAGCGCCTCCCAAATAATCTTTCTGAAGAATTATTTCAGCTTTCATTGCGTCCAGCAACTCAGATTGCTGACCGAAGTTGGTGCCTGAAAAAAAATCGCAGTAGCTGCATTTAGTCTTGCAGTATGGAATATGAATATAGATACCAGCCATTTCTGTCAGGGAATTATAATTTTGTAAACAGACAGATCGGTATTTGCTTGAAGAACCCTGATCAGATAGGTTCCTTTTGCCCAGTCAGATGCAGGGATGGATAGATTCTCCGAATTCTCAACTATTCCGAATATTTTTTTAGCCGAGATGTCAAATATTTCGATTTTCGAAGCAAATCCGGAAACGATTATATCTTTGTTTGTATTTGAAAAGTAAACCTTCAACTTTTCTGTTTTACATGGGAAAATGACCGCAGTCTGAGCATTGAACTCGAAAGCTCCCAGATCAGGAGATTTGCCCCTGTAAGCGTATCCAAGATTTATCCCTTTGTCTATCATTCCACTTGTTGCAGCCAAATGCAAAAGGTTGATTTCCGGAAGTGAACCGTCAGCCTGACGCGGGTATAACAACTGGTCATAATCCAGACTGACAAAATCGGCTGAAGTACAGCTAAACCCCGTATTCCAGGTATTATATTCCTGATTAACCTCCTTGCAGGTAAAACTGTTTGACGTTGCACTGCTTAATGAAGCACAGTTTTTAATGACTAATTTTCCATAGCTGCTGTTCGTAAAACCATAATTTCTCTTGTTTAGATACCCGGTACAATTATATAATGTCATAGTTCCGTTATCATTATTCTGATCGAAACCTTTTTCTTTGTTTTTAACTGATACGCAGTTGCGCAATGTTGCATTATGGGCGGTATAATTACCTCCAAGCTTAAATCCGTTACCATTTCCCCAATTTGTTATTACGTATCTGCCCGATGAGTTTTTGAACCGATAAAACCAGGTGGCACTGTCAGTTTTGAAACGAATATGTTCCGTCACATCGTATGATGCCGGTCCGTTTGCATAACACCAGCAGCTGTCGTAAACGGTATTCCCAATTTTTTCGTAATGATCCCAACCATCGTCGCTATTCAACCACGAACGACATCCCACGTAAGTGTTTGTTCCGCTGTTTGTGTATTGTTTGTCTGCAAATCCATCTGCATTGCCACCATAATCTGGAGTTGCAATACCTCCGGTCTGATAGTCAAAATTTTCGTAAGAATCGCAGTTTAGTATCAGGTTATTACTGCCGGTTTTTAGTTGTAATCCCGAGTCACAATTCCATCTGAAAATGCATTTTTCAATTCGATTGTTGTTTCCGGTCACTATCATGCCATTATCTCCTGCTCCCTGTACGGCAATACCTTTTAAATACACATAACTTCCCGAAAGTTTAATACCGGGATTGCTGTTGCTGTAGGGTTGATTTCTGAAATCAAATACCGGCATCTCGTCTGCGTAAGCCCAAATATTTAAATAGAAAGAGGAATTGCCGCTTTTACCGAAAGTCAAAGAGGTATTGATCATATACTGCCCTCCTCTGACATATACTGTATCACCAACCGAGGCTTTGGATATAGCTGTAACAATATCATTGGGCGATACTATCGTTCCTGTACCGGTTATAGCGCCTGTGACAGCTACGAATATTTGTTTGGCCGATACGCCTGTAATACCCGACACAAAAAAGAGAAATATTAGTATCTTAACTTTCATATTTTTCAGATGATTACATGCTCAGAAATGCAAAAATAACAACTATTAGTCATTTAGTTCCGATTTACGGTTTATTAGAGATTGTATTAATTAATTAGTTAGTAATACATTAGAACCAATTAGCAGTACTTCGTAGAAATAATTCTGCTTTAAAGAACAAAGATATTGGAAAAATAATCAAAAGGTAATTATTATGGTTTAAAATGAAAAAAGATTTACCGAAAATCGATAAATCTTTTCAAGTCGGGGTAGCGGGATTCGAACCCACGACCCCCTGCTCCCAAAGCATAAATACCCATACTTTTTTATTTTGTGATAACACCTTAATAGTGCTGATTATCAGTAAAATAAATGATATATTTATTGATGTTTATAGTTTGTTATTCGTTTATTTTGTTTATATTTGTGCACATTTTGTGCACATTTTTTATTCTCAACTAATACCAAACACCTATGGAATGTACGATTACTTTCTACTTAGACAGTAGAAGACCTATGAAAAACGATGTATATTTTGTCAAACTTCGTGTATATGCTCCGGCATTAGGTAAGAAGAAACTTTATACTACCAGCATTAAATTATCTGAAAAAGACTTTGAAAAAGTTTTTTCAAAGAATCCAAAAGGCAGCTATCTTGATACGGCAAACGAATTAAACAATATCAAGGCAAAAGCCATAAAAGCGGCCCAGAATTTATCTCCATTTACTTTTGAGAAATTCGAAGCTGATTTATATTCTGAGCCAAAAAACAGAATCAACGTTTTTGATGCCTACCAGATAGCTATCGACGAGAACAGATCACACGGTCACGTCGGCAACGCAGACAACTATCAAAACAGTTTAAATTCCATTAAGAAGTTCGTTAAAGAAGAACTGTTGAAGAAATCCAACACGTTACTATTTACCGAAATCACGCCCGTATGGCTGCAAAGATACGAGGAGTACATGAAAAAAAACGGCAAAAGCACCACCACTATCAGCATGTATGTACGTGCCCTCAGAGCCGTTTTCAACAGCGCTATCACCAACGGAGACATCAGTAGTAAGATATATCCATTCGGCAAAGAAAAGACGAAATACAAGGTCTCAAGCGTTAGGAAAGTAAAGAAAAACCTCAAACAATCCGACCTCAAAAAACTATTCGAAGCCACCGGATCACCCGAGCAGGATCGTGCCAGGGATTTCTTCTTTTTCTCTTACAACTGTAGCGGAATGAACTTCAAAGACATCGCCAATCTCACTTATGGTCAGATAGATGGGAACCGGTTGAAATTCTTTAGAAAGAAAACTGAGAACACCTCATCCGAACAAACAGAAATATCCGTATATTTGACACCTTTTGCCCACGAAGTCATAAATAAGTACGGAAGCCAGGATAAAAGTTCAGGTGCGCTTATTTTTGATATAATCAGAAAGGATATGAGCGCAGTGGATAAACAGAAAGCTGTCAAGAACTTCACACGTTCAGTTAATCAGGGATTGAAGAAGCTGGCCAAAAAGGTAGGTATCGATGAAAACATCTCCACCTATTACGCCCGCCATTCTTTCAGTACCAACGCCATCCGTTCCGGGCCAGTATGGAGTTAGTCAGTGAGCAGCTCGGCC
>DAONDU010000007.1:0-27405 GCA_035402725.1 Paludibacteraceae bacterium | reverse complement strand
TTGAAAAAAATATTCTGACACTGGATGAAACAATGCAAAAGCAGGTACGCGAACGTATTGAAAAAATAAAACAGGGAGACAGGGATTTGTATTTTTAAAAAATTGGAGTTGCCCCCTAACCCCCTAAAGGGGGAATAATGATGCAAAATTTCAATATATTTACAAAGATGAAAAAAAAACATATCACTGATAAAATCTATCCAACATCTCCCCCTTCAGAGCCTGTCCCGAACCGATTTCGGGAGGGCCGGGGTGCTTTTATCGGCATTTTCGGTCGCCGGAATACGGGTAAAAGTTCACTGATAAACCTGCTGACGGGTCAGGACATTGCCATCGTTTCCGATAAACCCGGCACCACCACCGATCCGGTAAGCAAATCGGTGGAGATATTTGGTATTGGTCCCGTGGTATTGATTGATACTGCCGGAATTGACGATGCAGGCGAATTGGGCGAAAAAAGAATAAAAAAGTCGAAAGAAGCTATTAAGAAGGCCGACTGCGCGATTCTGGTAATCGCGGAAAACACATTTGATAATTTTGAACTTGATTTAATTAAACTTTTCGACGAATACGCCGTTCCATACCTGATTGTTCACAATAAAAGTGATCTTTCGCCTTTAACTACCGAAACCATCGCTGAAATAAAAAGTCATTCATCTTCTGAAATTCTGGATTTCAGCACGCAGAACGAAGAAAAAAAAGAACTTCTCATTTCATTGCTAAAAAGTACCATCCCAACTACCAACTACCAAAAACCATCATTACTGGGAGGTTTGGTGCAGCCGAAGGATGTGGTATTGCTGATTACTCCCATTGACAGCGAAGCTCCGGAAGGAAGGATGATACTCCCGCAAAACATGGCTATACGAGATGTACTTGAAAATAATTGCATTACAGTGGTGGTAAAAGAAACCGAACTCGAAGATTTTTTCAAACTGGGCATAAAGCCCGCGTTAGCTATAACTGACAGTCAGGCTTTTAATTTTGTTTCAAAAATAGTCCCTACGGATGTTCCGCTGACCAGTTTCAGCATTGTTTTTGCACGGTTGAAAGGTGATTTTGAGAAATATCTGGAAGGAACACCGCATATTTCACAATTGAAAGATGGTGACCGGGTGTTGATACTTGAAAGCTGCACCCATCAGGTGAGTTGCGATGACATTGGCAGAGTGAAAATACCCGGATTATTACAAAAATTCACCGGGAAAAAACTTGAATTTACTGTGGTAAGCGGCCTTTCAGAAGTCACCGAAAATGTGGAGAGTTTGTCACTGGTTATTCAGTGTGGCGGTTGCATGGTGACCCGCAAGCAGCTCCTCAACAGGCTGAAACCATTTACCGAAGCCGAAATTCCGGTAACTAACTACGGCATGGCTCTGGCGTATGTGAACGGAATCTTCGAACGGGCGACGGCACCATTTTTGTAGTAAATTTGTTAATATAAAACGCTTAAATATATGAGAACTCTTTTCCTTGTTTCCCTTCTTTGCATAAGCAGCTATGTTTGCTCCCAAACAGTTGAAATTGATTTATTTGGAAATATCCAGATTAATAACACCATAAATGATGACTGTGACGGTCAGAAAAAAGTGATTAAAAAAGATATTTTCGGAAATGTAGTCATTGAAGAAAATAACGGTAAAAAAGTAACAGTAATCAAGAAAGACATTTTTGGAAATACAATTGTTGAGGATGGCTCTGGAAGAACTATCAACGTGTTTAAAACCGATATTTTCGGAAATCAGGTTATTGAAGACGGTCAGGGCAATACTGTTAGAAAAATAAAAAAAGACATATTTGGAAACACAATTATTGAAGATGGTCATGGTTTTACTACATTAAAAATTGAAAAAGATATATTTGGCGATACCATTATTTTAGATGGCAGCGGCCACAGGATCAGAAAGATAAAAAGAGATATATTAGGTGACCGGATTATTGAAAACGAAAACGGCAAAACAATAATCAGGTTAAAAAAAGATATTCTGGGTAATCTTATTGCTGAAGATGAAACCGGTTTCAAAATTAGAACATTAAAGAAAGATATTTTAAATAATTATCAAATAGAAGATAAATACGGACAAACTTTATTTGAAATAAAGAAGGACATATTAGGAAAAATATCAGTAAGAGATCAAAACAACAAAGTAGTAAAAGAGATTTCAAAAGACATATTCAATAATATTATTTACCAGGACAGAGTTTGCAATAAACATAATATCGATGCTTATCTGATTGATTTCGCAATACAACAAATCGGAATCTGACAAATTATGTCTATAACAACACTTTTACATAAATCTCAATTTTCGAAACCCGAAATTGTCCGGCTTCTTTCTGCTACTGATGAGGATGAGAAGTTGTTGTTCGATTATGCATCAGAAATTAAGCAGGCTAATGTGGGCAATACCGTTTTTCTGCGCGGATTAATTGAACTTTCCAACATTTGCGAAAAAGATTGCTATTATTGTGGGATTCGCAAGTCAAATTTTAATGTAAAGAGATACAAAATCAGCGAAGAAGAAACGGTGGAAACCATCCGGTACGCTTATGAAAAAGGCTACGGCTCGGTAGCAATTCAGTCGGGTGAGGTGCAAAGCAAGACTTTTACTGAAAAAATCAACCGCATTTTAAGGAAAGCGATGGAAATCAGTAACGGTGAATTAGGCATTACTCTCTCTTGCGGCGAACAAACCGAAGAGACGTACCGCCGGTGGTTCGAAAGCGGTGCAAAACGCTACCTGCTGCGCATCGAAACCTCCAGTCCTGAACTGTACCGCAAGCTGCACCCCGGCGACAAAAAACATAGTTTTGAAAAACGGCTGGAAGCTCTGCAAACGCTGAAATCAATCGGTTATCAGACCGGAACAGGCGTGATGATCGGACTGCCTTATCAGACTGTTGAAGATCTGGCGGACGACCTGCTGTTTATGAAGGATTTCGACATCGTGATGTGCGGCATGGGACCATACATTGAACATCACGAAACGCCATTGTTTCAGTATCATAATCAATTACTGTCCTTTAATGAGCGGCTGGAACTGAGTTTGAAAATGGTGGCTATTTTGCGTATTATGATGCCTGATATCAATATTGCAGCCACTACCGCACTGCAAACCATTGAAAAAAACGCCCGCATAAAAGCCATCAAAATCGGAGCCAACGTGCTGATGCCCAATATCACGCCCCACCGTTACCGCGACGATTACTTCCTCTACGAAAACAAGCCAGTCTCCGGTCAAAGTAGGGAAGATGATCTGGAAAATCTGGATAAATCACTGCAAGCCATTGTACACCGGATCGGGTACGGTGTACAGGGAAACTCGAAACATTTTATAAGCCCCTAACCCACTGAGCAGGAAAAATCTGTTGAATATTCAGGATTATCTGGATTTCATATCATCCTCAACATCAAATTGTCTAATCAACCACGAAAAAAACGAGGTAAGCTTGTGAAAACCTACCCCGTTGATAACTTAAAATGAGATTTTATTTATATTCATCCAGAATATCCCGAACCTTATCCGGTGAGACGCGTCCGAACACTTTCTCGCCCACCATCACCACCGGCGCCAGTCCGCAGGCGCCCACGCAGCGCAGGCAGTTGATGGAGAAACGTCCGTCTTCGGTAGTTTCGCCCACTTTGATATTCAGTTCCTTTTTGAATTCATCGAGCACTTTTTCTGCTCCACGGACGTAGCAGGCAGTTCCCATACAGATTGAAATCGGGTAATCACCTTTCGGAAGCATGGAGAAGTAGGAATAGAACGTAACCACACCGTAAACATGCGCAGCAGATACTCTTAGATTGTGCGCAATCAATTCCTGTACCTCAGCCGGAAGGTAGCCAAACGTGTCCTGCGTTTGATGAAGAACATTAATGAGTTCACCCGGATCATTGTCAAAACGGGCGCAAATTTCATTGATCATGCTGATTTTTTCGTCCGATAACCGGATTTTTATATTCACTTTTTCCTTATCGGGAGCCATTACAGGTATAGCTGTATTATTTTCGCAACTACTATTTTCTGAAGCCATATCAATTAATTTACTATGAATAAACTATGAAAAATTAATCCAGAATAGACACTTCCTCACTCTTATCGAAGTAATGAGTATGAAGTAATTCATGTGCTTTCGGGCTTCCTGGTTCTCCCAGAAATTCGTCGTAAATCCGGACAATCTGCGGATTTTCATGCGATTTCCGTAATGTTTTACGCTCGTCTTCGGTGTAGATAGCCCGCGCTCTCTTTTTCAGAATATCACTTTGTCCGTGGTGGTATGGTTGCCCGCCGCCACCAATACAGCCGCCGGGGCAAGCCATAATTTCAATGGCGTGATAGGTTGATTTTCCTTCGCGTACTTCGTTTAGTAGTTTGCGGGCATTTCCTAATCCATGAGCGATGCCGATATTCAGTTTCAGCCCATCGAAATCGACGGTTGCCGAGCGAATTCCTTCCAGACCGCGCAGTTCGGTAAATTCCAGTCGTTCCAGCGGTTTGCCGGTATAAATTTCATAAGCTGTGCGACAGGCAGCTTCAATCACGCCTCCGGTTGTGCCAAAAATAACACCTGCGCCGGTCGACTCGCCCAGTGGATTGTCAAAACCTTCTGAAGGAAGATCCATGAAATCGATGTTGGATTGCTGTATGAAGTGTGCCAACTCGCGGGTGGACATGGAAAAATCAACGTCCGGATTGCCGTTGACCTTAAACTCATCGCGCTGACATTCGTATTTCTTAGCCAGACAAGGCATGACGGAAACGACAACTATATCTTTTCTGTTTACTCCTATCTTTTCGGCAAAATAGGTTTTTGCAACTGCTCCGAACATCTGCTGGGGAGATTTTGCGGTAGAAGGCACATCGAGCATATCGGGGAAATTGTGTTCAAAGAAATTAACCCAGCCTGGGCAGCAGGAAGTCAGAATGGGTAATTTCACCGTTTTATCGCCATTCAGATGTCTTTTCAAACGGCAAAGCAGCTCAGTCCCTTCTTCCATAATGGTAAGGTCAGCTGCAAAATCGGTATCGAAAACATATTTAAAACCCAACCGGCGTAATGCTGCCACCATTTTGCCTGTAACCAGTGTTCCGGGAGGCAATCCGAAAGCTTCGCCCAGCGCGGCACGAACCGCAGGTGCAGTCTGAACTATTACCGTTTTCGACTTGTCGGATAACACGCGCAGAATTTCATTGGTGTTATCCACTTCGGTCAGCGCACCCGTCGGGCAAACCGATACACACTGTCCGCAATAGGTACAGGGTGAATGTACCAAATCCATTTCGAATGCAGGCGCCACCACCGACATAAATCCGCGGTTCACAGCCGATAAAGCTCCTACTGTCTGAACTTCGTTGCACATCATTTCGCAGCGACGGCACATGATACATTTATCCACATCCCGAATGATGGATGGTGAGGTATCTTTCCGGTAAGTGGATTTTTCGCCCTGATAGGGAATATCACGAATACCAAACTTCTGTGCAAGGTGTTGCAGTTCGCATTCGCCCGATTTTGCACACACGAGGCAGTCGAACGGGTGATCGGAAACGATCAGTTTCAGTACCGTTTTGCGGGCATTGAGCACTCGAGTGTTGTGGGTATTGATAACCATTCCCGGTGTACATTCGGTGATACACGCGGGAGCCAGGTTGCGACGTCCTTCCACTTCTACCACGCAGATACGGCAACCGCCCGGTTTATTTTCAATATCCATGTCGTGAAGGCGGAAATGACAAAGTGTTGGAATATCAATTCCTGCCTCAGCTGCTGCTTTGAGGATGGTCGTTCCTTCTTTTACTCTTAAAATTTTGCCGTCTATCGTTAATTCTATGTTTTCCATGTATTTGATCTGAATAATTGGTTAAAAATTAAAGCACCGTTACTCGTTTAGGTTCCAGCTCGATGGTGATGGCATCGAACGAGCATTTTTCGATACATTCTCCGCAACGGATACAAATGTCCGGATCAATGTGATGAATTTGTTTCTTGTCACCCGTGATGGCATGAACGGGGCAGCATCGGCGACAGGCACCACAGCCCACGCAAAGTTCATCGCTGACCACGTAATAATACAGACTTTTGCAATGTCCCGAACGGCATTTTTTATCCACCACGTGTTCGTAATATTCTTCTGCAAAATTCTCCATGGTCGAAAGCACCGGATTGGGCGAAGTCTGTCCCAGACCGCACAGTGACGTATCTTTTATTACGTTGCAGAGGTTTTTCAACCGTTCCAGGTCTTCCAGGGTGCCTTTCCCCTGCGTAATTTTATCCAGCATTTCGTACAGTCGTTTGTTGCCAATACGACATGGAGCACATTTCCCGCAACTTTCCTCCACGATAAAATCCAAATAAAATTTTGCCACCGACACCATGCAGTCATCTTCGTCCATCACAATCATTCCACCGGAACCCATCATGGAACCTGCCTGTGTTAAGCTTTCATAGTCAATAGGAATGTCTAAGTGTTTTTCGGTGAGGCAGCCGCCCGAAGGTCCACCGGTTTGCACGGCTTTGAATTTTTTACCGCCTCTGATACCTCCGCCGATTTCATAGATAATTTCGCGGAGTGTAGTTCCCATTGGCACTTCAATCAGTCCCACGTTATTAATTTTTCCAGCCAGCGCGAAAACTTTTGTTCCTTTTGATTTTTCGGTTCCGATAGATGCAAACCAATCGGCTCCATTGAGAATGATTTGCGGGATGTTTGCAAAAGTTTCCACGTTATTCACGTTGGTGGGTTTCCCCAGGTAGCCGCTCTGAGCCGGGAATGGCGGTTTGTTGGTTGGTTCACCGCGTTTTCCCTCCATCGAATGGATAAGTGCCGTTTCCTCGCCGCACACGAAAGCCCCGGCACCGTAGCGAAGCGAAATATCGAAATTAAAACCGGTCCCAAGGATATCAACACCAAGTAATCCGTAGTTTTTAGCCTGTTCGATGGCAATTTTCAACCGTTTGATAGCCAGCGGATATTCTGCGCGAATGTAAATCAGTCCTTTGCTGGCACCGATGCAGTAACCACAGATAGCCATAGACTCGAGCACGGCATGCGGGTCACCTTCGAGTATAGAGCGGTCCATAAATGCGCCCGGGTCTCCTTCATCAGCATTGCAAACCACGTATTTTTGATCGGAATCGTTTTTACTGGCTATTTCCCATTTCAAACCACAAGGGAAGCCGCCTCCGCCACGACCACGCAATCCCGATTTTTTGATAATCTCTATGGTTTCGGCAGGTGAATATTCCGTCAGCACTTTGCCCATGGCCAGATAGGAATTGTGCTTGATGCAATGATCAATATTTTCGGGATTAACCACCCCGCAGTTTCGCAGGGCAATTCGGATTTGCTTGCGGTTCAGACTTTTTGTACCGGTAATCACTTTCTGATCATCGGGATGATACAAGAGTCTTTCAACAACCCGGCCGTTGATAATGTGTTCATTGATAATTTCATCGGTATCTTCGGGTTTCACATTAGCATAAAAAATATTCCCCGGAAGCACTTTGATAATGGTTCCGCTGGCACACAGTCCAAAACAGGCGGTCTGGATAACCTGAACCGAGTTCATCAGTTCTTCATCAGTTTCAATCCGCCATTTGATGCGCGTTATCACATCTTCACTGTTGTGATGGCGGCAGCTATTGCCCGCGCAAACCATCAGTTGCATTCTGAATTTTTCCATAATTTCGATGTTTCGCGTTTATCTTCTTTCGTAATTGGTAGGGATAATTCCATCCACCAGTTCGCCGGTTTTGATGTATTTCTCTATGATTTCGTCTGCCCTTACCGTATCCACATAACCAAAAACAACAGGCTCGCGATTGGGGAGAATAATTTCAACGGTTGGTTCCGCGTAGCAATATCCCATACATCCGGTTTGGGAGATGCTACAACTTACCGATCGTTTTTTGAGTTCGGCAGTAAAATAGTCCAGCACTTCCTTTGCTCCCGACGCGATGCCGCAGGTGGCCATCGCTACTTTCACCCGGACGGGTTTATCTTCGCTACTTTTATCGGGTCGCCCAATTCTCAACGTTTCACGCAAGGCTTTGAGCTCTTCATACGATTTAATTTTCTCCATAACTATTTTGTAATAAGCTATTTAATGCGACAGATGATGTTGAACTCTGAAATTATTTGTTTTCAAATATATGGATATTGTTTTGATTAATGAAATAATTCTGTAATTAAATTTATAAAATATTTATTGTGTTAAATTACAGAAACTTACAACATACCACTTAATGGCCAAACACTGCTTTTAAGCATATTTTAACCGGTATTTTGTTTTTTTGATTACAGTTTGAAAGCATAATCAAGACAGTAAAAAAAAAGAAGCTTTCATCAAGCCTCCTTTTGAAACATGTTTTTATAGTACAGTATTTAATATCCTCTCCAGATATATTTTGTGTGTAACAGATGATGCGATTTTTCACCCAGTGGTTCTTTCAAAAAATCTTTATAGAGTGTCAGTATTTCGGGATTTTCGTGCGACTTGCGGATACCTTTGTGGGCATCTTCGTAATAAATGGATTCAGCACGCTTTAACCGTATTTCGGTATTGGTCGGGATGGGCTGTCCGCCACCTCCGAGACAACCACCCGGGCAGGTCATCACTTCAATAAAAGTATAGGGGGAAGTGCCGTTTTCGATTTGTTCAAGCAGAATGCCAGCGTTTTTCAATGTATGAACCACAGCTACCTTTATTTTCTTGTCATCCAGATCCACTTCCGCTTCCCTGATACCGGACAGTCCGCGAACAGATGTGAAATTAATATCTGTCAGCGTTTTTCCGGTAAAAACTTCGTAGGCAGTTCGCAACGCAGCTTCCATCACTCCACCGGTAGTTCCAAAGATAACTGCAGCTCCTGTTGATTCACCCAGAGGGTTATCAAACTGTTCTGCGGGTAAATGGGTAAAGTCAATACCGATTTCACGGAACATTCGCGCCAGTTCGCGGGTGGTCAAGACAGCATCCACATCATAAAAATGATCTTCATTGGTTAGTTTCAGCTTATCTTTCCAGTAATGGTAGGCGCCGTCCATCTCCGGGCGGCGGGCTTCAAATTTCTTGGCGGTGCAGGGCATGATTGATACCACTACGATATTCCGGGGATCAATGCCTGTTTTTTCTGCATAATAGGTTTTTGCCACCGCGCCAAACATTTGCTGCGGTGATTTGCAGGTAGATAAATGGGCTAATGATTTCGGATAGAAATGTTCGATAAACTTAATCCAGCCAGGTGAACAGGAGGTAATCATGGGCAGTATGCCTCCGTTTTTTATCCTGTTGATCAATTCATTTCCTTCTTCTATAATGGTAAGATCAGCCGCAAAATTGGTATCGAACACTTTGGAAAAGCCCAATCGGCGCAATCCCGCCACCATTTGTCCTGTAACAAGACTTCCGTAAGGCATTCCCATAGCTTCGCCAATTCCAACTCGGATAGCAGGAGCTGTTTGAACCAGTACCACTTTTTCGGGATCATTCAACGCTTTCCACACGTCACCGATGGCGCTTTTTTCAGTTATGGCACCCGTAGGACATACCAGTGCACACTGTCCACAATTGGTACAAGCTACGATTCCCATTCCCAAATCCATATAAGTTGAAATCCGGCTTTTCAGTCCCCGCCAGGCAAAATCAATGGCTTTTACTCCCTGCACCTCGCGGCACACCGCCACACAACGGCCACATAAAATGCATTTCTCAGGATCGCGAACCAAAGACAACGACGATTCGTCTTTCGGGGAATATTCTTTTTTGGTCCGGACAAATGGTCTTTCGTGAATACCTAAATCGAAAGTTATTTCCTGCAATTCACAATTCTGATTACGATCGCATCCCAGGCATTCCTGCGGATGGTTAGCCAGCATAAGTTCAATGTTTACCCTTCGCGCTTCCATCACACGCTGACTGTTGGTGGTAATATCCATACCGTCGGTTACTTGCGTGATACACGAACGCAGAAGCGATTTGGCGTTTTTAACCTCCACAACACACACACCACACGAAGCATTGTGCGATACATCTTTGAGGTAACACAGACAAGGTACATGAATACCAACTGCATTACAGGCTTCCATGATGGTTAAACCTTCCTGAACTTCCAGAGGCTGATTATTGATTGTGATTTTCATAAGATTCGAATTTGACGAATTAATACGAATTACACGAATTTTTGAAACAAATGCAATTTATGAGATGATTTAATGCTATCATGATAGACTTAACATCGCACATCACATCTCAGGCAGCGGTTGACTTCATTCCGGGCCTGTTCGCCGGTATAGCCGCATTCCACTTCCTGAAAATTGCCTATACGCTCTTTCACTGTGAGTTTTGCAGAACGATTTTTCGGACTTACTTTCGGATTTTGTGGTACGAGATTCTTATATTCGAATTTTCGGAACAGCATATGAAATCTGTTTTCATTCATCAGCGCCAGATCAATGGATTCTGCTGCTTTTCGGGCCATACCCATTGCCTCGGCTGCTGTTGAAGGTCCTGTAACAGAATCACCGCCTGCATAAATCTTCGTAACAGATGTCAGGAAAGTAAACGGATCAACTATCAATCGCCCGTCCTTTGTTGCAGCCAAACCATGTTGACTCAGGTGTGCAGAATCGACCCTTTCACCTATTGCCAAAACGACAGAATCACAGGGTATTTCTTCAAATTTTCCGGTCGACACAGGTCTTCTTCTGCCCGACGTATCGATACTTCCGCCACTCATCACTTCCACTTTCAGGGCCTTCACTTTTCCGCGGGCGTCTGTGAGTATTTCATGGGGTGCAGCCAGAAAATGATAATTGATTTTTTCAGCTTCCGCTTCGAATATTTCGGCTACGTTAGCTGGCATATCGCCTTTTTCACGCCGATAAACGACTGCGACATCCTTACCAAGTCGCCACAAGCTTCGTGCAGCATCAATAGCTACATTTCCGCCACCAATAATGACTACACGTTCACCCAGTTTCGGCATTTTACCCAACGCCAGTTCTTTCAGGATTTCCGTTCCGGCGAAAACACCCTTCGCTTTTTCACCGGGGATATACGGATCAATATCTTTCCATGCACCGATGGCCAGATAAACAGCATCATATTTATCTATTAATGTTTCAAATGAAAAATTTTGACCTAACCGCTGATTAAATAAAAATTTCACACCCAACTTTCGGATAAATTGCACCTCCTTTTGGAGGACTGATTTCGGCAGGCGGTACTGCGGTATGCCAAATCTCAAAACGCCTCCGGCTTCGTGCAAAGCTTCATAAACAGTAACCTCGTGTCCCAAACGCACCAGGTAATAAGCAGCAGTAAGACCGGCTGGTCCGGCTCCAACAATGGCAATTTTCCTGCCGGTAGGTTTCAGTTTTTCTTTTATCAGTCGGTTATAAATTTCATTTTCTTTACCGAGTTTATAGATGGTATCAGCAAGATAGCGATGAATTTCACCCTGCGAAACAGGCTCATCCAGTTGTTCACGTCGGCAACGCATCTGACAGTGGAAGTGGCAGATACGTCCGATTGTACCCGGCAGCGGATTGTCGCGCAGGGTAACCTCGAAAGCTTCATCAAGCCGGTCTTCCTTTATCAGTTCGATATATGCCGGAATATTCATGTGCATCGGACAACTATTTTCGCACAAAGCCATATAAAGCGTATCGCAAACACCCGCATGACAACGTTTTTCACGAATATGTTCTTCGTATTCTTTTCTGAAATACTTCATGGTTGTCAGAATGGGATTGGGAGCAGTCTGACCCAGCGCACAAATGGAAGTATCTTTAATCGTTCTGCCCAGCAATTCCAGCCGTTCGAGGTCGGCAAAAGTACCCTGACCTTTAGTAATCCGGGTAAGTATGGCAAGTGCCTGCGACAGCCCTTCGCGGCAAGGAGTGCATTTTCCGCACGATTCCGCTGAGTTGAATTCGAGAAAATAGCGGGCTACATCCACCATACAATTATCCTGATCCATGACTACCATCCCTCCCGAACCCATGATAGCCCCGATTCCGGCGAGCGACTCGTAATCCACCGGAGTGGAAAAATATTCCAGCGGAATGCAACCTCCCGAAGGTCCGCCTGTCTGCACGGCTTTCACCCGTTTAGTGGTTCCGGTTCCTTCACCAATATTGAAAATGAAATGTTCGAGCGTGGAACCCAGCGGAAGCTCCACAAGCCCGGTATTTTTTATTTTCCCGACCAGCGAGAAAACTTTTGTTCCCGAACTTTTTTCGGTCCCGGTCTGCCTGAACCACTCACTTCCTTTTTCGATAATGACAGGCACATTGCACCAGGTTTCTACATTATTAATATTGGTGGGTTTACCGTACAATCCTTTTGCTGCCGGATAAGGCGGACGTGGCATCGGACGGCCTGCTTTTCCTTCGATAGATGCAATCAGCGCCGTTTCCTCTCCGCAAACAAAAGCTCCGGCACCTTCCACCACGTACAGGTTGAAATTAAAACCGGAATCTAATATATTTTCGCCCAGCAACCCCCATTCGGTAGCCTGTTCGATGGCTTTTTTCAGTCTTTTTACAGCCAGTGGATATTCTGCCCTTACATAGGCAATTCCTTCGGTAGCTCCCATCGCATAAGCCCCAATTATCATCCCTTCGATGAGCATGTGCGGATCACTTTCAATCTCGTTTCGGTTCATATATGCACCCGGATCACCTTCGTCGGCATTGCAAATAATGTATTTTTGGTCATCTTCTGCTTTCTGCATAATCGACCATTTTATTCCGGTCGGGAAGCCGGCACCACCCCGACCTCGAAGTTTTGAAGCAAGAATTTCACTGACAACGTCCTCCTGTTGCATTTCCAGTGTTTTTTTCAATGCCCGATATCCTCCTACTGCAAAATAATCGCGAATATCTTCTGGATCAATAAGTCCGGCATGGCGCAGTACAATTTTTTTTTGCCCTTTGAAAAAAGGAATTTCATCCCAGTGAGGAATTTCAGCGTATCCCTTTCCAAAGTGAACCTGTGACTCGCGAAAGTCCCATTCATCAATCCGGCAAAGTATTTTTTTATTATAAATTCTTCCTTTTGTCAGCGCGTCAACAAGATGGATCGCATCCTTTTCATTTACCCGGCAGTAAACAAGCAACGGCTTGCCCGGCTGATACAGGGTTACCAACGGTTCCTGTGCACAAAATCCAAAACAACCCGTTTGTTTGAGCAGGTAGGGAGATTTTGTTTCTGAAATACGGGCTTCAAGGCGGTTAAAAATCACATCGGCACCATTACCAATGCCACAGGTACCCATCCCAACAAATATCATGGGAACAGCAGGAAGTATCCGTTCCTGAAATTGCTGTTTTAGGATCTCAAATTCGTGTGGTTTCATAGTTATACGAGCTTTTCAAAAGAGATAATAATGTCAGACATATAAAAATGATGTTCTTACACCGCTCTTAGTTTTTATTCGGTTTCACCCGGGTTTCCTGCAATTTGAGCCTGTTCAGCATTTTGATCAGTTTCTGCGAATTGACATTGCTGTGAATGACGCCATCCACCTCCACTACAGGCGATTGTGCGCATTGCCCGAAACAGGCTACCGTTTTGATGGTGAATAAATTATCGGGAGTTGTGTAAGATGATTCTGTATCGTTTTCATCTTTTTTGAAATTCAGAATTGGTCCTATTTCATCCAGCAAAGCTTTTGAACCTTTTGTATGACAGGCAGTGCCCCGGCAAACGACAATGGAATGTTTTCCCTGAGGTTTCAGATTAAAAAACGAGTAGAATGTGACAACACTATATACCTGGGTATATGGCACTTTCAGTTTTTGGGATACAGCAGTAAGAGTTTCAACGGGAAGATATTTCAAAGGATTTTTTTCCTGCACTTCTTCCAGCGTTGAAAGCAGTATGCCGGGTTTTCCTTTGTGTTTCCCGATAATCTGATCGAGAATATTTTCTGGAACAGGAGAATTGGTCAGCGTTTCCATAACAGTTAAATTATATGTGTTATTTAAATGAAAACATATTCTTTTAAAAGGATGAAATGACTTTTTATTAAAAAAAATGCCACAATCCTGTTTCCTACAAAAAAACTTATCAATAACTCTATAATATATAACTATAAATAAAATAGATAGTTTTAGAATTAAAGAAATATTTCTTTAATTAATTGCAAATATTTCAATACAAGCCTGACTTCTGATGATAAAAAAAGCGAAACTTTACATTTCGCTTTACAATAATCACCGATACATCTTCGTCAGTGATAATAAATCTTATAAATATTGTTATCTTAATTCAATACTTCGCCAAATAAGGTTGCAGAGCTGGCATCAGTAATTTTCACACGGACAGTTTGACCTATTTTGCGGCCATTACGGGGTATAATCACCACTTTATTCTGCGATGTCCGGCCGAAAAATTGTTCCTTTGACCGTTTTGAGAAACCTTCAATCAGTACTTCAAATTCGTGTCCGATATCTCTCAGGTTGCTAGCATGCGAGAGTTCGTTTTGTAAAGCTATGATTTCGTTCAGACGCCTGATTTTAATTTCCTCAGGCACATCATCCGGCAGGTGCTTAGCTGCATGTGTACCTGGTCGTTCGGAGTATTTGAACATAAAAGCCATATCGAATCCCACTTCGCGCATGACTGACAGCGTTTCGGCATGATCTTCCTCGGTTTCACCGTGAAAACCGCAAAATACATCGGTACCTATGGAAGCATCAGGCAAAATGCGCCGGATAGCAGCAATCCTGTCAAGATACCATTCGCGGGTATATTTACGGTTCATAGCTTTGAGAATTTTATTGCTGCCGCTCTGCACAGGCAGATGAATGAACCGGCATAAATTCGGATGCGCCGCAATCACCTCGAGTGTATGGTCGCTCATGTCTTTGGGGTGAGAAGTTGTAAAACGGAACCGGATTTCAGGAGCCGCCTCAGCCACAATTTTAAGTAACTGCGGGAAATCAATAACCTGGCCATCTTTTTCAAACTGGTATGAATTTACATTCTGACCAAGCAGGGTAACTTCTTTGAAGTTTTTTTCCTGCAGATCTTTCAGTTCATTCAGGATGCTTTCAACATCGCGGCTGCGCTCACGCCCACGGGTATAGGGCACTATGCAATAGGAACAAAAATTATTGCATCCGCGCATTATGGAGATGAAGCCTGATATCGGATTGCTGATGCGGGAAGGAATTACATCACGATAGGTTTCGGTTTTTGAAAGCTCTACATTGATGGCTTTCTCTCCGTTCATTACATGGCCCATCAGGTTGGGTATATCCAGATAAGCATCCGGCCCTACCACAATATTTACTCCGTGATTTTCAATCAGATCTTCTTTAACCCGTTCAGCCATACAACCGATTACTCCTACTACCAGTTTTTTGTTTTTCTTTCTCAGCGACTGGAAATACTTCAGACGCTGTATAATTTTTTGCTCGGCATTGTCTCTGATCGAACAAGTATTCACAAAAACGGCATCTGCTTCAGTAATCTGGCCTGTTAGTTCAAATCCGTCCATCTGCATAATGGACGCTACCACTTCACTGTCAGCCACATTCATCTGACAACCGTAAGTTTCAATAAATAGTTTTTTGTCGTTCAACGCGGATTTAGAGTCCGGCGAACCAACTGCTTTGTTTTCTTTCATAAATAAATAAGTATTTTTAAAATGTCTCACACAATTTCCCAATTTTCGGTGATTTGTTTTGTATAATAATATAGTTGTATAATATCTTTTTTATTCGCATATCCAGCGTAAATCTGCATTTATTTATATAACAGCATCATCGTTTTTAAAATTTCCCAGATGCAAAGTTACGATATTTGTACGAGGTGCAGCTTTTCGAACACTTTTTATTTTATCGAATAGCTCTCTGCTGCACCCACAACGTGATTTCAACAAAACGTATAATCTGTTCATAATTACTCATTTTTATTCATTTAGAATTAAATGAATTATTTTTTGAAAAAAAATTGTTGTAATATTTGGTAATTCAAAAAACCGTACTAACTTTGCAGAGTAAACAAACAGATAAATTTTTCATAATTAAGGTTTAGGTTAAAATGTAGCAATGGGTGACTGTGAAGTTACCCATTGTTTTTTTATGTAATTTGGTTGTACGGAATTCTTTTTGTAATATTGCATAAACATTTAAAAATATATGGAAGATCTGGGTGACTATATTTATCTTATTTTACTTGTGCTTGCCGGTATAAGCGGAATTTTTAAGAAAAAAGGTAAAAGCAATGAAACCGGAGAAAAGAAAAAGCCGGTAATTAACCTGCCTAAATCGTGGGAAGAGTTTGAACGACAGACAACCATGCAAACTCCAAAAACAATTACCCGACCGGAACCATCCCGTACGATTATATCTCCGGCAAGAACGGCTGTACCGGAAGCAGTATCGGGCGAAACGATTCCCCGGGGATTTGAAACCGGAAGTTTCCAGACTTATGATGCTGTAGATGATATTAGCAAAATGCGGGCAAAGAAGACCGTAACTAAAAATCTGAAATCACAAACATATAACCCTGAACCTGAAATTTCAGAAGAGGAAATTAATCCTTTATACATTTTGAATAATGCAGAAAGTGCCAGAGCAGCATTTATTTACTCCGAGATTTTCAACAGGAAATACCATTAATTTTTTTCAAAAACTTTTTTCACAAAAAAATTGAAATACGAAAAAAGCGTGTATCTTTGCAGTAATAAAACCTGATTCATACTGAGAGTTCCGACTATTCGTCGGAATTCTTTTTTGTTTATCAAAAACTTAAACTTAACACGATTAATTATGGCAGTAACGTATATGACCGCTGAAGGTTATAAAAAACTAGTCGATGAACTTAATGAAATGGAAAACGTACAGCGTCCCGCCATTTCAAAACAAATTGCTGAAGCCAGAGATAAAGGAGATTTATCTGAGAATGCCGAATATGATGCGGCAAAAGAAGCTCAGGGAATGCTTGAAATGAAAATTGCTCAACTGAAAGATATTATCGGATCAGCCCGAATGATTGACGAAACAAAGATTTCTACAAATGAAGTTCAGATTCTGACAAGGGTAAAAATCAAAAATACAAAATCCGGTCAGGTTATGTCATATCTTATCGTATCTGAAAGCGAAGCCAACTTCAAAGAAGGGAAACTATCAGTTACCACACCAATTGCAAAAGGACTGTTAGGCAAAAAAGTTGGTGAGAAAGCCACTGTCATGGTTCCTTCGGGCTCAATGGAATTTGAGGTAATGGAAATTGGACTGTAAAATCAAGAAAAACATCATCCTGATTGAATTGTTTATTTTGAAATTTTCATAGGTCTTAAATCCCCCCAAAAAAGCATTTACTAACCAGAAATAAAATCAACCATCATGGCAACAATTTTCAGCAGAATAATTGCAGGTGAGATTCCGAGCTACAAAGTAGCTGAAGACGAAAACTTCTATGCTTTTCTGGACATCAACCCGATGAGCAAGGGACATACCCTGGTAGTGCCAAAAAAAACTGAAGACGACTACCTTTTCAATCTGGACAATGAGACTTATACGGGTCTGACATTGTTTGCCAAGAAAGTGGCAAAAGCAATTGAAAAATCGGTGGATTGTAAACGCATCGGAGTTGCTGTTATGGGACTGGAAGTGCCTCACACTCATATTCACCTGATACCCATCAACAAAGAAAGTGACATGAATATCGGTAATCCGAAACTCAAGCTTTCTCCCGGGGAAATGAATGAAATTGCCCAAAAAATCAGAAATAACTTCTTGAACTAAACATTCAACTAAGAAAATCCGTTATATTTTTTCACAAATAAATAATTACTAAATAATGGAAACAGTAGAAAAAGTATTAAATGCTATCAAACAAGCAAGCGAACCTGTAAATGCAGGAAAAGTAGTGGAACTCACCGGACTCGACCGCAAAGAAGTCGACAAAGCCATGACAAAGCTGAAAGCTACAGGCGATATCGTATCACCCAAAAAATGCTTCTGGACAGCAAAATAAATTAAGATACGAGAGCACTAAGCGCATAGAAGTTCACTGTTTTTTTCAGTTGATATTTTTATGAATTGGTGCTTTCGCATTTTTTATAATTAAAAATAATGATACAAAAAAACGACATATTCCCCATCGGACGACTCACGAAAACTCACGGATTAAAAGGTGAAATGAGTTTCAGTTGTACCACAACCATTCTGGAGGACATTGAAATCCCGTATGTTGTACTCGAACCGGAAGGAATACCTGTGCCGTTTTACATCGAAGAGATACGGTTGAAAACAGATGAATCCGGAATTATCAAGTTCGAACGGATAGACTCCGAAGAGCAGGCGCGCGAATATACCGGGCTGACCATCTTCCTGCCCAATGAATATCTGAATGAAATTAATGAAGCCGGAGCTGATGCAGATTATTTTATCGGTTTTGAAGTGTCAGACAACGAAAAAGGGAAAATCGGAACAATCGCCGGGATTGACCAATCGACTGAAAATGTACTTTTTGTAATTGAAACAGAGGACGATGAAATACTAATTCCCGCTGTTGATGAATACATCACCGATATTGACCACGAGAAAAAAATAATCCGCCTGAGTTTACCCGACGGATTACTTGATTTATAACTTTCGATGCGCTAATCAGTTTTTTTCACCTCATTTCGTACACCTTTTCTCTGACAACAGCTGCCCACTCCGCAGGTGTTTTCGTGCTGTCGAAGGTTTGATATGGTATCGACTTACCTATTTTCACTTTAAAATGATTGCCACGCTGTTTGTACATTTCATTCACCAGATAAAGCATTTCTATATTTGGCAAACCAAGGCGGGTTCTGATTTTTGACAAATTGTAAAAGAAGCCGGAATTACGACCCTCAAAATAAATAGGAACCACATCCCGCTGATACTGAACAGCCTTAGTTACAAAAGATTTTTTCCAGGGAAGATCCTGTATTTTTCCGCCGATTTTGCGGGAACACGTCCCTGCTGGAAAAGTAATCAGATGAAAGTCGGAGCTGAAAAATTCATCCACAACCCTTGCATTCACCCGGCTGTTCGCCGACCCTGCGCCCACTTTATTGACCGGTAAAAACATTTCTTTCAGCGGTTCCAGAAACATCAGGATATCGTTGGCAAAAAATTTGACTTTCCCGTCGTATTTGCGTCCCAGCATCAAACCTAGCGTAACACCGTCGAGACCGCCGAGCGGATGATTGCTTACAAAGATATAACGTCCATCCTTTGGCGGCAAGTTTTCCACGCCCTCAAAGTCGGCACCGGCATTCAGATGTTCATAAATGGCAGCTTCGATAAACTCCAGATTTTTTTTATCCGGAACAGACATGAAGAAGCGGTTCAATTCATCCTGATGAACAATCTTTTTGAGGTAATTAACCACGAACGCAGGAAATTTTTTATTCGGAGCTTTCTCGCGAATAATATCTTCCACAGACAATCGCATCGGTTTTATGCTTTCCATATTTGTTTACTTTTTTCGTTTCAAACTCACAAAAGTATAAAAAAAACCTTCATTCTGAAATTTATCAGCTCCGGTCAAACAAATCGATTAGTAATTTGCACGCGAAATATCAATTGCAGGTCGGTGGCATACCATGAAGAATACAAACACATCCCCCCACTATCACTCCACTTTCATATATCTTCACACCATCAATGTTATATTTATCTGATTTCCTTAGTTTTATCTAAATTAAATTAATTCTCTTTCCCGGGAAACATTGTTGATAAATTGTTCAGAAAACAGGACAAATCGGTTCATAACTTGTTGATAAATATTTTGTGGGGAAATGTGGAGTATTAGGAAAAAATTTCATACTTTTACCATCCAAACATATACTCAAAAAAAACATGTCAACATTTATTGGCAAATATGACGCAAAAGCCGATGTAAAGGGAAGAATCTTCATTCCTTCCTGTTATCGCAAACTTCTGTCTGAAGGTGAGCGTGAAAAGCTGGTAATGCGAAAGGATCCGGACAATGACTGCCTGATACTTTATCCGGAATCTATCTGGAATAAAAAAGTTGACGATTTTAAATCCAGACTGGATGACTGGAATGCTGAAGACCAGATGCTGTTAATGCAGTTTGTATCGGACGCCGAATGGCTCGATATCGATTCGCAGGGAAGAGTACTTATTACAAAGAAATACCTGCAACTAATTGGTATTGAAAATAATGAAGTGCTATTTGTCGGATCGATGGACCGGTTTACTGTTTGGGGGAAATCCAGGTTCGAACAGGCAAAACGTTCACCGGCAGAATTTGCATCCCGACTGAAAGATAAAATGACTAAAAAAGCTGAATAAATGCCGGAAAATCCATATCACATACCCGCTCTGCTTACCGAGACGATTGATGGACTGAACATTAACCCGGATGGCATTTATGTGGATGTTACTTTCGGAGGTGGCGGACATTCCGGAGAGATTCTGTCGCGTCTGAGCAAAAAAGGAAAACTGATCGGCTTTGATCAGGACGAGGATGTAATGAAGAATATCATTGATGATCAGCGGTTTATTTTTGTGAAAAGTAATTTTCGTTATCTGACAAATTTTTTGAAATACCATCAGATAGAGCATGTGGACGGCATTCTGGCAGATCTTGGCGTATCATTTCATCATTTCGACGAATCAGATCGTGGGTTCTCATTCCGTTATGACGGGAAACTGGATATGCGGATGAACAAACTTTCACCAATAACTGCCGCCACTATTTTAAATACTTACGAGGAAGACAAGCTCGCAAATGTATTTTATCTGTACGGAGAGTTACGCAATTCAAGAAAAATAGCGGCGACCGTCGTAAAAGCACGCGCACAGGCACCCATCACACAAATTCAGGAATTTGTCGAGATACTGAAACCATTCTTCTTCAGGGAAAAGGAGAAAAAAGATATGGCACGCGTCTTTCAGGCATTGCGCATCGAAGTAAACAAAGAAATGAAGGTACTTCAGGAATTGCTGAATCAGAGCGTTGAATTACTCAATCCGGGCGGAAGACTGGTCGTACTCACCTATCATTCGCTGGAAGACAGGCTGGTGAAAAACTTTATACGCAGCGGTAATTTTGAAGGAGAACTTCAAAAAGATTTTTATGGGAATGTGCTTTCGCCTCTGAAGGCTGTAAATAACAAAGTAATTGTGGCATCGGACGAAGAAATTGCCCAAAATCCACGCGCAAGAAGTGCAAAACTCAGAATAGCTGAAAAACAATAATATGAACTGGCTAAAGAAAATATCAGATACAATCAAGGGCAGTGAAGACTTTTCGGATATCAAATCGAGTACACTCAGAGATATTCTGAATGGAAATATTCTGAAAAAGAAGTTCATACAAAAACATTATGCACTTTTTATACTGGTAGCATTTCTGGCTTTTATATACATTGATAATCGTTTTTATTGTGAAACACAGGTTTCACGCGAAGTGAAGCTGAAACAGCAACTGAAAGATATTAAATACGAATCGCTAACCATATCGGCACAGCTCACAACGCTCAGCCGCCGTACCTATGTGATGAATTTTATCAATGAAAAAGGATTAAACCTGAAGGAAAGCCCTTATGCGCCAGTGATTATCACTGAACCGGACCCGGAAAAAGATCAGGAGTTGCTCTTACAAAAAAAAGAGGAACAGGAAGCTACAAAGAAAATTGAAAACGACACAACTATCGTTGAAGAATACATAATTAACTAATTCAACATCAACAATGTCTGATCCCGGAAGGAATATAATAAGCAGATTTGCAGCAGTTTACATTTTTATAATTTTACTGATGCTGCTCGTTATATATAATATTGTAGTGATTCAGACAGTGGAACGCAAAGAATGGCTGGCTTTAGGAACTAAAAATAAAAAAACGGACATCATCGTGCAGCCGAACCGGGGAAACATCTACTCGTCCGATGGCAGACTGATGGCAAGTTCTATACCTACTTATTACGTCTTCATGGACCTCCGTGTGCCTGCATTGAAGGAAAAAGATGGGAAATTATTCAAAGAAAATATCGACTCTCTTTCGCTTTGCCTGGCCGATTACTTCAAAGACAAAACTCAGGCTGAATACAAGCGGGATATTAAATCAGCTTACCGGAAAGGAAAAGGTGAATATGCTTTCTATAAAGGAAAAATAACTTATGCTCAACTGAAAGATATAAAGAAATTTCCGCTTTTCAGACTGGGCAAGAATAAAAGCGGATTGCTGACAAAAGAAATGTTCCGCCGTGTAAAACCTTTTACCACGCTGGCTTCGCGCACCATCGGCGATATTTATGCCGATGAAACAAAAGGCGGGAAAAACGGTCTGGAGCTTAGTTTCGATTCAATACTCAGAGGCTCTCCGGGTGTTTCGTCAAGACAAAAAGTAGCAAACCGCTGGGAAGAAGTTGTTCAGGTTTCCCCGGTTGACGGCATGGATATCACCACCACAATCGATGTGGATATGCAGGATATTGCCGAAAAAGCCCTGATTGATAAACTGAAAGAAATTGAAGCTCAGACAGGTTATGCCATTCTGATGGAAGTATCAACAGGAGAAATCAAGGCCATAGTGAATATGCAACGGAACGCTGACGGAAGTTATACAGAAAACAAGAATGGAGCTGTGTCAGATAAGGTTGAACCGGGTTCAACATTTAAAACCGTATCGCTAATGGCTGTACTGGACGACGGTAAAGCAAAACTCAGCGATGTAATTGCAACCGGAAATGGTATTTACGCTTTCGGAAGAGCAATTATGAAAGATCACAACGCAAAAAAAGGTGGTTATCATGACATTACACTTGAACAATCGCTGAATGCTTCATCCAATATAGGTATCTCAAGAACAATAGTAAATGCTTACGGCAACAATCCGGCTGCATTTGTCAACAAGCTGTATAAGATGAAACTGAACGAACCATTCAATTTATACATTCCGGGTACAGCCGCGCCAAACATACGTCATCCAAACGACAAGTCAAGTTACTGGTCACTAAGCACCCTGCCATGGATGTCCATCGGTTACGAAGTTCAAATACCTCCAATATATACCGTTGCATTTTACAACGCAATAGCCAATAACGGTAAATACATTGAGCCACTGTTTGTAAAATCGATCAGTAAAAACGGACAAATCATCAAACAATTTACTTCCCGAATCATCAACGAACGCATTTGCAAACCTTCGACGCTTAAGGATGTACGTCAGGCTTTACTGGGTGTAGTCGAAAATCCAAAATACGGAACCGGCAAAGCCGTACATTCTCCCTATGTGCGGATAGCAGGCAAAACGGGCACTGCACAGATTTCAAAAGGATCACAGGGTTACAAATCCGGTGGAACGACGCATCAGGTTTCATTTTGCGGATTTTTTCCGTTCGACAAGCCAAAATATACCTGCCTGGTCGTGATTCGTGAACCAAAAATTGGCTATCCTTCAGGTGGGCTGATGGCAGGTGTGGTGGTAAAAAACATTGCTGAACGGATTTCGGCTATTGACACCGTTGCCACTGTTCAAACCATGCCTGTAGACAGTAATTATCTGGATATCAAGAAACCTGTTTTAAAATCGGGTAAACTGGATGCTATAAATACAGTAATGACCAATCTGAACCAAAAGTACACAGGCAAAAAAAGCGACTGGGTTAAAACCACAAGCGACGGTAAAACCGTTCATGTAAACGAACTTAGCATTAACAACAATACAGTACCCGACCTGACCGGTATGGGCGCAAAAGATGCTGTATATCTGTGTGAGCGACTGGGACTTAAAGTAAACTTTACAGGATTGGGAAAAGTAATTTCTCAAAGCCTTACACCAGGAAAAACAGCTTACAGAGGGCAGTCCATAACTTTAACATTCAAATAAATCAACCAACTTAATAAAAATCAGCATGAATTTAGCAGATTTATTACAAGATATATTCATCGAGCAGATTACGGGTAATTCAGATATTGAAATAACCGGAATACAGTTCGACTCCCGCCTGGTAGAAAAAGGCAATATGTTTGTTGCTACCCGGGGAACCGCTTCAGATGGTCACAATTTTATTCAAATGGCTGTTGAGAAAGGTGCAGTTGCTGTTGTTTGTGAAGAATTACCAGCTGAGTTAAGCGACAGAATAACTTGTATTCAGGTTAAAAACAGTGCTGACGCACTCGGTCACCTTGCAACGTGCTGGTACGGCTTTCCATCATCAAAAATGACGCTGGTAGGTGTTACCGGAACCAATGGCAAAACAACAATTGCAACCCTGCTTTATAAACTTTTCCGTAAACTGGGCTATGGATCAGGCTTACTTTCGACCGTGTGCAATTATATCAATGACGATGCCGTTGAAGCTACCCATACTACTCCCGATGCTCTGGAGCTAAATGCTTTACTGGCTAAAATGGTGGATGCGGGTTGTAAATATGCTTTCATGGAAGTGAGTTCACATTCTGTGGAACAAAGACGGATAGCGGGTCTTGAGTTCGATGGAGCTATTTTCACAAATCTGACAAGGGATCACATCGATTATCACCTGACTTTTGAAAATTACCTGAAAGCAAAAAAACGATTCTTCGACGATCTGGATACAAATGCTTTTGCACTTACCAACATCGATGATAAAAACGGATCAGTAATGCTTCAGAATACCCGGGCAAAGAAGTTCGGCTATTCAATACGCACCATGGCCGATTTTAAAACAAAAATTCTGGAAGACGGATTTGACGGCATGCTGCTTGATATGAATAATCATGAAGTACATGTTTCATTCATCGGCAAATTCAATGCTTATAATCTTTCGGCGGTATTTGGCGCTGCTGTATTGCTCGGCCAGGACGAAATGGAAGTACTCCGCATCATAAGTTCCCTTCAGCCAGTTTCGGGCAGGTTTGAAACCTTGTACTCGCCCACCGGTTATGCTGCAATCGTTGATTATGCACATACACCCGATGCCCTGAATAATGTAATATCAACTATCAATGAAATATTGCGTGGTAAAGGTCGATTAATTACCGTAGTAGGATGCGGTGGTAACCGCGACAAAGGAAAACGCCCCATGATGGCACGCGAAGCTGTCGATGGAAGCTGGAAAGCAATTCTTACTTCCGATAATCCCCGTAATGAAGACCCGCAGGATATACTTAACGACATGCTCGATGGTCTGGATGCTTCCCAGAAATCAAGATCACTAACGATAGTTGACCGCAGGGAAGCTATAAAGACTGCCTGTTCAATAGCTCAAAAAGGGGATGTAGTTCTTGTTGCCGGAAAGGGACACGAAGATTATCAAATCATTCAGGGTGTAAAACATCATTTTGATGACAAAGAAGAAGTGAGAAAATGTTTTCAATAATCAAAACACACTCCTTCAGATAAATTACAGACTATTGTCCGGATAAGGACATTAATTATGAATTGTAAATAATTAAATTTAAGCTTATGCTGTATCACTTAATCCATTACTTAGACAAATACTACGACATACCCGGTTCGGGAATGTTTCTGTCTATATCATTTCGCACAGGTCTGGCTTTTATTATGGCTTTGCTTTTATCGACCATGATTGGTCGAAAAATTATTGACAAATTACAAAAACTTCAGATTGGAGAAACAATTCGTGATCTGGGTATGGAAGACCAGTTACAAAAGAAAGGGACTCCAACAATGGGAGGTATCATTATTATCATATCCATATTAATACCAACTTTATTATTGGCTGATCTTACAAATATCTACACACTTTTAATGATAATTACCTGCGTGTGGATGGGAGCTATTGGATTTCTCGATGACTTTCTGAAGATAAAATACAAAAACAAGGAAGGGCTTAAAGGAAATTACAAAATAGTTGGGCAGGTTGGGCTTGGTCTCATTGTGGGACTCACACTTTATCTGAGTCCTGATGCCGTTATTCGTGAAAACGCTGAAATAAAAGGGAAAAGCGCCCGCGTAGAAGATGTACGATATGCCTCGCAGGATGTAAAATCCACCAAAACAACTATTCCATTCATGAAAAACAATAATCTTGATTATGCCGATGCCTTTAAATGGGGCGGTGATAATGCACAGAAATATGGTTGGATATTTTTTGTATTGATGGCCATTTTTATTGTTACTGCGGTTTCCAACAGCGCCAATCTCACCGATGGCATGGATGGGCTTGCCACTGGCTCTTCGGCTATAATTGGAGTAACACTCGGCATTTTGGCTTATGTATCGGGTAATGTGAACTATGCAGGCTATCTGAATATCATGTATATACCGGGTACAGGTGAATTGCTGATTTTTGCCGGTTCGCTTATTGGTGCCACAGTTGGATTCTTATGGTACAATTCGTATCCTGCGCAAGTGTTTATGGGCGATACCGGAAGTCTGACTCTCGGTGGAATTATTGCTACTTTTTCTATCGCAATCCATAAAGAGTTGTTAATCCCAATTCTGTGCGGACTATTTTTCGTGGAGAGTATTTCTGTAATTGTTCAACGGTTTTATTTCAAATATACAAAAAAACGTTTTGGAGAAGGTAAACGGGTATTCCTGATGACTCCGCTTCATCATCATTTTCAGAGGGGGGGGAAATCAGGCATCGCGGCAATTATCAGCAAACCGTGGAATCCGGTTCATGAATCGAAACTGGTGGTACGGTTCTGGATTATTGGCATCATACTGGCTGCAATAAGCATCATCACACTGAAAATAAGATAATTATACTGAATATTAAATGAAAAAGTTAATCGTACTCGGAGCAGGTGAAAGCGGTGCTGGCGCAGCTGTGTTGGGGAAAAAACAGGGATATGATGTTTTTGTTTCGGATATGGGTGAGATAAAACCGGAATACAAGAAGTTGCTTGATGATCATGAAATTAAATGGGAGGAAAAAAAGCATACTGAAGAGTTGATTCTGCAAGCCGATGAAGTAATAAAAAGCCCCGGAATACCTGATAAAGCTCCTATCATTCAGAAACTGAAAGCTCAGCATACTCCGATTATTTCAGAAATTGAATTTGCTGGTAGATATACCGATGCAAAAATGATATGCATCACCGGTAGTAACGGCAAGACCACTACTACCATGCTGATTTATCATATTCTGAAAAACAGCGGATTGAACGTTGGTCTGGCAGGCAATGTGGGAAATAGTCTGGCACTGCAGGTAGCTGAAAACAGTTATGATTATTACGTATTGGAACTCAGCAGTTTTCAACTCGACGGGATGACCGAATTCAAGGCCGATGTTGCCATACTTCTCAATATCACACCCGACCACCTGGATAGATACAATTATGAATTCCAGAATTATGTTGATTCAAAATTCAGAATAATACAAAATCAGACTGAAAAAGATGCCTTTATCTTCTGGAACGATGATCCGGTAATCCGCGAAGAACTTAAGAAAAGAGACATACATGCTACATTGTTTCC
>DAONDU010000006.1:0-28630 GCA_035402725.1 Paludibacteraceae bacterium | reverse complement strand
ATGCTCCAGATTTTAAATCTAAAATTTACAATAGGACACTTTGCGGATAATCATATTAAATTTATTTAGGTATAATTTTTGAAGTATATAAAATTAAATGCTCCTAATTTCATAAATTTGTGGCATCATGTTACATTATCAGAACAAATTATTTTATTATAAAACATAAATATGTCAGTGAACTACACCGAACAATTAAATAATGTCTTCATATACAGCGTACAGGAAGCTGAACGACTCGGAAACGCCTATGTAGGTCCCGAACACCTGCTTTTAGCTCTAATACGGGTAGGTAACAACCGTGCTTTAGACCTGCTGGTGAGTATGAATGTAGATATCAATAATGTAAAGCAAAAAATAGAATCGCTGGTGCGTACCGATATGGAACCTACCGGTGGTGAAATCCCCCTGCTTAAAAGTACAGAAAAAATTAAAAAAATCATGGAACTGGAAGCCCGTTCGCTTTCTGCTTCTTCAGCAGATACAGAACATCTGCTTCTGGCTATTTTGAAGGATAAAAATAATCTTGCAGTCGATGTGCTGAATTCCGAGAAATTAACTTATGAGAGTTTGCAGGCTTACTTAAAACCTGTAGAACCGACAACCGATCAGCCAAAAAATAATCAGGCATCCGATGACGAGGATGAAGATGAAGATCAGTTCCACAAAAAATCCAAATCGAAACAGCCCGGAGCAAAACAAAGCGAGACCCCAGCACTGGATACCTTTGGATCGGATATTACGAAAGCAGCCATGGAAAACCGCCTGGATCCTATTGTAGGACGCGAGCGGGAAATAGAACGGCTTGCGCAGATTTTGAGCCGGAGAAAAAAGAACAATCCTGTTCTCATTGGTGATCCGGGGGTTGGAAAATCGGCCATTGTTGAAGGGCTTGCTTTGCGGATTACTCAGCATAAAGTGTCGAGGGTACTGTTTGATAAACGGGTGGTTGCCCTGGATATGGCATCCATTGTTGCTGGTACTAAATACCGCGGACAGTTCGAAGAACGTATTAAAGCCATTCTCAACGAGTTGCAGAAAAACCCGAATATCATACTATTTATTGACGAAATTCACACCATAGTTGGTGCCGGAGGCGCACCGGGTTCGCTCGATGCTGCCAATATGCTGAAGCCTGCTCTTGCCAGAGGCGAAATCCAATGCGTTGGGGCAACCACTCTTGACGAATACAGACAAAGCATTGAAAAAGACGGAGCGCTCGAACGCAGATTCCAAAAAGTGATGGTCGATCCTACCACACCGGATGAAACGCTGACCATACTACAAAATATTCAGGACAGATACGAATATCATCACAATGTGCGCTATACTCCTGAAGCAATAAAAGCATGTGTCCGCCTGACAGACCGCTATATAACTGATCGCTGCTTCCCCGATAAGGCTATCGATGCATTGGATGAGGCAGGTTCAAGGGTACATATTGCTACTGTGTCTGTTCCTGCAGAAATTGAACAGCTGGAAAAACAAATTGAAGAACTGAAGAATCAAAAAAACAGGGTCATTGCCGAACAGAAATACGAAGAGGCAGTTCCCATTCGCGATAAAGAAAAACAATGTCAGTATCAGCTCGAAGATGCTATTAAACGCTGGGAACAGGAATCACAGCAACATCCAGAGATTGTGGATGAAGAGAAGGTTGCCGAAGTGGTAGCAATGATGTCGGGCATTCCAGTACAACGAATTGCCCAGGCCGAAGGTCTGAAACTCCGTCAGATGAAGGATGTTCTGAAAAGCCGTGTAATTGGACAGAGTGATGCCGTTGATAAAATCACGAAAGCCATACAGCGAAACCGCATTGGACTGAAAGATCCAAGCAAGCCGATTGGTTCGTTCTTGTTCTTAGGCCCTACAGGGGTAGGAAAAACACATTTAGCGCGCGTTTTGGCTGAATTTATGTTCGATAGCCCTGATGCCCTTATTCGTGTGGATATGAGTGAATATATGGAAAAATTCAGCGTTTCCAGATTAATCGGAGCGCCTCCGGGATATGTGGGCTATGAAGAGGGAGGACAACTGACCGAAAAGGTTCGTCGCAAACCGTATTCAATCGTATTGCTCGACGAGATCGAAAAAGCTCATCCGGATGTGTTTAATATCCTTTTACAGGTGATGGACGAAGGGCGTTTGACCGATAGTCTGGGACGACGGATTGATTTTAAAAATACGATTATAATAATGACTTCCAACATAGGAACCCGTCAGTTGAAGGATTTTGGTAAGGGAGTGGGATTTAATACCGCAGAAGATTCTGTGGTTGATGCGGAATTCTCACGGGGTGTAATCCAAAAAGCTCTGAATAAAACTTTTGCACCTGAATTCTTGAACCGTATCGATGATGTGGTTATGTTCGATCAGCTTAGCAGGGATAGTATAAAATCGATAATCGACCTGGAGCTGAAGGGGTTATTCAAACGGGTGACAGACCTGGGGTATAAGCTCGAACTCTCTCCGGAAGCCAAAGATTTCATTGCCGAAAAAGGATACGATGTACAATTCGGTGCACGTCCGCTTAAACGTGCCATTCAACGTTATCTGGAAGATGAATTGGCAGATGTGGTACTTTCTGGCGAAGTAGCTGAAGGAGATACCATTTTGATGGAACTTAATGAAACTAAAGATGGTGTGAAAGCAAGAATTGTGAAGAGTATTGACCAATAGTATAATCCGATACATCAATAAAATATCCCGTATGAACTCGTCATGCGGGATTTTTTATTATCACAATTATTTGAATTGACTATTTCAGGACATCAAAACCTTTACCGTAAACACCGACTACATTCGCCTGTGTGACAAAAGCATTCTGGTCGATGCTTTTTACAAGTCGGAAAATCGAGGTCGATTCTGTTTTTCGTGCCAGAACGACAATAATTTTTTGCGATTTCTTCGAATACCAGCCCATTCCGTCGATTATTGTACATCCGCGCTTAATCTCAGAGTTGATGTGATTAGCTACCTCCTCGTATTTGGAAGTGAAAATGAAAAACTGCACGGATTGTCGCATACCACTGATTACTAAATCTACTGCATAATACATCACAGCCATCACAATTAAACCGATGGCTATTTTCTCCAGACTTTTGAAAAGGAAAAACGACGAAGCCACAATCAATACATCTACTAGTAACAGTACACGTCCCATACTTACATGGCGATATTTGGTGACAACAGCACCAATAATGTCGGTACCTCCCGTACTTCCGTTTACAGAATAGACCATTCCCAGTCCGGCGCCGCACAACATAGCACCAATCATGGATGACAATAGCGCATCTGCCTGGATTATAGGTTTCGTAATGTACATCTCGCCGTATCTGAGCAAAAAAGTAAGCAACACCACGCTGATAACTGTTTTAATTACAAAATTCTTACCGACAATTTTTAGCGCGATGATGAGTAGAACACCATTAATAGATACATAGGATAACCAAAGCGGAATATCAGTGGCCGATTTGATGAGTACAGTAACACCAGCCAAACCTCCGGTTACAATTTTATTTGGTAATAAAAAACCTGTCAAACCCAGTGCATATAGAATTAATCCTCCCAAAATCATTGTATAATCTTTCCAATAGAAAGACTTGAGATACCCTTTTGTCTCCATAAAACCTCCAGTCGTCTGTTATTAATTAATGTATTTTGAATGTATTATTAATTACACAATTTATAAATTTGCTGATTATTCGTATCCGTAATTGATAGATTAAACAATTTCCCCGTCCTGAAATAATTTTTTTATTCACAGGAAAAAAGGAATATAAACTGGCTAAATAACAAAATTAATAATTTTCCCCGGTACAACAATTACTTTTTTGGGTGCTTTGCCTTCCAGGTATTTTTGTGTTTGTTCGCAGGTTAATGCTGATTTTTCCACATCATTCTTATTCATGTCTGATGGAAGTTCCAGCGTGAAGCGTACTTTCCCGTTGAATGAAACCGGATATTTTACCGAATTTTCTTTCAGAAATTCTTCATTATAATGCGGCCATTCTGCATCGCAAACGGTTCCGGAATTACCCAGCAGATGATAAATTTCTTCGGCAACATGCGGAGCAAATGGAGCAAGAATAATACATAAAGGTTCAAGTATCGCTTTTTTGTTGCACTGCATGGAGTACAGTTCATTGACACAAATCATAAATGCCGAAACTGAAGTGTTGTATGAGAACGTTTCAATGTCACCACCGATTTTTTTTATGGTTTTATGAAGTATTTTCAGTTCCTCTGCGGTTGCATTCTCGTCACTGACCGAAAATTTTTCATCTCTGAACATTAACCCCCAAAGTCTTTTCAGAAAGCGATGAACTCCGTCAATGCCATTTGTGTCCCAGGGTTTCGACTGTTCGAGCGGTCCAAGGAACATTTCATAAAGCCGCAACGTGTCAGCGCCGTAACGTTCAACAATATCATCAGGATTTACAACGTTAAACATGGATTTAGACATTTTTTCCACAGCCCAGCCGCAAATGTATTTGCCGTCTTCGAGGATAAATTCTGCAGTTTTGTACTCGGGATTCCATGACTTAAATTTTTCGATATCCAGTATGTCATTTGAAACAATATTGACGTCTACGTGAATAGCGGTTGTGTCGTATTGGTCTTTCAAATTCAAAGAAACAAACGTACTGGTTCCCTGAATGCGGTAAACAAAGTTACTTCGTCCCTGGATCATTCCCTGATTAATCAGTTTTTTGAAAGGCTCATCTTTTGTAATTAGTCCCAAATCGTACAGGAACTTATTCCAGAAACGGCTGTAGATTAGGTGTCCGGTGGCATGCTCGGTTCCTCCGATGTATAGATCCACATTTTGCCAGTACTCGCAGGCTTCTTTGCTTACAAGCGCTTTGTCGTTTTTCGGATCCATATACCTTAAATAATAAGCTGATGATCCGGCAAATCCCGGCATGGTATTCAATTCCAAAGGATAACCCTCGCCGGTATTCCAGTTTTTAGCACGACCAAGTGGTGGTTCGCCTGTTTCGGTCGGAAGAAATTTGTCAACTTCAGGAAGTTCAAGTGGCAATTTGCTTTCGTCGAGCATGTAAGGCATACCTTCCTTATAGTACACCGGAAATGGTTCGCCCCAATAGCGCTGACGACTAAAGATAGCATCACGCAACCGGTAATTAACCTTTACGTAACCAATTCCTTTTTCTGTAATGTATTCTTTTGTTTTTGCGATTGCCTCCTTTACAGTCAGTCCGTTCAGGAAACCCGAATTTGTCAGAATGCCTTCCTTGGCATCAAAGCTTTCCTGGCTTACATCAGCTCCTTCTATGAGCGGAATTATTGGCAGATTGAAATTTTTAGCAAATGCATAGTCTCGACTATCGTGTGCAGGAACAGCCATGATAGCGCCAGTACCGTATCCGGCAAGAACATAATCACTTACCCAAATCGGTATTTTTGTCCCAGCAACGGGATTAATGGCATAAGAACCTGTGAAAACTCCCGTTACACGGCGGTCGGCTATACGTTCGCGTTCGGTTCTTTTTTTTGTAGCTGTTATATAATTGTTGACTTCTTCGGCATATTCATCGGTAGTGCAGATTCTGACCAGATCACTTTCGGGAGCCAGAACCATAAATGTTACGCCAAAAATGGTATCTGCACGTGTTGTGAAAATATTAAATGCAAAGTCTTTGTCTGCCAGTTGAAAGGTCATTTCGGCACCCTCCGAACGTCCAATCCAGTTTTTCTGCGTTTCTTTCAGCGAATCAGTCCACTCAAGGCTGTCAAGCCCTTCGAGCAGACGCTGCGCGTAAGCGGATACTCGCAGACTCCACTGACGCATTACCCGTTGTTCTACCGGATAGCCTCCGCGAATCGAAAGACCTTCAACCACTTCATCGTTTGCAAGAACGGTTCCTAACTGCGGGCACCAGTTTACGGAGAGGTCAGCAAGATAAGCAATGCGATAATTCATCAGTACTTTTTGCTGTTCAATTTCAGAATACAATTTCCATTCTTCAGCTGTAAAAACCAGTTCTTCGGTGCATGAGGCATTTACATTGCTGGTGCCGTTACACTTAAATTTATTTACTAATTCACCGATTGGTAATGCCTTTTGTAAATCGGTGTCGTAATAATGGTTGAACATTTGGATAAATGCCCATTGAGTCCATTTGTAATAGTCCGGTTCACATGTTCTGACTTCGCGGTCCCAGTCGTAGCAAAATCCGATTTTGTCAAGTTGTTCACGGTAGCGTGCAATGTTTTTCTGGGTGGTTACTGCCGGATGTTGACCGGTCTGTATAGCGTATTGCTCTGCAGGAAGTCCGTAAGCATCGTAACCCATCGGATGAAGCACATTGTAACCCTTTAATCTTTTATATCGGCTGTAAATGTCAGAAGCAATATAGCCAAGCGGATGTCCGACATGCAATCCGGCTCCCGAAGGATAGGGGAACATATCTAATACATAGAATTTTGGTTTCGAATGTTCGATTCCTGTTTTATATGTTTTGTTTTTAACCCAGTATTGTTGCCATTTTTGCTCTATTTCTCTGAATTTGTATTCCATAATAAATTGATAATAAATTACATGCGAAGTTTGTCCTGTGTTTGTTCTAAGAGTTTGCAAAGTTACAAAAAATAGCTTGATATACTACAGATTTAGTTAATTTGTGATTACAATTATGACGTTTAATAAGTCAACTTGAAAATATTTATGCTAAATTGAGGATTAAATATCCAAATTAACTCAATCATATGGATGAATATTCTAAATTTGCACCCTTTTCTCTTTTTATGAAAGACCAGATCAATAATTATTGAAATTAAAATGTGCAAAAAATCTTCGTGATTGTTGTTATTATTCCGCAAAATATATTATTTTTGTCGGATAATATGCGGTAATATGATGTAATAATTCTGTTAATTATATCGTTTACAAGAAAATAGTTAAGTTTAATAATTCAGAAAAATTTCAATTAATAATAAATCAAATTTAATTTTAAACCCGTGGAATTAGTAATACTAAGGTCACACAATTTTTAAATCATTATGGCAAAACAAACTGCAACTAAAAAGAAACAATCAAAGGGATTATCAGCAGCATTGGTGATTCTCCTTTGCTTTATTTTAGGAGTAATTATTTACTTATTTGTATTTGGTGCTCCTAGCAACTTTATTGACAACAACCCAAAAAACAATCCTGTTCAAGGTAACATGTTAGGTACCATTTATAAAGGAGGATTTGTAGTACCTATTCTTTTAACATGGTTACTTTCAGTAATTGTATTAAGTGTTGAACGTTGGATAGCAATCAACAGATGTCGTGGTAAAGCTGACTTGACAAAATTCGTTGCTAACGTAAAGGAAAAACTCGAACTTGAAGACATCGACGCTGCTAAAGAACTTTGTGCAAAACAAAAAGGCTCTGTAGCTGCAGTTGTTAGTGCTGGTCTGGATACTTATAAATTAATGTCAAAAAGCGCACCCGAACTCAGTAAAGAACAAAAAGTAGCTACCATCAATAAAACTATCGAAGAAGCTACAGCGCTTGAAATGCCTACCATGAACCAGAATCTTCCTGTAATTGCTACATTTACAGCACTTGGTACTCTTACCGGTTTGTTCGGAACTGTACTCGGTATGATCCGTTCATTCTCCGCTTTGGCTGGTGAAGGTGGAACAGACTCAGCTGCTCTTTCTGTTGGTATTTCTGAAGCTTTGGTTAATACAGCTTTCGGTATCTTGACCGGTGCTTTGGCTGTTATTTCCTATAACTTCTTTACTGCTAAAATTGATAATATCTCTTACGCAATCGACGAAATCGGATTTTCAATTGTAGGTGTTTTCCAGTCGAAACATTAATATTTGAATCGGAATAGCCTATGCGTAGTAGTTAAGCATAAGTTCAATTTATACTTAATTGCCGATATTATAATTAGATTCATTTAATTAATAAAACGAAAGAACAATGCCGAAAATAAAAATAGCAAGAAAAAGTACATGGATCGACATGACCCCGATGAGTGATGTTATGATTTTGCTCTTGACGTTTTTCATGCTGACATCCACTTTCTTGAAGCCCGACCCGGTAAAAGTTAGTACACCCGGATCTGTCTCGGAAATTAGTATTCCTGAGAAAAATATTTTCTCTGTATTAATTTCACCCGATGGAAGAGTGTTTCTGGATATCGATAATCCCGATGACAGAATGACTATTCTTGAGCAAGTGGCTGCTGAATATCAAATCAATCTGACTGATAAAGAAAAGAAAGATTTTAGTATTGGAACTTCATTTGGTGTCCCCATGGAACAATTTAAAGAATTCATGGCAATACCCGGAGAAAAACAAAAAGCAGCATTACCTAACTTCGGAGTTCCTACAGACAGTACTGACAACCAATTTCAGGCTTGGGTGAAAGCAGCACGCGAAGTAAAAGGAAAAGATATGGTTATCGCCATCAAGGCCGACCAGTCAACTCCTTATAAGAAAATTAAAGCAGTAATGGGTTCTCTTCAGGATTTACGAGAAAACAGGTACAATCTTATTACTTCATTGCGTGAAGTTAGTACAGCTAAACCAAAGTAAAAAATCAATAAACTTCATTTCGTAATAATGAATTAAGTTTTGAAGTAAAAAAATAAGAATATGTCAGCAGAAATTCAAGAGAAAGATAGTGGCGGTAAGAAAAAAGCTGGTCACATGAAGAAATTGAGTACACGTATCGATTTCACCCCCATGGTGGATATGATCATGTTGTTACTTACCTTCTTTATGCTCGCCACAAGTATGAGTAAACCGCAGACAATGGAAATAGGTATGCCTACAAAGGATAAGATAGATGATAAGGACAAGAGTGAAGCGAAAGCTTCGGAAGCTGTTACTCTTTATTTATCCAAAGATCATAAGGTATATTATTTTATGGGTATTCCTGATCTTGTAAAACCCAACTTTTTAAAGCAAACGGATTTTTCTCCCGAGGGATTAAGAAAAATTCTTTTGTCAAAAAACATTGCAGTAGTTACTAAAGTTAACGAACTGAAAGAAAAAAAGTTGAAATTACAAGTTTCTAAGGAAGAATATGAAAAGCAATTATCAAAACTGAAAAGTAGTCCCGGAACACCGGTTGTAGTTATCAAACCACTTGATAATTCTACATACAACGACATGATCTCAGCACTTGACGAAATGCTTATATGTAATGTCGGTAAATATGCAATTACCGAGCTGGAGCCTAATGATAAAACAATACTGAAGAATTCGAACGTTCAGTATGAAGTTGCTCCTCAGAATTAATTAATTATCATTTAATAAATGAAAAATGGCAAAAGATGTTAATTTAACTTCTCAGGAATGGATCGATTTGATTTTTGAGGGAAAAAATCAAGACTACGGAGCTTATACCCTCCGTAAGAGTTCCCCAAAACGACATTTACTTTCGTTTCTTGGAGTTGCTATTGTGGCTGTATTGATCTTCACCTCTGCTAGTCTGATTAATATGATTAATCAGAACAGAAAAAAAGAATCAATGACAGAAGTCGCTCAAATGTCGAATATCAGTATGAAAAAGGCTGTTGTACCTAAAGAAAATATTGAAAAAGCATTTAAAGCTCCTCCTCCCCCTGAGTTGAAAAGTAGTTTGAAATTTACTGCTCCTATAATCAAAAAAGACGAAGAAGTTAGAGAAGAGAATGAGGTAAAATCTCAGGAAGAAATAACCGAATCCAAAGTTGCGATTTCAGTAGCAGATGTGAAAGGTACCAATGAAGAAACCGGTGTTGATATTGCCACACTTCAGGAACATAAAGTAATCGTAGCTGAGGAAGAACCCGAAAAAGTATTCGAAGTAGTGGAACAACCACCTTCGTTCCCCGGGGGTGATGCAGCTCTGATGGAATACCTGAATAACAATATCAGTTATCCTACAATAGCACAGGAAAACAGTATTCAGGGTAAAGTAACCTGCTCATTTGTTGTTGGCAAAGACGGATCTATTCAAGATGTGAGAGTAGAACGAAGTGTTGATGCCAGTCTCGACAAAGAAGCTGTAAGGGTTATTAGATCCATGCCTAAATGGATACCTGGTAGACAAGGTGGTAATGCCGTTAAGGTTAAGTATTATCTTCCTGTATCATTCAGGTTACAGTAATAGCAGTATCATAAAGTAAAGACAAAATTTAATCCGGCTTGTAAATACAGGTTCAGATTAAATTTTGTTTTTGTTAATTAGTTTGATATAATTGTTTTTATTTTTGTTCAGACTTAGCCGGTGAACAATCGTTGAAAAACATACATAAAGGTCATCGTTATTTTTTTATAATTTTCTGACTTGTCAAAACATGTCGCATGTGAGAATTGTTTTAAACATATATAATTATCTGAAAATGAGAAATCTTAGTTTAATTATTGTAGCAATATTCAGCATTTTCTTAATAAGTTCTTGTGTTAAAGCCAAGAAAGACAAAAATGAAAATACCATGACCAGCGGTTATATTAAAATAGCTGTTGATCAGACTATGCAGAAAGTAATACAAAATGAAATAGATGTTTTTGAAGGATTATATCCTGCTAAAATTGAACCAATTTTCACAACAGAAACAGAAGCAATCGAATTATTGAAAAAAGACAGTGTAAGACTGATTGTAACAGCCCGAAAACTTTCCGAAGGTGAAATGAATTATTTTCTCGATAAGAAATTTCAACCAAAAAATGTACGCATAGCTATTGATGGAATAGCTCTGATAATTCATCCCCAAAATCCGGATTCAATTATCAGTGCAGATAACGTGAAAAAGATATTAACCGGAGAATATACACAGTGGAAGGAGATATTTCCGGGATCAAAATTAGGAAAGATACAAGTCGTGTTTGATAACGCAAAGTCAAGCACAGTAAGATATGCAATAGACTCAATTTGCCGCGATAAACCGATTTCACAAAATCTGAGTGCCCTTGAGCTGAACGAAGAAGTCGTTGATTATGTTTCAAAATCACCGGGTGCTCTCGGATTTATCGGAGTAAACCTCATTAGCGATGATGCTGATACCACTGCAATAGATTTTACAAAAAAAATACAGGTTATGCGGGTTTCAAGAGAAGACTTAGCAGACCGATATAATAGTGTTCAGCCTTATCAGTATTATATTTACACACACGAATATCCATTTGTTCGCGACATTTATTTTATCGTTAATGACCCGAGAGGCGAACTTCCAAAGGGCTTTTCCAGATTTGTTTCGAGCGACAAAGGACAACGTATAATCAAACGGTCTGGTTTACTACCATCAACTATGCCAATCAGCACCGTGCACATAACCGATTGAACTAAACAGATAGTATTTAGATTTCAGGCATAATTTTTGAACGAATAATATAAAGAATAAATATAAACTTTTAAAAGATTGATAAAAATGAAAAAAGGTATGTTTTTAGCCTTGTTTGTAAGTGCGGTAACGATTGTTTCTGCAGCTAACAAGATGGCAATTGATTATTATGGTGCCGGAGAATATGCAACCGCAAAAACCCACTTCCTCGCTGGTAACGTTGATGCTATGGACAGTTACTATCTGGGGCAGATTTATTTTAAACAAAATAAAATGGATTCAGCAAAGTATTATTTTGAGAAAGGTTTACAGTTAGACGCTACAAATGCTTACAATACAATAGGTCTTGCCACCATTAAAATGGCAAACGATCCAAAAGGAGCCGATGGTATGCTTAAAACTGTATCGAAACTGAAACAGTACAAAAAGGATGCAGGTATATTCACTGCAATAGCAGAAGCATATCAGCTTAATAACAATGACTTACAAACTAAAGCGTACCTTGCAAAAGCAAAAAAAGCTGATAAAAAAAGCGCATTGCCTTATATTCTGGAAGCCGATAAATTTATTGCACAGAAAAATAACGGAGAAGCTGCCGTGAGATATGAAAATGCTATCTATTTTGATCCGAATTCAAAAGCTGCATTACTGAAACTCGCGGATCTTTATGAAACTACAAGAACTCAACTCGCTTTCGATTACCTGCGCAAAGCAATTGAAGTTGATCCGCAATACGCTATTGGTTTATCTACTCTGGGCGAGATGAGCTACAGAAAAGGATTTTATCCACAAGCAATGGAATCATACGAAAAATATCTCGCTTTGGTAAATCCAACTCCAAAAGATTATGCACAATATGCAACAATACTTTATTTCAATAAACAATACACCAAAACTCTCGAAGCGATAGATAAAGCACCCCAGGATTACATCATGGAACGTCTTAAAATGTATTGTTTGTATGAATTAGGCAACTATGCTGAAGCAGAAGTTGTAGGAACCAAGTTTATGCAGAATACCCCGGTAAAAGATATAATTTCGAAAGATTATACCAGTTTTGCTAGAACATTGGCAAAAGTAAAAAAATATAATGAAGCCGCAGGAAATTATGAAGCTGCATTCAAACTGGATACAACTAAACTGGAATATCTGAGTGAAGCTGCAAAAGCCTTTGAAAGAGCAAAAAATTATTCGAAAGCAATTGAAAATTACCAGCGTGTAATCGTTGCTAATCCTGCACATTCCATGGCCGATATTTATACTTTAGGCGCTGCTTATTATAATGGCGGACTGGATACTGTTTCAATAAAAGACAAAGCAATGCGCAAAGTTTATTTATTAAAAGCTGACAGTACCTTCAAATCAATGAGTACAAAATTCCCTGATCATTATTTGGGATATCTTTCAAGTGCCCGAACCAATTCTGCTTTAGATCCAGAAACTACTCAGGGTTTGGCAAAACCATATTATGAAAAGGCTCTTGAAGTAATGCTGCCATCGCAAACAGAACGTAAATCTGAGATACTGGAATGTTACCGTTATCTGGGTTATTATCATTATGTTAAAAATGAGCTGGCTCAGTCAAAAGTATACTGGACCAAAGTATTGGAAATAGAACCAACTGATTCCATATCGCTACAGGTTATTAAAAGTATTGATTCAAGTCTGAAAAAAGGGAAACAATAAAAACGATTAAAATACTACCTTCAAAAAAGCTGCTGTATAAGCAGCTTTTTTGATTTAGTAAAAAATGGTTAACTTTGCAAACTTAAAATGAAGTAAATTGAGCAGTTATAAAACACATACTTTGTCGAATGGGCTACGGCTTGTGCATCTACCCAATAATTCATCTGTATCCTATTGCGGAGTGATAATTAATGTGGGTTCACGGGATGAAAATGACTGTGATTACGGAATGGCTCACTTTATAGAACATATGCTTTTTAAAGGGACAAAAAAACGTAATTCCCGTCAGATAATTAACCGCTTAGAGGATGTGGGAGGCGAATTAAATGCCTATACCTCAAAAGAAGAAACTGTAGTCTATGCCGGATACTTAAATGAATATTCCGAAAGGGCTATCGAATTGATAGCCGATATCGTACAGAATTCGCTATTTCCACAATACGAAATTGAAAAGGAAATAGAAATAATACAGGATGAAATTCAGTCGTATAATGACAGTCCCTCAGAGCTGATTTTCGATGATTTTGAAGAAATGCTGTTCTTTTCAAATCCTATGGCTCATAATGTACTTGGTAAAGGGGAAACTATAACCGGATTTGATACAGCCAGAGCAATAAAATTTTATAACACTCATTATACACCCGATGAGATGGTCTTCTTTTCGTTGGGTTCAGTTGATTTTGATAAAATTATCCGCTGGTGTCAGAAGTATTTTATTTCAACATCAAATGAAAATAATGTACAACTCCGACAAATTCCGGATATACAACCAGCCGAAACAGTTGTGTTAAAGAAAAATACCCATCAGGTGCATTGTATGATTGGTTCACGGGCATATGATATATACCACCCAGACAGGCTTGTTTTGTATCTACTGAATAATATTCTGGGAGGGCCTGGAATGAACAGTTTACTGAATTTATCACTACGCGAAAAGCATGGGCTTGTATATAATGTAGAAGCAGAATATCAGGCTTTTACTGATACTGGATGGTGGGCAGTGTATTTTGGTTGCGATCCTGAAAATGCCGCAAAATGTGAAAAATTAATCAGAAATGAACTTGCCGGTTTATGTAATAATACAATTACTGTTCAGAAACTGAAAAGATATAAATTGCAACTGATGGGACAGATGGCAATTTCTTCGGAAAATAAAGAAAATCTGGCTTTATCACTGGGTAAAAGCTATCTGCGTTTTGGACGCTTCGATGAACTGGAGGAAGTTAGGACAAAGATTAATGCTATTACCCCGGAACAGCTACAGCGGGTAGCCTGCGAAATTTTCAATCCTGACAAACTCACAATATTGAAATATAACTGATGACAATAGAGGATTACATACTCCAAAATATTGATCCTGAACCCGGTTATCTGACAGAATTAAACCGGAATACCTGGACACGAATACTAAACCCAAGAATGTGCTCAGGACATCTGCAGGGAAGAGTGTTGAATATGCTTTGTAAAATGATACATCCTGTTAATGTGCTGGAACTTGGTACTTTTACCGGTTATTCGGCGCTTTGCATTGCCGAAGCTTTAGAAGAAACAGGAATACTTGACACCATTGAGAGTGATGATGAGCTGGAGGAGTTTATATTGAGTAATTTTGAAAATACTCCTTATAAAAATATAATCAACCTGCATATTGGTGATGCTTTGAAAGTGATACCAACTCTGGGAAAAATTTACGATTTGGTTTTTATTGATGCTGACAAGAGGGAATATTCAGCTTATTACAATGCTGTATTACCAATAATACGACCGGGAGGATTTATTATTGCCGATAATACGCTCTGGTCCGGCAAAGTGGTTGAGAAAGTCCCTCAAAACGATCATCAAACGAAAGGCATTATGCAATTTAACCAACTGATTGCCACTGATAAAAGAGTGGAAAAGGTGATATTACCACTTCGAGATGGACTTACAATAATCCGAAAATTATAAAAACAACAACGAAAATGATTGATAAGTACAGATATGAACTTGAATTCAAGGTAAGGGATTATGAATGTGATCTGCAGGGTATTGTAAACAATGCAGTCTATCAGAATTATCTCGAACATACACGGCATGAGTTTTTATTAAAACACAATGTGAGTTTCTCTGATTTGCATATTCAGGGTGTCGATGCTGTAGTGGCAAGGGTGGACATTGCATACAAATATCCGTTGCGTTCGCGTGATGAGTTTGTTTGCAAGCTTTATGTGGTAAAGGACGGAGTTAAATATGTGTTTCATCAGGCCATTTATCGCATACCCGACAATAAGCTGTGCGTAACTGCCAAAGTCACTACAGTTGTTACAATAAATGGTCGACTGGCATCAGGTTACGAACTGCTTGATGGGTTGACGGAAGTAAATAACAACTAAAAGTTTGTTGTTCAGGCAACAATTTCGGAATTAATTTGTTTGTTAAACAAATATCAGAATATGAATGAATTTTTAGAAAAAGAAGAAAAGATAGTCAGGATGCTGAAAACAGTTTTCGATCCTGAAATCCCTGTTAATATTTATGATTTAGGTCTTATTTATCGCATTGAACCTCATGACGACGGCACAGTCGATATTGACATGACGCTGACTGCTCCGAATTGTCCGGCTGTAGATTTTATAGTCGAAGATGTGAAGATGAAGGTTGAAAGCGTTGAGGGAGTAACTGAAGCCATAATAAAAATAGTATATGATCCGCCCTGGGATAAAGAAATGATGACCGAAGAGGCAAAACTTGAACTTGGTTTTTTGTAACATCCAGACAGAAACATCCATAACTTATTTTATATCAAAAACTATTAAATTTATTTCATGATTTATTTTATTGCTGATGCACATCTTGGGTCACGGTTGGTAAAAGATCCGCGCAAACATGAAATGCAACTGGTTAACTGGCTTGACAAGATTAAGCATGATGCAGAAGCTATATACATGCTGGGCGATATGTTTGACTTCTGGTTTGAATACAAAACTGTCGTTCCCAAAGGTTTTGTTAGGTTTCTTGGCAAAATGGCAGAACTTACTGACCGAGGCATTGAGATTCATTATTTTACCGGAAACCACGATATCTGGACTTTCGGTTATCTCGAGCAGGAAATAGGATTAATTGTTCATCGCAGCAACGAAACGATTGAAATTAATGGAAAGAAATTTTTTCTGGCACACGGCGACGGACTTTTCCTTGAAGACAAAGGATTTAAGCTTATCAGAACTGTATTTCATAGCAAAACCTGTCAGCAGATTTTCCGTATGATTCCGCCTGCTATCGGTCAGAATTTCGGATATACCTGGTCAAAAAACAACAGAGAGAAGATCATGCATCTCGAAAACAAGTATCAGGGCGAGGAAAATGAAATCCTTGTGGTGTTTGCAAAAAAATACATTAAAACGCACAAAGTTGATTATCTGCTATTCGGACACCGGCATGTTGAACTCGATTTGCAGCTTGAAAATCAAAGCCGGATTATCATTTTGGGAGATTTTATAGGTATTTATTCATATGGCGTATTTAATGGTGAAGATTTATGGCTCGAAACTTATTCAGAATAATTTTATAGAAATAAACAGGCTTAATTCAATGAAGAGTTAAGCCTGTTTCTTTTTGTTTTATTTGCTGATTTTTTAAAACCGGACTTGTACTAAAACCGGATTGTGATCCGAAATATATTTATTATCCACTTTTTCATCGATCACTTTATAGCTCAAAACTTTCACATTGTTTTTTACAAAAATATAATCGATTCGCATCCTTTCAATAAGGGGAAGACGTCCGAATTCGTGGAATGTCCATTCAGGACCCTGAACAATGGGCGAAACGCGGTACGAATCGGTAAGGCACAAGGGATTTGATGTGTCGGTTAAAATTTGGATTACTTCCGATTCTGGTTCTGAATTGAAATCACCCATGACAATTACCGGCATTTTTTTGGAATAGAGTTTCACTTTATTGAGTATGAGTTTGGCACTTTCTCTGCGGGCAATTTTCCCAATATGGTCAAAATGAGTATTCAGTACAAAAAATATCTTTCCGGTTTGATTATCTTTCAGTTTTGCCCATGTAGCAATCCGTTCGCAGGCTGCATCCCAGCCTTTTTGCCCGATTGACAATGGATTTTCGCTCAGCCAGAAGTACCCCGAGCCTGTTTCTGTCAGCTTTTTGTTGTTGTAGAATATTGCGCTGTATTCACCCTTTTCCATGCCGTCCTCACGTCCGACTCCGATGGAAGAATAGTCCGGCAATAAATTTTCCAGATCAGTAAGCTGATTGTGGAGAACTTCCTGAGTTCCCACAATATCTGCCTGATAGAAGGTTATCGTATTGGCAGCAATTTCCTTCCTGTATTTCCAGTTGTTCAAACCGTCCGCTTCGGTATCCAGCCGAACGTTGAAAGTCATCACATTTATTATTGAAGGATTGTTGCTTATTTGTTGAGCAAAGCCGCTAACTGAAAGCAAGCTAAGTAGCAGGATAGTAAGTTTTTTCATATTTCTTTTTTTTTACTTAATATCAATCTTTGTGCCAGATTAATATCTGCCTTTCCACAAAAACTGAAGCCATTCATTCATTTTCTTTTCAGCAGGGTTTTCCTGTACTTTCCAGATACGTTCATTTTTTATTTTATCGGGTAAGAACTGTTGGTTCACAAAATTGTTTTCAAAGTCGTGTGCATATTTGTAACCTTTTCCGTAATCCAGATTTTTCATCAGTTTTGTAGGAGCATTGCGCAAATGAAGGGGAACGGGCAGGTTGCCGGTTCTTTCTACAAGTTCAAGCGCATTATCGATAGCCAGGTATGCTGAATTGCTTTTGGGTGAAGACGCCAGATAAACGGTTGTTTGGGCCAGTATAATTCGTCCCTCGGGCCAGCCTATTTTTTGCAAAGCATCAAAACAGGCATTGGCGAGCAATAAAGCATTGGGATTTGCAAGCCCGATATCTTCGGCAGCCGAAATTACCAGACGCCGCGCGATAAATTTAGGGTCTTCGCCTCCGGCTACCATTCGCGCCAGCCAGTAGATGGCTGCGTCCGGATCGCTGCCTCGGATTGATTTAATAAAAGCAGAAATGATATCGTAGTGGACTTCACCGTCCTTGTCGTAAGCTTGTGGGTTTTGCTGCAGTCGTTTTGTTACAATCTCATTTGTAATATGCACCTCAATGTCCGACTCCGAATTGGCAATTAATTCGATAATATTCAGCAGTTTACGTGCATCACCTCCCGAAAAGCGCAGCATTGCTTCTTTCTCATCAATTATAAACTTTCTTTTATTAAGTTCCGGATCTGTTGTGATGGCTTTATTTGCCAGTTCGAGCAGGTCATTATCATCCAGTGGCTTAAGTACATAAACCTGACAGCGTGAAAGTAGAGGAGTAATCACCTCGAAAGAAGGATTTTCGGTGGTAGCGCCAATGAGAGTAACCGTACCGTTTTCCACTGCACCAAGCAGAGAATCCTGTTGCGATTTGCTGAAACGGTGTATTTCATCAATAAACAGGATGGGATTGGCTTGAGAGAAGAAACGGCTTGATTTAGCTTTTTCAATTACATCACGTACGTCCTTAACACCCGAAGTTACCGCGCTCAATGTATAAAAAGACCTTTCAAGCTGATTGGCAATAATCCGGGCAAGCGTGGTTTTACCTACCCCCGGAGGTCCCCAGAGAATGAATGATGATATATGTCCGGAGTCAATCATCAACCGCAGAATGGCATTTTCTCCGACAAGGTGTTTTTGCCCGATATATTGGTCAAGTGTGTTCGGACGCATCCGTTCTGCAAGTGGAGTCATTGATATGATGCTTTAATGATGATAAAACTGAAAATACGATTATTGTTTTACAAAAATACAAAATATTTTTCAGCCATTGCCGGAGTACATATAAACCAGTTATAAAAAGAGCCGAATTTTATCCGGCTCTTTTGTGTGAGTTAATTCTTTCTAAATTGTATTGTCGGAATGATATGAATTATTGTAAATGAAAAAACAGGACCCCCCTTTAATTTTCTCAATAATTGGGATATTGAGTTCCTGTGGTACTGCAGGGCATCCATGACTGCGTCCGATATATCCTCTGCTGTTAATCATCCGCTGGCTCACGTACGGAGCCCCGTGAAGTACAATGGCTCTGTTCATGGCATTGTTGTTAATCTTCTCAAGCCCCTTTAGTTTCAGCGAGTATCCGTTTTTTCCATTATAAGTCTGATCGGTTATGTATAAGCCCAGACTGCTTTTAAAGGATTCAGGTGAATTGCTGAAGTATTTGGCAGTCTCCAGACCGGTATTCAGGCCATGAGCAGTCAAAGTGTTGAAAAGTAATTTATAGTTCTTAATGTCAATGATGTACATTCGTTTGTTATAACTTGGCTGATCAAAATCAATAATTGTTAGTACCGAATCGTTGTGGAGTATTCCTTTACTTTTCAACTCTTTATATCCGCTGATGGCATAATCGAAAGCAACTCTGGATAGTCCCTTCTGATCGAGATGCAAGCTGTCATATACCATTTCGACTGATGAGTTCTTTCTTAGCGGAATAATACTAGCATCTGGTTTTGTGTTTTGTGAAGGACCTTTTAAGCCTGAAATACAAGGAAGAGCAGTGATAATAACAGCAACAACTACAAGAAACTTTTTCAATTCAAAAATCATAAAAGAAACAGTAAATGAATTAGTAATTAGTCCATAAACGAACTTTTGCAAAAATAATTATGCGAAAATACAAAGAATAAAAGTTAATGTGCTGATTAACAGTTCGTATTAACTTTTAAATTCGGATTATTTAATATAATTTCAGACCAATATTGATAATTTTACCTTCATCGTGGGTCTTTAATCAATAAATATAGAAAGGTGTAATAAAAACATTTAATAACGGTTTAATCCGTGAGTACCCGAATTCTGTAATTGATTAATTCTGCCAATATTCAGTCTGCAAATAAAAATATAATCACCCTTGTCCAAAATAAATATTAGTAGAAAAATAATATTATCTTTGTTATAAAGTGCTATTTTTTATAACAATTAAATTTGAACGAAAATGAAAGAGAATGGAATGGATAACAGAGCATTTATAATCCTCATGATTAAAATATTTTTAGCCATAGCTGGTTCTGTGGGATTATTAATAGCTTTATTATATATTTTTACGGGCAAATAAGTATTTGTGGTAATTTTTTTAAAAAATAAAAATATCAATTTATGAAAAGGAGTAATTATACAGCAATACTGTTTTTTATAACTACGATTATATTGGCTGTTTTGCTTTTTCAGGCGAAGAGAACTGAAAGAAAATCGGTATATGATAGTACGACTGTCTTAAATAAAATAGTGTATGTACAGGAACTCTCTCTTGTGAAATACAATTATGCAGGTGTGATTAGCTTCAAAGATTATATGAAGATAATGGATATACAAATTCCACTCACCGAAAAGTTTTTTTTATTGAAATATAACGGCTATATCAAAGCCGGAGTGGATTTTAAAAATATAAAAATAAAAGTCGAAGGTAAAAATATTTATGTACAGATGCCCAAATCCAGGGTGCTCGAAACTGTGATCGACGAAAAATCAATACGGGTTTTTGACGAAAGTATGAATGCTTTCAATCCGCTCTCTATCAACGACTATAACAAAGCTATAACCAAAGAAAAGGTAAGCATGACCCGTGGTGCAATCGAACAGGGAATACTCACCGAAGCAGACAATCAAGCACATCTGGTCATTACCTCCTTGCTTAAAGAAATGAACTTTGAGAAAATAACGATTGATGAACTGAAAACTGTCGAACTTCCCGAAATTGAACAGCAAAACTGACATTTCGAAATTCCACAGATTTAATTGATTTTTTTCGCTATTTATGTATTTATTCTGTACCTTTGTATTTGCCTTAAAAAATATATTAAATAAAAATAAATGCTATGTATCAGGATTATAAATCACATTTACAGGTAGAATTATCTGGAATAAAAGAGGCTGGATTGTACAAAAACGAAAGAATTATAGTTTCACCCCAGGGAGCAGTTATTCGTATTGCAGATGGAAAAGAAGTACTAAACTTCTGTGCAAATAACTACTTAGGATTAGCCAATAATCAGTTGCTGAAGGATGCAGCCAAACAAGCCATTGACACCCACGGCTACGGAGTCTCTTCCGTGCGCTTTATCTGCGGAACTCAGGATTTACATAAGAAACTGGAAGCTTCAATAGCCCGTTTTTTCGGCACTGAAGACACTATCCTATATGCTGCCTGCTTCGATGCTAACGGAGGAGTATTCGAACCACTTCTTACCGAAGATGATGCCATTATTTCCGATGCACTTAATCATGCATCTATCATCGACGGCGTTCGTCTTTGCAAGGCACAGCGTTACCGTTATGCCAATGCTGATATGACCGATTTGGAAGATCAGTTGAAAAAAGCCCAGAATCAGCGTTTCCGCTTAATTGTTACCGATGGAGTTTTTTCTATGGATGGAAATGTCGCTCCCCTCGATAAAATTTACGAATTAGCAGAAAAATATAATGCAATGGTCATGATTGACGAGTCGCATTCGGCTGGCGTTGTTGGTCGCACCGGACGTGGTGTGACAGAACGTTATGATTTACGTGGTAAAATTGAAATCATAACAGGAACACTCGGAAAAGCATTTGGAGGTGCTATCGGAGGATTTACAACCGGCAAGAAAGAAATCATTGAATTACTTCGTCAGCGTTCACGTCCCTATCTCTTTTCAAACTCAATTCCACCAATGGTAGCTGCAGCAGGTCTTAAAATGTTTGAATTAATCGATACTACAAATAATCTGCAGGATAAACTCCACTCCAATACCGAATACTTTGTGAAGCGAATGAAAGATGCCGGTTTTGATATTAAACCTACCGAATCGGCAATTTGTGCTGTGATGCTTTATGATGCAAAACTCTCGCAGGACATTGCAGCCCGTTTGCTCGACGAAGGTATTTATGTTACCGGTTTCTATTATCCTGTCGTTCCAAAAGACCAGGCGCGTATTCGTGTTCAGATTTCTGCAGCGCATGAAACAGAACACCTGGATAAATGTATTGCTGCATTCACAAAAGTGGCAAAGGAATTTAATGTAATCAAATAAACCAATTATAAACAGGGTTTTCTTTTTCTGATAATTTAATTTGACAACCTAATATAATATATGAAAGCGTTAGTAAAACTCAGGCCCGAAAAAGGTATCTGGATGGAAAATGTTCCCGTTCCGGAAATTGGAATTAATGATGTACTGATTAAAATAAAAAAAACAGCTATTTGTGGTACCGATCTCCATATCTATAAATGGGATGACTGGTCTCAGAAAACAATTAAAACTCCCATGACCATCGGCCACGAATATGTAGGTGTGATTGTCGATAAAGGAGCCGGAGTGAAAAATGTGAAAATCGGAGACCGTGTTACCGGTGAAGGGCATATTGCCTGTGGTCATTGTCGTAACTGTCGTAGAGGAAAACTTCATGTCTGTGAAAATACAATCGGAGTCGGAGTAAACCGCGATGGAGCTTTTGCCGAATATCTGTCGTTACCCGAGTCGAATGTGGTTCATCTGGATGAACGTATCTCAGACGAAATTGCTTCGATAATGGATCCCTTTGGAAATGCAACACATACTGCTTTGTCATTTCCGGTTCTCGGCGAAGATGTCCTGATTACAGGTGCCGGTTTGATTGGAACGTTAGCTACAGCTATCTGTAAATTCGGTGGAGCCCGTAATATCGTTGTTACTGATCTGAGTGAATACCGATTGAACATTGCAAAAAAAATGGGAGCTACCTGTACTGTGAATGGATTAAAAGGAGAAACCGTTGAAGGCGCCAGAAAAGAACTTAAGTTGCGTGGATTTGACGTTGGACTTGAAATGTCGGGGGCACCTGCGGCATTCAGAGAGATGATTGACAATATGTATAATGGATCGAAGATCGCATTACTCGGCATTTTGCCTAATTCAACCACTGTTGATTGGAATGAAATAATATTTAAAGCTCTGACCCTGAAAGGGATATATGGTCGTGAAATGTGGGAAACCTGGTACAAAATGCAGCAAATGCTCCTTTCCGGGTTAGATCTGACACCGGTTATAACTCACCGTTTTCCAATCAACGAATTTCAAAAGGGTTTTGATGTGATGGAAAGCGGACAATGTGGAAAAGTAATTTTAGACTGGGAATAATATCAGTTAATCAATTAAAAAGACAATCCCTGTAAAGTTCAGCTTTACAGGGATTGTCTTTTTAATTGTATTTCAAATCATCAAAACCAGCGTACGTATGCAAAATCCTGACGATGAGGCAGTAACTCGTTTTTAGGGAATATGCGGTAGCTTGTTTTGTAAACACCAGCTTGTTGTAACTTGAATGTCAGGCTGAAATACATCCTGGAACCTTCCGTTTTCACAAGGTTCAATTCGGTGGCTTTGAAGAAGTGATCATTGTTGTTCTTATCTGTATAAATGGTTACCATTTCTACACCAACACTTTTCTCATTCATCTTAGTGTCGATTATAACTTTTGTTTCATAATTTTCACCTACCTGTGGATTGTTAAGGAATTCTTCGGAAGATTCCACGCTGATTACTTCTATATTATTCCATCCAGCCGACAATGTTTCTTTCCAGTTTGCAATTTCTTTTGCAACCTTATAATTATTTGCCATCAGTAAACCTGAACGTTTTGCCTGCTTGATATAGAACCTTTCGAAATAATCATCCATCATGCGTTTTGTTGTAAAACGTGGTGTAATTTGAGCAATTGAGTTCTTGATATATTGAATCCATTCCGGTGAATATCCCTTTGTGTTTTTAGCAAAGTATAAAGGTATTATTTCGTTTTCCAATATGTTGTAAATGGTTATCGCATCCAGTTTATCCTGGAATTCCTGGTTCTGGAAAGTACGTTTTTCGGTAAGTGCCCAGCCTGCATTTTTTTTGTAGCCTTCATACCACCAGCCGTCGAGTACCGAAAAGTTCAGAACTCCGTTCATCTGAGCTTTTTCGCCTGATGTTCCGGATGCTTCCTGAGGTCTTGTGGGAGTGTTCAGCCAGATATCCACGCCGGAAATCAGACGTTTTGCCAATCGCATATCATAGTTTTCAAGGAAGATAATTTTTCCGAGGAACTGCGGCATGTGCGAAATTTCAACAATTCGTTTGATGAGTCCTTTCCCGGCACCGTCAGCAGGATGCGCTTTACCTGTGTAAAGGAATTGAACGGGATGAATAGGATCATTAACGATTTTTTCCAGTCTTTCGAGGTCGGTAAACAGCAGATGTGCGCGTTTATAAGTTGCAAACCGACGTCCGAAACCAATGATCAGAGCATTTGGATTTATAGAGTCTAGTATGGAAACTATTCGTGAAGGATCACCCTGGTTTTTGATCCAGTTTTCCTGAAATTGCATCCGGATGTATTCAACAAGTTTATTTTTGAGCGACAGACGGAGATTCCATATTTCCTGATCGGGTACCTGATATATTTTCTCCCATATTTTCAGATTTGACTGATCTTCGTAGAATGCTTTAGTGAAGTATTTTTCGTAAAGAGCTTTCCATTCGGATGAGGTCCATGAGGGCAAATGCACCCCGTTAGTTACATAGCTTACATGCGACTCTTCGGGGAAATATCCTTTCCAGATGGGGGCAAACATCTTTTTTGATACCTCACCGTGTAGCCAGCTTACTCCGTTTACTTCCTGGTTTGTGTTGCAAGCGAATACACTCATGTTGAACTTCTCGTTATTGTCGCCGGGATTTTCGCGTCCCATATCCATAAGCTCATTCCATGAAATCTGCAACTTTCCCGGATATTCACTCATATATCGACCAAAGAGTCCTTCGTCAAAACTATCGTGACCAGCAGGTACTGGTGTGTGAACCGTGTAAATGGAACTTGCACGCACTACTTCAAGTGCCTGATTGAATGTCAGGTTTTCGTCGTGAATCAGATCAACCAGACGCTGAACATTGATAAGGGCAGCATGACCTTCGTTGCAATGATATATTTGTTTCTTAATTCCCAATTTCTTCAGGGCAAGAATACCACCGATACCAAGCATGATTTCCTGCTTCAGTCGGTTTTCCCAGTCGCCTCCATAAAGCTGGTGAGTGATGGAACGATCAAATTCGCTGTTTTTATCATAATCAGTATCAAGTAGATAAAGTGAAACACGTCCTACAGAAACTTTCCAAACATGAGCATACACAGTACGTCCAGGATAGGGTACTTCCACTTCCAGTGGCTGATTATTTTCATCCATCACCTGTTTTATTGGCAATGTATTAAAATTCTGAGGTTCATAGACAGAAATTTGTTCACCATCAACCGATAATGACTGTGTGAAATAACCGTAGCGATACAGAAAACCGACAGCAGTCATATCTACATTACTGTCACTGGCTTCTTTCAGATAGTCACCAGCAAGAACGCCGAGACCTCCGGAATATATTTTCAGCACTTCGTTCAATCCATATTCCATGCTGAAATAAGCTATTGATGGACGGTTGGTGTTAGTAGGCTCATTCATGTAAGCCTTAAATTTAGCGTAAACATTGTCTACTTTTTCGATAAATTCCGGATTGTTAGCAAGCTGATCCAGTTTATCGTAATTAAGCAGATTCAGTAATTGGACGGGATTTGAAGCTGCTTCTTTCCAGACTGGTCTATCAATTTCACGAAACAATTTTTTGGCCTCACTATCCCATGACCACCAAATGTTTTGTGCCATTTCTTCCAGTTTATTCAGATTTTCAGGAAGCTTTGATTTTATAATAATATTCTTCCAGGGTATATCATTTGTGCTGTTGACTTTAAGTTTCATAAGGAATATACTGTTTATTATTTTTGTAAAAAGGGTTTAATCTGACATAAGAACACATCAAAAATATGTTCTATAACATAATACGTGGCAAAAATAGTAAAAATAATCTTAAAATTGCGGTGATGTGTAGTTAAAATTGATAATAATAAATTTCAAACGTATGCGGACTTTATTAATGTTTAAATATCAGTGTTTTAACCTGTGATTGCGGTTTTTTAATGCTATTTCGTAAGTCTGATAATAATAATCAATAAATTCGCTCCATAAAGCCCGTTTAGAGGTCGCTAATGCCTTTTTTCTGACATCATCCGTTTTGTCGGAATTGTAATTTGTGAATTTTGCCAGTATATCACCTATTTCCTCACACATCTCTGTGTGATTGTAGTCGGAGCGATGTACTACAGCGACACCGTGCCTTGTATCATAATTGGATTTAACCCATTGACCAAATCCCGACTTATCGGAGGTAATTGTAGGGACGGAAAACGCCACACTTTCGAGCGGTGTATACCCCCAGGGTTCGTAATACGATGGGAAAATGCTTACATCCATACCAATGAGTAAATCCAGGTATGTCATGTTAAAGATGCCATCATTTCCGTTAAGATAGGATGGTACGAAAATCACTTTAACCTTTTCGTTCTGCAGATTGGTAAAGTGAAACCAGCGCAGCGCTGAAATGACATGGTCGTATTGATAATCATACAGTTCGTGCGTGGTATGTTTATTCCAGTAATCTATTGCTAGCTCTGAGCCATTCAAACCTGCAGCCAGATCAGCTCTTGGACCAGAAATATGCGCAGGAACCATGATGAAAGCCACAACTTCCCTGTTCAATTCAGGATGATTGGTCAGACTTTTCAGCGATTCGATAAAAGTGTCAATTCCTTTGTTCTTATATTCGTAGCGACCGGCAGTATTGATAAATAAAACATTGTTTTTCAGTTTGTAACCAAGGAGGGTTTCAGCAACCTTTTTCAGCCTGCTACGGGCTGCTTTTCTCTTTACATTGAAGTCCTTTCCTGTTGGAACAATGGAATCGTCAAAACCGTTGGGAGTAATGATATGGGGTGCTTTCTCCAACAATTGTTTACATTCTTTAGAGGTGATATTACTCACGGTAGTAAAACAGTCCACAACATGAGCAGCTGTTTTTTCCGTTGAATGTTTTGCTACCATATTCAGTTCAAAAGCCATCTGATCGCCGTTATACTCGCTCAAATAGTCATATAAAGGCTTGTGGTTGCCGGCTATGGATCGGCCAATGGAAGTGGCATGTGTTGTAAACACTGTTGCAATTTCGGGGACAACTTCTTTAATATGAAATGCTCCGAAGGTTGTCATCCATTCATTGAAATGTGCTATTACATTGTTTTTTGCACTTAGATTGTAAAAGCGGTAAAAACTTTCAATAATCATACCGGTGGCATATCCAAACATGGACGATTCATCATAATCGCCATATCCATGCAGCGAATCAACTCCGAATTTATCCCATATATGACCGAATATTTCATTTTTGCGATTTAGCAATGGAGTAAAATCGACCAGTACTGTCAGCGGATTTCCGGGGATTTTCCATCGTCCGCAACGTACATTCAGACCCGTTTTTTCTGTGAAGTTGTTTTTCCATTCACAGTGTAATGTGTCTGAGGGTTCGAAATAGGGAGATTCAGTGTCTTTCCAGATATCAGGTCCGATAAAGATCAATTTATCATTGAATTTTTTATATAATGTTTCAGCACGTGTGGAGAGTACGGTGTAAATACCGCCTACCATATTACAAACTTCCCAGCTTGTTTCAAAAATATATTCCGGTTCTGTTCTTTTCATCTACATTATTAATTGAAATTTATCATGCAAAGATAATCAAAAAATAATAAACTAATTATGACTTATATGCGTGTAATACAGTTTTTAATGTGTTTAATAATGAAGGCGTTTGCTTAATAAATATGATTGAAATGAAAAAAATAGTTATCATATAGGGCTTCAGTTGTGGTAAAATCAAAAAAAATAAAATAAAATGATACGGATTATATAGTTTTGCATTATCTTTGTAGTAGAAATTACAAAGTATAAAGAAATTATGCCTATGAGAAAATTTACTCTAATATTAACTTTTTTACTTTGTGGATTAACGGCAATTCAATCTCAAAAGAATTCGACGCTTTTTGATAAGAACACTACCGAAACAAACAATACACAAAGTAATAAGACTTCGGACAATGAGATCGTTCCCAGGTTCACGATTTCCGGTAAAACACTTAATATAACTAATCTGGAAATTGGAGTACAGATAGATATATACAGTGCATTAGGCGCTAAAGTCCTTACAGTAGTATATAATGGAACAAACATTTCACTGGTAAATCTGAATAAAGGTATCTATATTGTCCGTGCAGGAAAGTTTACACAAAAAATAATGCTGTAAACAGACAAATGAAAACATTGCAAAAAACCGATAATAACAAATTATCGGTTTTTTGTTTTTATTGGCTGGGTCAATACCTTTTCCTTTTCAGAACCATGGGATAATGGTCAAAAATATTCGATACTTTCATTATTTTTTTTGATTGATATTTGAAAATAACTTACGATATTTACGGTGAGAACTTTTATTCAGAGTTTGATTTAAAATAATACCGTAATTTTTCCCTTTATTACATTTAAATCTTCCAAACCATGGATACGAAAAAGAATTTTGTTATTGACACAAATGTTATATTGCACGATTATAACTGTTTACATAATTTTGAAGAAAATGATGTTCATATACCCATAGTTGTGCTCGAAGAGCTGGATCATTTCAAGA
>DAONDU010000005.1:0-31208 GCA_035402725.1 Paludibacteraceae bacterium | reverse complement strand
ATTCTGTTGTGCAAAATTACGCTTTTTCTGCAAAGAATAATGACAGATATAAAATAAAAACAAGAGACAGAAAATTAATCTGTCTCTTGTTTTGTCTTTTGTCAGGTATCTTATTATTTCAGTCCCCGTTTTATAAGTAATGCATCGGGATTGGGATCGGCACCTCGGAACGTTTTATAAAGTTTCATCGGTTCATCGGAATCACCTTTTTCCAGGATGTTTTTGCGGAATTTAGTTGCCACATCCTTGTTAAAGATATCGCCTGTTTCCTTGAATGCCTGATAAGCGTCGGCATCCAGAACAGCTGCCCAGGTATAACTGTAGTATCCGGCAGAATAACCGCCTTCGAAAATATGTTTGAAGTACGTACTCCGGTAACGCACGATGATTTCAGGTATCATGCCGATACGTTTCATCGTGTTGGCTTCAAACTGGTTAACATCGATAGCTGCCGTATCTTTCAGCGTATGATAGTCCATATCGAGCAGCGAAGCAGCTAACAATTCAGTATTAATGAATCCCTGATTGAATGTTCCGGCTTTACGGATTTTTTCCATCAGCGCCTCCGGCATCAGTTCACCTGTCTTATAATGTTTAGCATAGGTTTTCATCACTTCAGGCTCCCAGCACCAGTTTTCCATGATTTGCGAGGGCAGTTCCACAAAATCGCGTACTACACTTGTTCCCGACAATCCCGGATAGGTTGACTGCGCCAGCAATCCGTGAAGTGCATGACCAAATTCGTGGAACATGGTTTCCACTTCGTCCATTGTGAGCAGCGAAGGTTTATTTGAAGTAGGTTTCGTGAAGTTTCCAACATTTACAATAATCGGCCGGTGATTAACGCCGTCCTTGATATATTGTTCGGTAATATTGTTCATCCATGCGCCGGCAGCTTTTCCTGCACGGGGGAAATAGTCGGTATAAAGAATACCAATCAACGATCCGTCGGCATCGAGGACTTTGAATGTTTCCACATCCTTGTTGTAAACAGGCATGCCGGTAAGTTTTTCAAATTTCAGTCCATAAAGACGTGTTGCAAGTCCGAAAACCCCTTCACGAACATTTTCGAGTTTAAAATAAGGTTTCAGTTCTTCTTCGTTGAGATCGAATTTTTGCTTACGAAGCTTTTCGGTATAATACCACCAGTCCCAGGCTTCGAGTTTTTCACCCTTATTTTCCGCATCCATTAATTTCTGCAAATCGGCTGCTTCAACTTTGGCTTTTGCCACTGCGGGTGTCCAGATAGTTTCGAGGAATGTATAAACAGCTTCGGGCGTTTTGGCCATTGTATTATCGAGAATAAAAGCAGCCGGAGATTCAAATCCAAGTAACTGTGCTCTTTTAACGCGAAGTTTCATAATGGTGTTGATTACCTTTTTGTTATCGTTGGCGTTATCGTGGTTGCAACGGGTGGTGTAAGCCATCAGCAGTTCTTTGCGCAATTCGCGGTTTTCGGCATATTGCAGTACCGGAATAAAACTTGATTTCTGCGTAGTGAACAACCACTGACCTTCTTTACCAGCTTCTTTTGCACTCTCGGCTGCTGCCTGAATAACGCCTTCCGGCAATCCTTTCAATTCATCCTTATTACTTACAAACTTTTTATATGCATTGGTTTCCGCTAGCACATTCTGCGCGAAGGTAAGTTCGGCAGAACTGAGTTCTTTGTTTATTTCGCGTAACTGAGATTTCTGAGCATCGTTGAGTGCTGCACCGCTGCGAATGAAGTTCTTGTAATATTTCTCCAGCAAGCGGTTTTGTTCTGGGGTAAGACCCAGATTAGCCCGGTTATCGTAGAGTTTTTTCACACGCTGAAAAAGTTTGTCGTTCAGGTAGATATTATCGTTATGTTCTGTGAGAACGGGTGTAATTTCCTGGGCGATGGAGTCCAGATCGTCGTTGGTATCGGCTGACTGTACGTTGAAGAATGCAGATGATACTTTCTTTAAAAGCACTCCGCTAAAATCCATTTTTTCGATGGTATTTGCGAAGGTGGGTTCCTCCGTATTATTGGCAATACTGTCAATTTCAGCCTGATGCTGTTTGATACCTTCGGAAAATGCGGGCATATAATGCTCCGTTTTAATTTTGTCGAATGGCGGTGCGCCATACTCATTTTCGTAGCTTTTGAAAAATGGATTGTCCGTTTTTGAAGTACAAGCCATAACTACTGTTCCAATCATCATTGCAAAAAATAGTTTTTTCATAGTTATATTATTTTTTAATTTATTTTTATGCTGTAAAGATACATTTATTTTTTAATACAAACACTTAAACACCTTATTATCAATAAATTTTTTATTTGTTTCCCTCAATAATCCATAGCTATTACGGTGTCCTTATCTTTTTCCAACTGAATGATGAGTTCATCCACACTGCTGAATTTCATTTCATCCCGAATTTTAGCAATAAACTCAATCTTCAGATTCCGGTCGTACACATCTCCCTCAAAATCTAAAATATGTACTTCCAACGATTTTTCATCGGAATGACCCATGGTGGGTCTATAGCCGATATTCATCATTCCGCGGAAGGTGTGATTATCCCATTTTACCCGCACTGCATATACTCCTGTCGCCGGAATAATTTTATCCTTATCGGATGGTGTAAGATTAGCTGTGGGAAAACCTATTTTCCGTCCGACCTGAAAGCCGCTTTTCACTCTGCCTGTGAGTATAAACGGATAAGTGAGCAATTTATTGGCCTGTGCTATCTCTCCCCGTTCAAGCGCATGCCTGACCTCCGAACTGCTGATGTGATGCGCTTCATCGGTCGTGTATTTTTCCACCTGAATTACATTCATCCCAAGTGTTGCTCCAAAAGCTCGGTATTCATCGAAACCCTGTTCACGATTGTGTCCGAACCGGTGATCGTGACCCACCAGCAGTGTGCTGACTTTCAATGTATTGTGGAGTACATCCTTCAGAAAGCTGAAAGCCGAAAGCTGTGATAAGTCTTTGGTGAAGTTCAGAACCACACAGGCATCGACACCGGTTTCGGACAGAACGCTTATTTTTTCGTCAAGGGTGGTGAGTAGTTTGGGCTGAAAATCGGCATGAAGGATTTTTCGCGGATGGTTATCGAAGGTGATTACCACCGAGATTTTATGTTCATCGCGCGCAATATCCCGAACCGACTGAAGCAGATACCGGTGACCGGCATGTACTCCGTCGAAAAAACCGACAGTGGCAACACAGTTGTCCCACGGAATTGTATCATTGTATCTGAAGATATACATAATCAATAAATACCGGCATTATTTTTTTAGAAATCATTTAAACTCAGCGATGTATAAGGTTCCACCAGCCAGGTCTGCATCCCGAGTTCACTGGCAGTCTCGATGTTGTGAATGCCATCATCCAGAAACAGGCACTCTTCTGCCTTTACCCCAGCATCTTCAAGCAGAGCTTCGAAAATTTCGGGTTTCGGCTTTGCCAGTTTCATCTTGTATGAAAGATAGCATTTATCAAAGAAATCGTTGATGTTTTTTCCGTTTACTTCAAACATTTTTTCGGAATAGCGGAAAGATAAATTATTCGTATTGCTCAGCATCAGAATTTTGTATTTTTTCTTTAGTTCAGACAGCAAATTCAGTTTTTCTTCCGGAATTCCCACCAGCAATGAAGTCCATGCGTGATCAATTTGATGGTCTGCAACTTCTCCCGAAGCGTTTTTTCTGATTTCATCCCTGAATTGCGCGTCAGTAATCATTCCCATTTCGTAATCGAGCACAAATCCCTTCTGAAGCGTGGTGCTCACCAGATTCTTCATATTGAAAATTCCCAGATTTTCGAAATTATGAATACACAGGTTCCAGTCCAGATCAATAATAACACCCCCAAGATCAAATATTATTGTTGTTACATTTTTGTATTTTGACATAATTCATCGTTATTTTTTTACACAATTCATTCATTTCAGAGCAAGTACATCATTACTCCCTGATTTAACACAGCACTGCTGAAGTTTTAAAAACATTCAAAGATACTACATTTTTTGTTCGCGTTATTTTGTCTGGTATTTTAAAAAGAAAAAGACCTGACAATTTTGTTGAAAAATTATGTTTGTCATTCTGCGAAACGAACCGATTCTGAGACAGCAACTTAGTTACTTTTCCCCGCCATATCACTGTATATCATTGCTTTTAATGATCCAATCCGATTTTTACATCACGCATAAAGTAGTTGTCCGGTTACAAATTCCTGTCCGATGAAGGAAAGAATTCTCATTTATCTCTGTGAGCATTTATAGTATTTTAGTTTATCTTTGCAAAAAAACTTAGCGCAAATTCCATGTTATGATAAAAAAGATTAATTCGAGGCTATGTTTCCTTTTGGTAATTATTGGATTTATTTGTGGATCGATACAAGCACAAGGGTTGAAGTTTTACGGGATCAAAGCATCCATAGAAGAACGTACTTCATTCTTTGTTTTTGAAGAAGGCTCCTCTCCTGTCTTCTCACAATATATTGACTTGGACTTCGAATTAAAAATACAAGAGTTTGGCAGTTTTGGCTATTTACTTCATATAGTTGATAACCAAAACAATACCGCATACAGTTTTACATATACTAATATCGACAAATTATCAAGTGCTTTTAAATTTAACATTGAAGGAAAAGCCAATTTAATTTCGATGAACGTTGTCAACGAATCGATTAAATCAAAATGGCTTCCCGTTCGACTTCACATCGACTTAACCACCGGACAGAGCTCTCTATCAATCAATAACATAACAAACAACAGCGAGAAAAAATTAAATATATCAGAAAAGTTTCAGCCACTTCTGGTATTTGGAAGAAGAGAAAACCTGGTGGACGTAACTCCGTTTGCCATTCGGAATTTGAAAATATCGGGAGCAAATAACTCGTTCCGGTTTTTGTTGAATGAGAGTACCGGTGAAGCAGTACATGATACCAACGGAAAAGTTCGCGGCAGGGTAATTCATCCTTACTGGCTGATCAATGAGTCTTTTCATTGGAAAAAAACGGTTACCATCCCATCGAAATCGATTATGGGTTCGAAATTCAATGAAAAGGAGCAATGCATCTTTTTTATAAATCAGGATTCGCTATTCAGATTCAGGTCAGGTTCAAACCTGTTGTCGGGCGAACCATACGCAAATAAGCTCCCTGTTAAACTCTTATTAGGAACAAATTATATAGATGAATCGTCCAATAAAATATGCGCTTACGAAATAAATAACCTTCCAGCCGGTGACATCACAATGGCGGTTTTAGATATTCCGACACGCACCTGGAAAGCCGCAGGGAGAGCCTTTACTCCTGTTCAGTTACATCATCACAACGGATTGCTGAACAAAGACGGTCAGTATCTGGTTTTTGGTGGTTTCGGCAACAAACGTTACAGCAATAATTTCCTGGCTTATAATGCAGCAACAGATCGCTGGGATACATTGACTTTTAAAGGCGACAGAATTACACCCCGGTTTTTCTCCTCAATAGCTTCCTCCAAAAAAGGAGACGTTCTGTACATTTACGGAGGAGTGGGAAATGATAGCGGCGATCAGACTGTTGGACATAATTACTACAATGACCTTTATCGGGTGAATTTAGTAAACCACACGATAAAAAAATGCTGGGGTAATCCATCGAACACAAAGTTAGTTTCGAGTGAGCGTATGATTCTATCGGACGATGAAAAATACCTGTATGTAATCCGATACCCCGAGTACAATGAAATAACTCATCTGCAACTTCACCGAATTTCTGTTGCCGACGGAACTTCGCAGTTATTAGGCGACTCGATACCGTATATTTCAAAATCAATAGCATCAAATGTTTCACTTTACTATAACGCTGCCTTACAGGAGTTTTACTGTGTTACTCAGGAGTTTGATGATTTTGCCCATAGTGTAAATGCACACGTATTTACCTTATCGGCTCCACCTGTTGATAAAACAGCTATTCAGTTTTATTCAGCTCCTAAATCTAATTCGTTATTTATAATTATGATTATTTTAGTACTTGTACTAAGTGCCGGTTTTATACTTTTCTTTTACTTGAGAAAAAAGCAAAGAAAAAATAAGATAGAATTAAGTACAGTTCAAGTACCCGTTCAAATAAAATCTACTATAGCATCTGCACATACCAAAACCCCGGATATAACAGATTTACCAATAAAAGAAACAGGATCAACAACTGAGTTTAACAAAATATACATCTATGGCATTTTTACGGTGTATGGTAGAACGGGAAGAGACATTTCTTATATGTTCAGCAACAAGTTAAAGCTGATTTTTCTATACATTCTTCTGAACAGCGATTCGGAGGGTGTGAGCTCCTCTTTACTGAATAGTCTTTTCTGGCCGGAAAAGATGGAAAAGAAAGCAAAAAATCTGAAGGGCGTAACAATCAGTAATCTACGAAAAGCGCTGGCAGAAATTGACGGAGTGGAACTTATTTACGATAAAGGGTTTTTCAGAATTATTACCACAGCGCCTTGCTATTGCGACTATTGCCACCTAAAGGTTTTGCTTGACTTAAATTCTCATGACAGCGAAGAAATGCTACGCATTCTGGAACGCGGTCAATTGCTGGAATGCACCAAACAGGAATTCTTCGACAAGTATAAACAACAAACCGAGGATCTTATTTTTTCTGTTTTACCTCAGGAATTGCCGGTTCTTTACAAGAAAAATGAACATAAACAGGTACTGCGAATTTGTTCTGTTATGTTAAAGCTGGATCCTTTGTATGAACCTGCACTGGCGTATAGCGTTTATTCGCACTGCCGCCTCAATGAGTACGAGAAACTATTCAAAACATACGCATTATTTGCAGCAGAGTACCGCAACTCGATGGGACAGACTTATCCGAAAAGCCTGGAGACCCTGATACAGGAAGCACAATAACCCATATTTGATTTTCAACTCATTGAAATACGGAAATAGACCGAATCAAAACATCTGATTCGGTCAACTATTTTAATATTCATTGCCTATCTCAATATGAGGCGTCATTTTAATAATGTTACTCTTAATTTATGAATAATAGCATCGTTTACCTCCCGATTCATATTTTCATTTTCAGGTCTGTATTGTAGCTGAACCTGATGCTCACCGGCTTTTAGATTTACATGAGTAGAATTACTCCATCCTAAGTTTTGCCACTCGTTACGCCCTCTTTGAGGAAAAATGGAAACGCCCTCATACATTCCGTCGACTGATAGGGACCGGATACAACATTTGTTCTCGTCCTGTACCGTTGCACCTCCGTTGGCATATAACCAATCGATAGCATAGAAACCGTCTTTCGCCACTTTAATTGTTGTACTAAAAATAGTACTGACTTTTTCGCCTGATTTGGTTATGTTAGCCGATTTTTCGATTCTGGTTTCGTCAATATTGTAGATAGTTTCGCTCTGTTTCCGCCAAACAAGAGGTTCACTGGCAAAAGATGATAATATTGGGTCATTGCATGTAGCAATAATCTGATATTCACCTTCGTCGGTCGATTTCAGCTTGAGTGATGTGTTTTTCAGTTTTTTGTATTCTCTCCCATCTTTAAGTATAGTGTATGATAATGCTCCATTTATTGGACTCCAGGATAAAATTCCATCGTTAATTTTAGCCACTGGATTCAACAAAGTATGTTTGTTATCGGTAAGATTTATAACACTGTCAGAGTCGACAAAACTATTTGTGAGTATAATTTTCACATCATGTTCTCCACTCATTGTGGATAGCACTTCGGGAGTGCCTGACTTACCGTCGATGGTAAACAAAGCTATCCGGTCTCCAAAACCTTCCATACTGATGTTTAGTTTCGCTTTTCGATAAGAGAAGTTTGTAAGATTCCTTTTTCCGGCTAATTCTTTGGGTACAAAAGGGTTAAATATCAGCTTATCTTCTTCAAATTTCATCCCGAAATAAAGACGGTAAACGATGCTTAAATTACCCGAAAGGCTCCAAAGCATATTGCTTGAGTTAGTATGAGTTCCAGTCCAGTCGCCGCTTTGGACATCAAAATTTTCCTTGTTAGTGGCAAACAAAGCTGTGGCTCTGTATGTACTTCCCAATGCATGTTCAACAGCTTTTTGATTGCCAACTTTAGCCGCTGCCAACATCCAATACGAAGTTACAAATGGCCATGTAGCATTGTTGTGATAAGAGAACATATCGGAAATTTGAGGATAAAAGATACTTGGGCCAAAAGGGAGAACCGGCATGTTTTGAATAATTTGCTTCTGTTGTTCGGGCGATGCTATATCGAACAGAATACAAAGAGCCTCGCCTAATGTTTCGCTGCGTGGAGATAAAACGTTGCAATTGCGTCCATACATATATTGAGCGTAATATCCTCTGTCAGGCATCCACAAATGCTTATTAATAGCAGCTTTTAAAGACTCAGCTTTTTGACTATATCTCATGTAATCGTCTTGTTTATTCAACGTTTTTGCCATTTTGCTTACTATATTTAAAGCCTGATAATGGATGGCATTCGTTCCTAAACACTTCGATTGAAATATGTCGGCTGGTTGCATCCATTTCGGATAGCTTTGTTCGCGCCAATCGATAAACGACGACTCGCCCATAGCAAGTCCGGTTTCTTTATCATAAACTGTTTGCAGATCGGTTTCCACGGATTTCTTTATGGCAGGATATACACTTTTCATCCAATCAAAGTCTCCCGTTACTTTATACAACTCCCATGCAGCCGTAATCCACACAACACGATCGGTGGAAACAGGCCACGAACCTCCGGTGCCGGTGTCTTGTATTATTCTACCAACCATATCTACTTTGCGTAAAAGACTATTTTTTGATACAGTTGGTTGCATGTAGGACATGCTCAAAAAGATACTGTAGCTTACATCGCGAGTCCAAACACCTGGCCAAAGTATTCCGGTACGCAAAGTCAAATCCGGTTCTACAGCATTCACCATTTCGTCGAGTCCCAAATTGTAAATCGCATTTTCCAGCAAGGTAGGACCGGAATATTGAGGATAAGAAGAAATATCGTTTTTCTTAGTCCAGACATAGCTGATCAGATCGTCTTTGGAACTTGGACTGGAAAAATTACTGTGGATTTTTGTAGTTGATTCAGCTGTACCTACGTAGTTTCCTTGTATGATTTTGTCTGATTGCCAACGATATGCATCGTTTTCATACAGAACCTGAGTTTTTGCCTGATTTGCGATACATAAATACAAAGTCAATATTAAGACGAATTTGGGTGATTTCATTCTCTCTTATTTAGTTGATTCTTGTTGCAAAGATACAATTATACAATTGATTCAAAGGTTCTATTCTTTTTTTTTCACCGTAATTGGATCAATAAAAGCAATAATAGAGTTTCTTTTATTGTAACATGTCATTTCACATCATTACATGATTTGTCAAATTTATCGTTTGCTGCTATACTTTAATTCTACTGTTTATCTGACACGACCAGCATTTCTTTCTCTGCCGAATAAATCAAATGTCCCAAACTACTTACACCTTCCAAAATAATCCGATAAGTTGTTGGAATATCTGCCGCATAAAACGACAAATTGACCGTTCCTGTACTATCTACCTGCACATTAGGATTCCAAAGTATGGTGGTCCGGTAATCGGGTGTACTACTGTTTTTTTCCTGTTCCGTGCTATAAACAGGAGAATAAAAATTCACCGTTTGTTGATAACCAAGTGACTTGACAACTTTTATATTAGGATTTATTGAATTCTTTTGTACAAATCCATTTTTAGTATTAATAACAATAGCTCCATTAGATCCCATTGTTCCAAAAATGGCTCCCATCGTTGAACCTTGATTTATAAAAATATCCTGGATATCATCTATCATCAGCATACTGTAATCAAAATCCTCGGTGGGAACATTGTCCAACAACAACATCGGTTTATTGCCCCGGTACCTAACATCACTACCGTTAACCGTAACGCCGGCTAATCTGCGCAGCAATTCATAGGTAGAGCTTACATGCCAACCCTCAATGTCTTTAGCAGTAATCACCCTGGATGAAGTAACCGAATAATAGGGCGACTCGGTGACAGCCGCAACTTTTCGCCTGGCAGTTACCATTACCTCGCTTAAATGATAGGTTTTCATCCCATCAAATGCCAAATGTTTCTTGTTCGAAGGCAATAATATAGTATCTTTCAATATTGACTCTTTGCGGTTGATTATTTGAGAAGCAGCCAACGAAGGGAAACCAGCAATGCTATCCATTTCTAAAAAAGCCTTTTTAAATTTGCTATTGGAGGTAGCCTGAATAATATACCTTGTTCCATCGCAATATTCCAGATTTTTAAAAACGAACCTTCCTTCGTTATCCGTTTTAGCAAGCAACATACCTTCCACAGAGTCTTTTAATGCAAGTAAACTGATATCGCCCTCTTTCAGCGATGAAAAAACGCTTTCTGCTTTCCCCGAAATTTCTTCGCTTAATTCTACCGGATATTGTAAAGGCTTCGTTAGTTTACCCTTCAGAAGGTTGGGAATATCGTATCTTCGCCATCCTTGCGTCATCATTAAAACATCCAATGCAGCCTCCGTTTTCTTACTGTCTTGGCGGAGGTAGCTTGCCGGGTCTTCTATATATCCCTTTATTTCTGATGTAAGCAACAAGGCCGAAATAATGTTTGAAGCGCTGTCTATATCCGCTCCATTTGCATCCACTACTGCCAATGAGAAATTTCCCGACAACGGCGCTTTGTTTTCATCCGTAAGGTGTACCGACAAGTTTATTTTTTCTCGCGTTTGGTACTTTTCTTTATTTAATTCGATATTAGTTTGGACCAGAGCATTGCCTTGCGAAGAAAACACAAGACGTTCACTCAGAATATTCCGGTCTTTGTCAACCAATAAAAAATGAACAATTCCGGCAGGGAAGAAATCTTTTTCGAAACCAATACAACTTTTATTTTCGTCCCACGGCTCCACATAGATGGGTACTCCCCGGATATGAACTATTAATTGCATTTGTGGCGGCAATATAAAATCAGGTGATTTCAATACTCTAACAAGCAGTTTATCGTCCTCCCAGACTGTTTTCAAAGAGACAGCACTGTCCGAAGGTTCGGGCAAATCAAACCGCTTTACAACCTTTTCTTTGTTGGTACATAGGGCATAATACTTTCTGCCGGGCTCATAGGAAAACTTGAAACTGCCCATCCCCAGATGTGTACTTTCAAACTCGGCACACAAATAATGTTGATCATCAAAAACCTGCCCTTTAACCTCCTCCGATTGCCCTTGCGTATTGAGGGCTTTAAATGCGATTGTTGTATTAGCCGACGAGGGAGCATATCCTCCTTCGGGGAAAAAAGAAACATCGAATGTATTTTCTATATCGGGAATTTTAAAATACCGTTTATACATTCTGTTTTCGATCACTGCCTGTAGCAAAAACACTCTTTCTTTGCTTACTTCTTTCCCTTTAAAAGAGCATGATCCTGTTTTCTCTTTAAATGTCACTGTTTTAGCATCCCCTTTCTCAGTACCCCCCAAATAAACAACGCACTGCCCGGGCATAAGTTTTTCCTTTCTTCCTTTAGCAGAAAAAAGCAGTTCCGCATTAACTCCATCACCTTCTGCCTTATAGTTAATATCAACAGACACTTTTTCTGATACCGGATTGGAAATATAAAGCTGTTTGGAGAAAAAATAATCTTCCCCTGCATTTCTCATAAATCGTGTATAAGCCCTTAATAAATAGTCCCCCTCCCCGATCTCCTCATCCAACTGTATTTGTCCGTAAAAGCAACCCGTACTGTCAGGCCGCAATTTCACTCTTTGCACAAGATGTTTTGCCGGATTTATCAGTTCAACATATACATATCGACTTGCGTTGGCTTGTTTCATAAAAATGGCATCCACCAAATGTACCCGCATCCAGATGGTTTCGCCGGGATAATAACCGCCTTTATCGGTTTGTACATAGATTTTTTCTTGCGGGTAAGCAGACAGCTGATCAATAAAAAGCTTTTTAATGGGGTTTTCTTCAGACTCTTGCGCATAAAGAATTGTGTCAAAAGCAAGTAGTACTAATAAGGTTAGGATCGATTTTGTTTTCATGTATTATTGGTCTTATCTTTTATAGCTAACACGTTCCTTTAGCTCGGACTTCACCGGTTTTTGGAACGAAGCATGGAAAACAATAATTTCCGCCACAAATAATAGTGTTGCAACTATGATTATAGATGTGACAATCTTTAAGATTCTTTTCTTCATATTGATCTCGTCATTAAAAAATTTATTTTAAAACAATAAACTAAGGAATAGGAGTAGCAGAAGGCGGTGCATCTTCTAAATTGCTTCCCCAGTTTTTATTTGCTTTATTTCCCATAATTAATATCAGCGATCCGCCGTTGGCGATATCCGAATGATTAAACCATGGTTTATTCCATTCCTTGCCATTTAACAGAGCCGATTGGATATACTTATTTTCTTCGGAGCAATTTTTGGCAACAATTTCAAATATCTTTCCATTGCCTAATCGCACCTTCACGTCGTTAAATAAGGGGCTGCCGATATTATACGACATCGAACCCGGAGTAACCGGATAAAATCCCATGGAAGAAAATACAACAAAGGCTGTCATTCCGCCGCCATCTTCATCGCCGGGTACTCCCATCAAATCGTTACGGTACCAATAACGAAGCAGTTGACGAATTCGCTTTTGAGTTTTCCAGGGCTGACCAGCATAATTGTATAAATACGGAATATGAAACGACGGTTCATTGGCCATAGAGAACTGACCTACATTGCCAGTATGATCGGGCAAAGAGGAATAGAAATCGTATTTGCTTTTTCCTAATGGTTCTCTGAAGGTAGCATCCAAATTTCGGGCAAATTTGTCAGCTCCGCCCATTAGCTTTACTAGATCAGCAACATTGTGTTGCACATCCCAACGAAAGGTCCAACCGTTATTTTCGTCGTAGTATTCTCGGGCTCCCGGTCCACCAGAAAACCGATAATCGAACGGTTCAATAAACTTTCCTTCAGCATCTTTCGGATGAAAAAAAGAAGTCTCCGGGTTGAACAAATTCCGATAATTGTAAGAGCGTTTCAAGAAATACTGATAATCGTCGGTTTTATTTAATTGTTTGGCTATCTGCGATAAACACCAATCGTCGTAACAAGTACCCAAAGTTACCGCCACCGGTTGACGTTTTTCCCAGGAATGAACCTGAGCACAATTTTCCTTTTCGCCGGGCTTTAGCGCCGGGAAATATCCATTGGAATTATAAAACTGATCAAGTTCTGTGACCGGCACTTTCATCCAGGGGAGTAACGATTTTTCGGTCAATGCTCCTTTACACGCTTTGTAAGCAGCTTTAAGATCGAAACCACGCAATCCTTTTGAATAAGCATCCAAAATGACCGCCACAGCATGATTCCCATTCATCCGGTGACTATCGCCGGTCACCTCAGGAAAAGTCGGCATCCAGCCTTGTGGCGATTGTTGAGCCATTTGAATGTAAGAGTTCACCATATTAGCTTCCATTTCCGGCTCAATCAATACCCGAAGCGGATGAGTAGCCCGGTACGTGTCCCAAATCCAGTCGTCAGTGAAAAAAGCGTGTCCACCGTCATCGTGTATTTTGCCGTCGAAAGCACTGAAGTATTTTCCCTCTTCACTGATATTGATCATTCGTTCGTACGTTCGATACAAAGAGGTGTAAAAAACAGTTTTCTGATCTTCGGTGCCTCCCTCAATTGAGATTTTACTCAGGGTCGCATTCCAAACAGCACGCCCGGCCAACGCAACTTTTTCTACATCGTAAACAGTGATTTCTTTGTTCAAATTCTTCTTGGCTTGCTCGGTGCTAATAAACGAAATACCGTACCGTAACCGGATATTTTTGTCATTTTTATTAAATCGCAGCACTAAAGCTCCGTTATTCCCACTTTGTTTTACCTGATAGTTGATTTGGTCTTTTCCCCAGCGTCCAACACTTGTTGGAATTTGTTCTGTTTCAACATACAGGTAAATTTTAGAAATACTATTATCAATCACCTGAAAACCGGAAATACTTTTACCGTCAGTCTCCAAATTTCCGTTTCCCACATTTACTACAATGTAGTTATCGTCTTCTTTATCAAAGTTGAACTCATAAATTCCCGAATGATAAGACGGTGAGTAGTTTACATGAATGTTAGCCTCGTCCAAAAACACAGAATAGCTGTAGGGAGTTATCTTTTCCAAATCGTATGAATAAGCCTGAACACGAGAATTGGATACTGCTTTGCCCTGAATGGGGCTGATGTTAAAAGCAGAACTACCACGATGACTGGTTACAGCCACAGGCAACCCATGTATTACATCCGAAGTATAATCAGCTCGTTCCGGATAAACGCGTAACATACTGTTCGGTAAATGCACAGTTGGGTAAGTTGGCACCAGTAAATGACTAATGTTTCCAATTAACGGATTCACATAATCTACCGGTAATTTCACATTGCTTCCCATACATGAGCAATAAGCCATAATGCCCAACAACAATAAATTCTTCTTTAATCTCATGGCAATTCTTCTTTTTTTTATTGGTATTTGATTCTTATTTTATTCAATGACAAATTGTGGAGGTAACCATCTTATTGAAAATTACACCTGATTTACTACAATAACTATCAACATGAAGTATATTAGTTTTTTTCCTTTTTCAAAGCCGCATTTCGTTTCTCCAATTCGTCTTTTACTTTCATAGCCATTTCTGTGACATTTTTCCTGATTTCCGGCATAAATTTTTGCATCACAATCGTCACTATTTCTCCTTGTATTTCAGGCGCCTTTTCAATCACTTTTTTACCAGTTGAGGATTTATAAAAGGTAACCAGGTCTAGTATTTCACTTTCGGTATAATACTTTTCATAAATTCCGGCAAAATCTTCGTCCATAAAGAAAGAAAAGTTTGTTCATATTTTAATTCAAAATGTCGGCGCATTCAACATTGGAATGGCATCGGGGTAAGCAAATTCATGCAGTAAAGTCCCGTCCTTTAATCGGACCCATGAACTGAACTTACGTTGTCCTTGTTGCAGCACAATCACTCTGGCTCCGTTTTCGTAATGTGTGTACGTGTTATTGCTACCGGAAAACCGGCCATACCCCAGGTAAATTCCGAATTTATTGAAAACAAAATCGTTGTCATGATCGTGTCCGGCAAAGCACCCCATCACATCACCACCTTTTACCATCGCAGCAAACATGCCTGTGTTAATGACCGGAGGACATGGTTTTTCTTTATACATGCCGATATAGTTGGTTGATTTATCGCTAAGGTCGGCGTATTCAAGCAATGGAATGTGAAAAAATGCCAGAGAAGGAACAGGCTGTCGGTGATTATTATTGGTCTGTTTTTTACTCATCTTCCTGTACCATTCAACCTGACCGGGACTAAAACCTGCATACACTCTTTTGCCAGCAATGGAGTCATAATCGTTGCTATCCATGCAGTATAACAATGCTTCAGTTTTTGTAGTACCGGCATTTTTTATCTCTATAAGATAGTTGTTTTCGCCTCTAATCTGTTTAACAGGTCTGATATTGTAGTAACCGGGAAGTTCACGTGTCATTTTACCCAACATTTCCCTGCTGATTTTCATTCCAGGTTCGGTATCATGATTTCCAAAAAGAATAATGTAGGGAATATGACGCGACACAACGGGTTCAACAAGCAGCTGCAATCCTTCTTTTAAAGGCAAATCCACCACATTATCGCCGGTAAAAATCACAAGATCAGGCTTTTCAAAATCCAGTACGGAACGCATTGTTTCGATGGTTTTCATGGAATTATCGAGCCTTGAATAACAGATATGAGTATCGGTAAACTGAACAATTTTGAATGTTCCATCCGGATTAAACTTTAATGACTTTGGCTTAGCAGCAATGCTCCATTGAGTAAAGACACTGAAAGAAAGAAGAATGAAGAGAATACTTAATTTTTTCATGATTACATATTAATAAGATCTCATAACCTCACTTTATAGAGAAAAAAATGAGTAAACGATATATGAGATAAAAGTATTCAATAGAAACGTAAAATACAAGGCTGTATCAAAAGAGTTTTGTAAATACCACTTTCAATACAGCCTCTTTCCCAATCTAAATTAAAAATCACATCAAAAAAAACTAGCGAACTTTTTCAGAATTTATCAAAGAATCTTACTTAGAACTTTCCGGACAACCTGTTCCATCATCTTGTATCCTTCCAGATTGGGATGCACTTCATCCCGCTGGTACTTAACGTTCAAGCCTTGCCTGTCATCAACCATAGCCGAATAATAATCAGCGAACGCAATTTTATTTTCAAGGGCATAGCTTTTAATCTTTTCGTTTAATTCCCGGATCTGATTGATAGATTCAACTTCGCCCCGCCAGGGAAAATGATGAGCAGGTAACACAGAGCACAAAACTACCCTGATTTTATGCTGTTTAGCCAATTCGGCCATGGATGCAATGTTTTCGAAAATATGCTGTACTGAAATATATCCATTGTTCAGTGCAATATCGTTTACTCCGGCTAAAATCACCACTGCTTTGGGTTTCAACTGAATAACATCTGCCTGAAAACGAACCAGCATTTGAGAAGTAACCTGTCCGCTGATACCTCTGCCAATATAATTGTTATCGGTAAAGAAATCAGGATCGGCGCCTACCCAACCTTCGGTAATGGAATTTCCCATAAAAACAGCCCTGATCGGTTGTTTTACCGTTTTATTTGCCTCAGCATATCTGCCAAAGTTGGCCCAATCGTGATTACCTTGGGCTTGAACAGAAGTACTGCCCAAAAGCACAGAAAGAAAAAAGATTGTTTTTAAAAGTTTCATATTTATTCAAAATTAATTGATAGTTAACAACATTTCTACATTAATTCAACAACGACAGCTACATTTCCTCTTGCCGATGAACTCACAAAAGGGTTTGCTTGCTGTTTCCCATTTATTCTAAAAGATTTGATACGTGAACCTTTTCCTTTTATGGTAATATCCAAACTTATGTTGCGGTAACGTATCCCCGAAAGTTCTGCTACCTGAATGCCATCGGGCAGATGCGGCTGAAACAGAATGCCGTCAGGCATCAACCGCAAGCCTAGCAATCCGGAATGAACCATATTAATAAAAGCCGTAGCCGACCAAGTCTGCAAGCGGCACGATACCCAATGATGCTCCGGATTGTTCTCGCCAAACTGGTATCCGCCATCCGGTTTTCCGGTATAGGGATTATAAATCTCAAAGAAGCTGTAATTGCCCTTATCTTCGTCCAATGCTAATGAAATAAGACTGTTCAGTTCATGATCGTAGGTTTTATAACTTCCAACAAATACTGCCGCATTAGAAAAGAAGCCGTTCACCATAGGCCAAATTATATTGTTGTGCCTACCAGGCATTTGAGGCGAAAACCTTTTATAATCTGGATAAATAGAGGTAATGCCATAGTCAGACACTACAGTATTGGCAATAGCACGGAGTGCCTGTTCCTTATCCACCACACCGAAAACTACCGCAAACGAAAGTCCTAATCCTTCCTGCGAATGATCAACACCTCCATTCTGATCAATCAGGTAGTTGAACGTTCCTCTTTCGGGATTATACAGGTATTTCAAAATATTCGACTTCAAGGCTTCTGCCTTTTCTACTATCGGGGTTGAAAGACTTGCCTCCATCCGAAGTTGTTTCTGCATTTCGATGAGCGTTTTATAGACACCGTAGTACACGCAATTCGTACTCAGACATTTTACCGTAAATGGTTTCAGATGGTCAACAGTAGCACTGGAATGAACCTGAGGATTGAAGATAGGCTCATCGTAAGCAGCAATACCATCGTTGAAAACCGATGGTCCCATAAAAAGTCCGTATTTCGGGTCAAAAACGGTAGTTTCAAGCTCTTTTATGGTAGTAACCGAACATAAATAAGCTTGTCGGAGAAAATCCTTATCTCCAGTTACCAGATAATGATTGTAAGCTGCTATTACCCAAATAATTTTATCCCAATACTGATGACCTATACTTTCTTTATTTATAGTAACGCTCCACAAAGATCGTTGAGCAACTTGAGGACGTAACAAACTAGCCCCAAACCATGAATTGATGGCAATGTCACGTGTCCATTCACCTCCATAATCACCACCAGCAGCCAATATTCCCCGACGGGTATTGATATCAAGCGTATTTACAGCCAAACGATAGGCATCGTTCAAACGTTCGTTGTCAGAACGCAACGTTTGCGCTTGCAAGAAAACCGTAAACATAAGAGCAAAGACTAAAATGATATTCTTCATATTAAAATATCTATAAATTCATTATTAAAAGGTAGAACCCCAGAACAGGCTCTGGATTCAGATTCAGCCGCAAGCGTGGAGAATTCAACCTTAGCTATTAAACTTAAGCATTTGTTAGGGTTTCTTGAATGAAGCTTATATCGCAACAGCCACTACCGAATCTGTGTACCAGTAGATAAAGATGTTTATAAAATAAACCTTCACATCCCCTCATAGAAGGTGATGTGAGGTTCTTTTTCCTGTTTTGATTAATATAATGTTGAAACCAGTGGCGAAACTGCTTTCACATCATCGGCATAGTTGTCGGAGAAAGTGACAGCAAAAACAGCCACCCGGTTATCATCCGGAAATTGCAGTTGTGTAGCTCCTTCGGGAATTTCGAGGCAGATACGATACATATAAGTGAAGGTATAAGCTTCATTTCCATACTTTGAGCTGTGCCTGTGACTACCGACATAAGCCAGTGGAACATTCTTAACGAATGATTTAGTAAAACCGGTTTGTCCCCATTGGCCATAAAAACCACTGTAATAAGGAATATCGCATTTGATAACTATATATCCGAATTTAAAATCAGCTTTAATATCACCATCAGTTGAGGCTGCCAACAGATATACCTTGTTATATTTCCGGTCATTAGGAATATCAATGATATTATTCTTGCACTTCACGACATTCTTTGTTTCCATATCTCCAATTCTGAAAGGAATTCCCTGACTCACAATCTCTTTTCCGATTAGCTCCGCTGCATAGGAGCAACCATCTTTATCAAAGTCTCCAGCTTCGTTGAAAGCGTCGTATGTAAAGGCATTATCAGTATAAGGCAATTCAACGGGTGTATTGTGAATTGGCTGCGATTTCACCGTATTCCCTTTTAGCTTTACAGCAAATGTTTTGGGGGAAAATGCTGTTGTTGAGAACGTTAGTTTTTTTCCGTTAAAATCAGCTTTTCCAATCTCATGTTCCACTCCATTTGTTTCTACAGCCGAAACAATCTCTGATGGAAATTCAACGGTAACATTTTTGGCATCTTTTCCCTGGGTTTCATAGAACCGAAGAATGTAACTTTCATCGTTCTGTGCTTTCTTCAGGGTTTTTAATGCCATTTGCGAGGTGCTGAGTTTTATAAACGAGAATTCACGACCCAATGTTCCTTTATGACGGGGAGTTTCAAACGCCATCAACGGGTTGTTCAATTCTTCTGATTTGGAAGGGATGGACGCAAATTGAGGTTGATTTTCGTGTCCAATAATGGAATAGGTAAACGTATGATGTCCAAAATCCTGACGGGATTGGTAGGTGTATCTGTCACTTGTTTTGGGGGTATGCAGCAAGGTGAGGCGCAAGGTATTATCGCTTGGTTTGTCCCATCCGTATTTACAGTCATTCATAATGGATATGCCGTATCCTTCGTCGCCGGTAATATCCGCCCATTGTTGAGCACAAGTTTCATAAGCTTTGTTCTCATTATTTCCTCTTTTGATATAGCCAAGCCCTAAATCGTAGGTAGCTTTCGGGTTACTAACCGACATTGGGAATTCTGCTTTCAGAAGTGCGTCTGTAGTTCTCCAGTCAATCTCGTTCACAATATCAATTCGATCATCGGCAGCTCCATCTGTCAGGCGGATATACTGAGTAAATTTGGAATCGCCGTAACTGCGTTTTACACACAAAGAGGCGCAAGCAGGTCCGTTTTCGGCGATGGAAATTGAAACACCGTCAGTAATCGAAATGGGAGTAGCATCAATGGTTTTTTTAGATATTTCCCATGCAGGCCATTCATAAGATTCGTTATTTGTGAAAAGAGCCAGCCTAAATGTTTTTCCTTTCTGAATCAATTCTTTATTGTTTCGTTTGTCGATCAATGAAGCAATGTCACCGTTGCTGTTTAATACAATTTTATAAATCCGGTTTTCCAATGTGTTTGCGGAAACCTTCAATTGACTGACTTTTTTGGCTTTGCCTGTACGAACATCGTAAAGTGCATAGCCTATGGGAGCTACATCCGCGCAAAATACAACTTCCGCGTTTCCATTTATATTTTTAACAAGCTGGGCATTCACTTCTTTTCCGTTCTGATCGAAAACGCGAACATCCTGATTGCCTTGAGGCATACTAATTTCGGCACGAACTAATCCTTTGTGAGCCGTTGAAAGCGGATTATAAACAACAATTGGAGTTCCTTTTGTATTGGTATTCATTTCTTTGGCTGCCTTGCCTACGGATGAGGTGATTACATCGGCAAAACAGGATTGAGAAATCAGTTCATCGTTCCAAGAGAAAGTATATGCTTTCGGGATGCTTGTTCCCGTTAAATCGTCGTGAAATTGATGCCAGATAAAGCGTTTCCAAGATTCATCAATTTCATCGGAAGGATAAGCGCTTCCTGTAAGGTAGTTTGCCAGCACGGCAGCTTTTTCCGATGCCACTGCCAACTGCTCGTTTCTACGGTTGAAACGTTTCATAGCTGCTTGCGAAGTGTAGCATCCGGTACCGTGAATATCCATCAACAATTCGCCATCAAATACCGGCAATTCAGGATGATTTTTAAATGGAAGAAATTCTTTAAAAAGTTGGTCGGATGTAGCGCTAATGATTTGTATGTCGCCATTGCCTTTGATTCCTTTTTCTACGGAGATTACTGACGGTATGGTTGGAGAACCACCCCTGTCGCCTGTTCCATAATATTTATAAGCCATTTTATCGACACTTCCATCGGCTAACTCCCGTATTTCGTTATCGTTGCTAATATCCTGACCATCCCATGAATGAACATAATTCTGCGAATTCAGCGAAGCTATTATTTGCGAGCCATCCAAGCCTTTCCATATACCAGTATAAAACGGCAATTTAGAATTTCTCGTATTTTTATAAAAAGGATTGTGCCTCCATTGAAGTTTTTGTGTAGAAAAGCCAATGAGTCCGCAATGCGAAGCAATGGTCGGGAGAGCATACCCAAAACCGAAGCAATCAGGCAGAAAAATATCGGTCGATTGAATTCCGAACTCTTTCCGGTAAAATTCTTGTCCCAACAGGATATTCCGGAAAAAGGATTCGGGAGATGGAGTATTGGGATCGGTTGCATCCCACGAGCTACCACTGACATGCCAACGACCCTGACGAATATATTCCTTAACTCTTTTGTATTTTTCGGGATAATACTCCTTCATCCACTTGTATTTTATGCCTCCTTCGAAATTGAAAATATAATCCGGGTATTTTTCGAATAACAGAAAATTCCTGTCCATGGTATGGCGCACAAACTGGTTTATGGACGTCTGTACATCCCAGTTCCACTGAGTATCGAAATGTGCATTGGAAACAAGGTAGGCTTTGTATGGCTTCTGAGCATTTACCATTAATCCACTGAATAGAAAGGAGAGTAATATTAATCTGGTTAATCCGGTACGTTTCATCTGATAAAATATTTTTGACTTCTTTTTTTTGTATTACTGCAATAATTGTAATTTCTGCTTTTATCCCGATATGCTCTTTTTTACAATGCGTATTAGAGTTCATATAAGAACCAACATTCATTACTGCTCCATTCGAATGATTCGATTAAAAAAATTGAGATCAGCAATGAAGTTGACAAAAAAAAACAGCAACGGTTATTGTAATTTTCACAAGCAATTCATTGTTGAATTGCTTGTGAAAATAAAGTTTGCTTTATTTATTAAAACCTGTAAGAGATTAATTAATTAATTAAGATTGTTTTAGTAAACTCGTTTTGTCCTGCTTTAAGTCTTACCAGGTATGCACCTTTCGCGAGGTTTGATAAATTGATTTCCGTATTTGGTGATACGTTTAACTGACCGGCAACTTTTACACCTTGTAAATTAAATACAGCAAGATCAACATTTCCGGAGGCATTTATTCTGATAATTCCCTTTGTCGGATTTGGAGATATTGCGAATCCAAGTTCTGATGGTGTACTAACCGCATCTAAATTTTCAGGAGCGCGAGGAGCCATTTGAACTATTTCGATAATACCCTTATAATTACCGGTACCATCAAAATAATGCAAATTTACAGTGGCAAATTCGGGATTTATTTCCAGAGTCAACAGGTGGTTCATTAAACCATTGTTGAAATTGGCAGGATTATCAGTTTTATTGGTTCCTACGACAATATGAGGATAAATGGTTGGACCTACGATACTATCAACATCCATATTGCTGCATCCGCCCTGTGTGATATATTGTACTCCATCAATCACTCCTCTTTCATATCCGTGCATACGACCACTAAACACTGCCGTAACACCATACTTTTTGCTCAACAACGGAATATTTGTTTTAACAACTTCTTGTTCATACTTTTGACAACGTTCGTAGAATGGTGCATTGTTTATAAAGATAAAACGGAACAACGCCTTTTTGGAAACATCCGATTTCAGGAAAGTTTCTAACCATCCGTCACGAGCTAAATCGGTATTATAACGGGTTGGATCAATGGAAATGAACACAGAGTTTCCATATTCATAAGCAAAGCTACCACTTACTTTTGAAGCATCAGAATTATATATTCTAGGTTGTACTAAATAATTGCGTATGATGTCAGCTCCTTTCAAACTTGCATCGACATCCAGGTTTCCTAAACTTTCGATAAACGGAACTTTTGTTCCAACGGTTTCCAAAACAGCAGGGATAAACACTTTTCTTAATTCAACACTATCGTTTCCGTTAATAGTGATATTACCTGTTGAGATACAGAAATCCGGGGCTAAATTATTCACTAAATAGGTGGCCATACTTGTGAACGGATTCAGGAATCGACTATCACCCCAGATACCAACCGTAAACACTGAATTAGGATCTTTAGGAGCAGTCTTAACACTTTGTATCATATTTGGTGAACTGTTCGAAATAGCACGGAAAAAATAAGTAGTACCAGGTTGCAATGGTTTAATAACTGCTTTCTGGATATACGTATTTGCACCGGATGGATAAGCAGTAGCAATTATTTGAGCGCCACCTGATGCATCAGAATTTGTTCCATAGTTTACTTTATTACTACCAGCTTTTATAAAATCGCTTTCCCACATTACAGTTATAGAATCCGATGTTACATTTTGAACGTAAGGTTTGCTCAGGAATGAGCAAAGCGTACGAAAGTCCTGTACATATCCGCCTAAACTTTGAGCTTCATTTTCCGTCAGGGCTTTGTTATATAGCTGTACATTTGCACAATCGATTTCGTTATCTTCACCAGAATCGTCGCCAAACAGCAAAAGTGTAGGTTCTAATGAAAAGTTCCCGTCAACAGGCTGAACATAACCTGTCAAACCCTTGACACCATTTACATAAACAGAGTATTCTGAACCATTATTAACGACAATGATTGCGCGATTCCATGTATTTGGTCTTACTGTCTGACTGGAATATCCGGTAGCACCTACTCCAACATTTCCAAGCTTACCAAGAAACACTTCTGCGTCATTATTATTCGCAGGACTCGTCTGGAAGAATGAATAATATTTGTTTAATTGACTTACCTTAAAATCGAAAACGAAAGAATAGGTATTTACTAATGCATTTGGGAATGGAGTTATACCATGAACCAGGGTAAAATTGCTACCTACACCTACACGTACAGCGCCGTCGGTAAGCGTGGGGCCGGCAACTGAAGAAATTAGTGTTCCGTTTGTCTGTAAATCATTACCAACTGTAGCTTTAACCAAATTGCCGGGATTGTCGAACTTCCATTCTCCTACAAGTCCGGAAACCGGAGTAACTACATTAAATTCTACACTTGTAACTACTGAATAACCATCGTCTGCCAATAAACATACTTTGTAAATTCCGGGTTCAGTAACACCTGAACTAAAAATAACCGCTCCCGATTCAATAAGTGTACTACTGGCATCTTGCGTACCACTGGTGTAAACCCAGCCTTCATTATTCATGGAACCAGGGACAGTAGTCTGATGAAATACTGCCAACCAGTCTTTTGTAGAAGTTGAACCGGTAAATTTTACTGATATTGGTTCACCTGCAATGTAGCTATTTCTAACCATTGTAAGTTTTTGTGCCTGAATGTTACCAAACATCAGGAGCAAAAAAGAAAAGAATAAAAGTTTCTTCATAATAATTAATGTGTTAAATTTAAACTAGAGAATTAAATTTTTTAAGATTAATAATGGTAATTATTTGTTTTTTTGATCAGTTTTATTGTCTGCGATTGATTACGAAAGAAGATATTTAACATATAAATTCCAGCTGGGGCATTCTCAATATCAAAAAAAGAAGATTGATTGGCTAACAAATCCATCTTTTTATTTAAAACTTCCTGGCCAGACAGGGATGAAATAGAAACAGATATTTTCTCATTTTCAGAAGAAATTAAAGAAAACTGTCCTTTTGTTGGATTAGGAAATACCCAAATCTTAGTATCAGGTTTATTTACGGTGCTGACTGATGTTGGGACAAATGAGAAGCTGATAGTAGCCGTTACTGCTTTGTGATCCGAAGGCCAGGGTAAAGTGGACGCTTCAAAAACATCATTTCCGTTGCCTTCTGTCGTGGCTGAATTCTTCACGTAACAAGCATTGGGTCCTACAAGCGTAGCTTCAGTGGCTGTTACACCTGTACCCTTATAGAAAATGTAATCAATCCGGTCACGTTCGTCGCTTAAAGGCGCCCACGAGGTACTTCCTACTCCGGTGGCAACAGCTGGCCAGGTTATTCCCGGGTTCAATACCTCATCCGGATACACCTGCCGATAAGCATCAACAAACCCATTATTTTTTAGCGCGCGTGTAGTATTCCATTCATAAACAACGCCATTATGATCATAGAGATTAGCCTGTCTGGCAGTCCAATCCAGACACGACGGTTCGTTAAAGTCACCTATCAAAAGAACCGGACGAGTTTCATTTTTCATATAATCGATAAAAGCAGCTATCTGCTCATCTCTTCTTGAGTCTAAATTCTGAGCCTGAATAGCAGCCAAATCAGTTTCCGGAACAAATGGAGAGAATGCATTCCAGCCTGCGTATTTACCGGATCCTCCGCAGGCATAGCCTCGTGGTAAATACGTTGAATAATAAGTATAATCGAGGTGTGAAGGGCATACAACTACCGATGCTCCATTGACATTAACCGTAAATGGCACTGTTCTTTCGCCAACAAGCGGTCCGGAAGAAGTTATCGGATATTTACTGATAAGCGATACATCAGAACCTGTTACATATCCTCTGTAATAGGTTTTTCCAAGCGTAGCAAGTTCATTTACAATCTTTGTTGTCCAATCTCCTGAACTATTGGTAACTTCTGAGAAACAAACCATATCCGGATTTACAGAATTGATCACATCACGGATTAAAGTTAAACCGTTAGCTACTGAAGTTCCTTCGCGCCAGATATTAAATTGCATCACTTTTAAATTCACGGAAAGAGTCTGATTAGAAACTCTTATAATTCCGTTTTTTTGTATCTGAAGAGTTCCGGAAGCACCTGTTGCACTGAGCGATACATCATAAACTCCCTCTACAGGATAACTTACCGATGGATTTTTCTCAGTACTACTCGAAGGTGTTCCTCCGGGGAAAGACCACAACCAGTATGTAGGGGAATTCGCAGACTGATCAGTAAATTTCACCGTTCCACCGGGAACAATAAAAGTAGGAGCAGCGTCAAATGCTGCTAATGATACGGAATTTGAAATCGTAATAATGGCTGATTTCAGGATATTGTATCCATCGTTGGATAAAAAACAAACTTTATAGCTACCTTCTGTACTTAATCCATTCTGAAAAACAACATAACCGTTGGACACCAAAGATGAACCCGTTTTGGTACCATCTATGTAATACCAGTCGATGGAAGGAGATGCCGGACCCGGAGTGGATGTAGAAACATACAAACCAACCCAATCTTTGGCACTGGTTGCACCACTGAAAAAAACAGTAATAGCCTCTCCAACTTTATAAGTGGATTTATCTGTGCTAACTGTCTGAGCAGAAAGTTTCACAACCAGAAACAAGAATATAAGGATAGAAATTGTGTGTTTCATGTGTTTTTTTATGTCTCCTGCCTGCTTGATATCTCTCTATACCTCTATAATAAAGGGGAAAAGGTAGGAGGAAAATATCTGATTATTTTAGCTTCACGTCGTTTTTGCGTTCTGTTTTGTATTCAATGCTCCCCCCCTGCCGAATAGTTTCCCAATCAATCCAGTAAGAAGTATGTTTACGTTCGTTGATTTTTACTGACTTAATAAATACCGGTGACGACGAACCTCCGGTAATCTCGAGCATTTTGCCTGACAAGTCTATTTTAATATTTTCAAACTGAGGCGTATTGATACTAAATCCGGCTATTCCGGGTATCATGGGATAAAGTCCTATTGATGCAAAAACATACCAGGCCCCCATCGATCCACCATCGTCGTTTCCAGGCAGACCTCCAGGTTTGCTGGTATACATCTGATTAAGAATGCGATAAATCACCTCTGAAGTTTTATCGGGTTTATCTGTCCAGTTATAAATCCAGGGAACCTGAAAATCAGGTTCATTTCCTGCAGCAAAGTAATGGTCATCGTATCCGGCATTCAGTCTAACAAACAGGCTATCAAGCCTCTTGGAAGCTGCCTCTTTACCACCCATTGTGTCAATTAACGTTTTCAGGTCAAAAGGGACCATCCAGAAATAGTTTTCCTTCGTTGCTTCACGCCAGTCATCATCCGGCTTTTTCCACGTCATATCATGCATATCTCTTGAACGAAGCCAATTGGTTTGCGGATCATAGAGGTTTTTCCAGTTGCCCGCACGCTTCATAAAATAATCAGCATCTTTTTTATTGTTTGTTGCCTGCAAAGCGAACTGACCAATGGCAAAATCGGCTGAAGCATATTCCAGGCACAATGAAGCATTTTCAAAACCTTTTCGGATATAATTATGCAAACCGGGTCGTACTTCTACGTTCTGAGAATAGGTACCGGCTACCATGGCTCCGCGTTTCATATGCTTATAGGCTGTTTGTGTATCGAAGTCCCTGCCTCCGAAAGCATAAGTATTGGAAATTATAATCGGAATCGGATCTCCTTGCATAACCCCTGTTTCAATATTTGCCATCACCCAGCGGCCATAACCTCCACCATGTTCGGCAAATTCGACGACCGATTGCATCATATCGGAACTTTCTTTTGGGAAAAGCATGGCCAGCAACTGACACTGAGTACGGTAAGTATCCCAGCCACTGTAGGTTGTATAATAGTCCCTGCCTTTTACCGTTTTGTGTGTGTTAAAATCCGAACCAATATACTCTCCGTTGCAATCGTTGAAAACATTGGGATGAATAATGGAATGATATAAATGCGTATAGAATTGTTTGACACGATCGGAATTGCCCGACTGAACCTGTATTTTACCCAGACATCGGTTCCACTCTTTTTCCGCATCATTTTTCATCGTCTCAAAACCACGCCCTTTATTGTCCAAACAAAGGTTCTCACGTGCATTTTCAATTGAGACATAAGAAATAGCAATTTTATATTCCAACTCTTTATTGTTCTCTGTGTTAAAAGTAAAATATGCTCCGGAGTTTCTTCCACTTATTTTTAAGCGGTCATCTCTCATGTCTGAGTTAATCCAGGTTCCACGCAGCTGAGGTTCACGGTTAAATTCAGCAGCAAAATAGACTTTGTAATCGGTCTGATAGCCACAAAACTCACCTCCTTCGGCATAGCCTTCACAGGTATTCGGAGATGTAATCTTGATTTGTGCGTTTGAAACACTTGTTGAGCTAATTCCTGAACCTATTATAACCGTTCCATTGCTTGCATTATCCGGGAACTTAAACCGGATAATGCCGCTTCTTTTTGAAACTGTCGATTCGCATATTACCTTATCTTTCATCGTCATTGAGAGATATCCTGCAGTAGAATTATTAATCGTTTCATACCTGGGATAGCCATTCATGTCATTCGGCGAATCCTGAAGATCACCTGCCATCGCTAACACCGGAAAATTACCCATGTTAGGACATCCGGCGCCCGATATTTGATTAACAACAATACCTTTATGAGCTGAAAAGAAAGAAGGTGTAAGCTGCATCATTCCAAACGGATATGCTGCACCGACAAAGGTGAAACCACATGCAAGACCATTACCTTCCGTACCGATACGTGTATCTACGAGTCGGGCGTAATTAACTTTCTCTTCAGCCTTCAGTAAAGAAGTGGAAATGAAAGCAAAAATTAATATTATATATGAGAATAATTTCATTTTATCTGAATATGATAGCCATGACATGAGAATAGCTATTCCATCATTGACGGAAGTTCCTCTGTGAAAGTCTGCAGCTTTTACTGGATAATATAAGAAATGCCTAATGCTTTAAAATTCAACTCCTTAATACAGAATGCCCGGTTTTTTGAATTTACACCATCACCGCTATAGAAACCGCCTTCGTTACCAAAATACTGCGTATCAGGAACCGGCACTACATCGGGAGTTAGCACGCTCATTACCCTGAACATAATATAACGGGGTTTGAACGAGTGATCAACTTCCGTGAAAACACACTTACTGGTTTGAGGATTGGACCGGGGACTGGTATATTTAAACCATCCGTTACCCACTTTTTTCCATTTACGGGTGGTGGCTTCTGTAACAAAATTTGCAGCCTGACTGGATGCCATGATATAATATCCGGTCGTTCCGTATTTTCCATCGTCGAGAGATTCTCGTCCCCATACTTCAAACTTCACCACATCCCATCCCGGATAATCTAACCGACCAACGATAGAAGCACCCGAAAGATACGCTTTAGTTCCTAAATCGAAACAGAAATGTCCGGGAGCACTGATATTTGCACCCCAGCATTCAGTATCGGCATTGTCAAATAAGGCAGCTATTCCCTTGCCGCTATAAGAATTTCCGGGATCGTCATTTTTGGTTAATGCCATAGGGACAATTCTTGATTTATCAACATCAAAGTCAATAACCGTTTGTTTTGCAGTTTGCGTTACTTCCTGAAGCACAAGCGTATCAACACCCAATTTGTCCTTAGGCAGAATATAGGTGGTTACTTTCAGTTGAAGGTTTTCGTAATCGCCCCAGTTCGGGATCATTAACTTTCCACCTGTTCCGTTTACATCTAACGTTTTTTCTTCGGCATTATCCCCCTGATAAGTTAACCGGAACTTCACAGCCATCTTGGAAGTAGACATGTTAATCTGTGCTGTATTGCTATCATCGACAGTAATTGCTGTGACAGCTATTTTGGGTTGAATTCTTGCATATTCTTTACCGTATGAAGAGCCGTGACACTCCACTGTTAATGATTTATTTCCCCAATCGTCCACGTTATATATATAAAAATCATAATCTCCTTCCGGTAATCCCTCTATAGGCATCCTGGTATAATTTCCTGTTACATAGTCCTTAATCTCAAAAGTTTTTTCGCTTGAAGCCCCCTGAAAATCGACCCACTTCACTATACACTTCGTAGCTGTACGGAGGTAAGTGTTTTTTGCAACAATTATAGCTCTTCCATTACCACCCAGAGCAATTACTGAGTCCATCCTTCCTACGTAACTAATTTCACCAATATCTAGAAATTTTCGTTGAGTATCGGTGATATCGGAACATGCATTAAAGGAAAACACAGTGATTATAAGTCCGATAAATATCTGCCAACTTTTCTTTTTCATAAAACTATATTTTATCATAACATCATTCTTTTGAATTATTTCCATTGTGCCCAGAAAGTAAACTCAGAGGCGTAAACCGAGATCTGTCCATCAAAAGCATCTATGAATTTGAAGCGAATATACCTGATAGCCGGACGGGGGAACGGAGTGTCGATGGTGAACATAAGTCCTTTCTCTGCAGCCTGAACATCTTCAGTAGTTGCGGGTTCACCAGGTTTGCGACCCGATGGCCGAACCACTTCAAATGTTTTATCGTTCAGCTTGGTCCAACCCTCCAGCGGGCTGGCATAATTAACTGCCGGTAATGTAGCAGCGCCGTACACATCAAAATGTTTTGGACAGGCACCTTCAAATACGCCGCGTTGCTGTAACAAAATACGGCCGACAGGAACTGTATCGCCTAAATCGATACAGAGATAGTGCGGAAATTTTCCTTCGGGACCTGTTGAAGCAAAATTCCATATACCAACTACATCATCCCACAACACTTGTGGCCTACCACTCCACGAATACCAGTCGTCATTATCGACCACTTTGGGTTTTCCCACATATTTAAAATTACTTTTATCCACCAATTCTTCCCTCCAGGGTCTGTCTTCGAATTCCAGCGTACTGGATGTGTTACCGAATCTATCTCGCACAAATACACCAAACTTGTTAGTTATATTGGGTAGCCCGACTACCTGATAGACACCTTCAGCCTGAGTAAATACTTTAGCCTGATAGAAAACAAGTTTACCGGCAATACTGTCTTTTCTTAAAAAATAAATTGACAACTCAGCCTTCGATGGATTTTTATATTCAATCCGGAATCCTCCGAAATCAACATTACATTTCAGACTTTCGCGCATTACCTTCACGGGCGATTCTTCCGGTACAATCGTTATACTTACCGGTTCTGACTGGTTTTCACTTTTATCCATACAATATAAATTCACCTGGTATTCTTTCTTTTCGGGAAGGCCCTCCACGGTAAGTTCGGTGTTGTATTGCGAGGAAACTACATTTTTCTTTACTCCATCAATGTAATATTCAGCTTTTACGTATAACAAATCCTTATCGCGCGGTAATACATAACTGAACTTTGCTCCACCCAGTAAAGCTTTATAAGTAACATGTGTCAGTACTCCTGGAGCTGTAGTATCTTCTGGTCCAAAGGGTTTCAACAAGTTTTCCTCGGTGCAGGAAAAAAGTGTTGCCACGACAGCAAGTATTAAAATTAATTTTTTCATGTTTTCTTTCATTTATAAGATTAATACTACCAGCCCATATTCTGCACCAGTTTGTGATTTGAATC
>DAONDU010000004.1:0-32842 GCA_035402725.1 Paludibacteraceae bacterium | reverse complement strand
TTAACGAATCAAAAGCACACGGAAGCCAGTTCCACTTTGTGATTGGTCAGGAATTGTAATCAGAAATTAATCGGTTCTTGTAAGTATCAGATATTCAACATGTAAAAGTTTGGCAAAGATTTTGATATATTACTTACAACGATAAAAATATCAAACTGATAAAACACTCTAAACGATGAAAAAATTATTTATTACACTTAGCCTTCTGGCAGGACTTGCAATCGGTGTCCAGGCTCAGAAATTCGCTGCAGTCGATATGTCGTACATCATGAAAAACATTCCGGCTTACGAAAGTGCTAATGAACAACTCAATCAGGTTTCCAAGAAATGGCAGACAGAAGTTGAAACAGCTATGAAAGATGTTCAGCAGATGTATAAGAACTATCAGACAGAGCTTGTATTCATGTCGGACGATATGAAAGTGAAGCGGGAAGACGAAATTGTGGCTAAAGAAAAGGAAGCTCAGGAACTAAAACGCAAGTACTTTGGACCTGAAGGCGAATTGTTCAAAAAACGTGAAAGTCTTATGAAACCAATTCAGGACGAGATTTATACTGCTATTCAGGAGATAAGTAAGGATAAAGACCTGCAGTTGGTATTTGACAAGAGTTCAGCGATGAGTGCTATTTTCGTTTCGCCTAAGCTTGACATCAGCGATGATGTTTTGAAAAAATTGGGTTATTCAAAATAATTATATACTTTTGTATTCTCACAATAAATATAAATCACTAGAAATTAATTTAATAGAAAAGAAAATGATTAAAAAAGTTGCTTTGTTCTTGATTGCCTTGTTACCGCTGGGAGCTATGGCACAAAATGTTAAACTCGGACACGTAAATTCTCAGGAGATTATTCAGGTGATGCCTGAACTCGAAACAATTGAAAAAACGCTGAAGGAACTTCAGGATCAATGGGAAAAGGAATTGCTGAAAATGCGTGAAGAATATAATACCAAGGTAAAAGAATTCGTTGATAAGCAAGCTACAATGCCTGAAACTATAAAAACAGCACGTCAGTCAGAAATAGCCGAAATCGAACAACGTATCACTACATTCAACCAGACAGCGAATGCTGACGTTGTTAAAAAACAACAGGAACTGGTAAATCCGGTACTTGAAAAAGTAAAAAAGGCTATCAGTGACGTAGCTACTGAGGGAGGTTATACTTATATCTTCGATATTTCAACACAGGGTGTTGTTTTTCAGTCCAAAACAGCCAACGATATTACTCCGTTGGTTAAGAAAAAATTAGGAGTGAAAGATCAGCCGGCAGTTGTTGCGCCTGCTGCGCCCGCAAACAAATAATTAAAAAGGGTTTTATAGTATGTTGTAAGCTGATTCAGTTCTTTGAATCAGCTTACTTTATTTTTTGTCCTTGAGCATATGCTGTACAAAATCGAAAGGATGGTAAAGCAGCATCCGGGGACCCGAATACCGCATAATTTCCCTTATTCTTTGCCGCATCTCAGGTTTATAACAATGAATTTTACATTCGGAGCAGGCAGTTTTTTCATCACCAAAAGGACAGTTGTCGAGTCTTGCAGAAGCGTAGTTGCTTACTTTGGCACATTCAGGACATAATTCTTTTTCGGATTTGTGTTTTTTGCGGCAATACAGCCTGATCATCTTTTCTACCGTCTCTTTCTCGTATCTGATGGAGGACATTCTGTGTAACTCTGAAGGTTTATTTGTTATTGTCAATTAAAGCAATCATCCCTTTGATTTCATCTCTGATAGCTGTTAGTCTTTCCTTAATTTCCTGTTGTTTGACAACAACATCCTTTTTATCACTCAGTTTCTTTTTTACGCCATCCAGGGTGAGTTTCTGGTCGTTGATCAGAAAAATGATCTGTTTGATAAGTTGAATGTCATCTTTCGAATAAAAACGCGTTCCTTTTTCGTTGCGTCTTGGTTTCAGTTGCTTGAATTCCCTTTCCCAAAAACGAAGGTTTGACTGATTGATGCTGAACATCGTGGCGACTTCAGATATAGAGTAATAAATTTTTTCCATGATTCCCTGTATATTATTTTAACTTTGACGAATTTTCAGACGCTGACCCGGCTTTATCTTACTGCCCGATATGCTATTCCATTTTCGCAGATTGGATACGCTGATGTCAAATTTTTCGGCAATGCCGCCAAGTGTCTGTCCTTTCTTGACCTTATAGTAAGTAAACTGTTCTTTTCTTTTTACAGGAGCTTTGATTTCAGTTTCTTTTTCTGATGTTATGATTTCAGCGCGGCGGTTATTAATCAGTTCATCAGCTCTGAATGCGAGAATTTCATCCTTTTTTTCAATTAGCATACCTGAGTACTTTTGGGGAAGACATAGCGGGTAAGGCTGGATATCACCCGGAATTATATTGCGTCTGTATTGTGGATTTAACAGTCGGAGTTCTTCCACCGAAAGATTGAGTACAGCCGAGATCTGCTCAAAATGCATTCTGGAATTGACCAATATAGTATCTGTGAGAACCGGAATTCTTGTTTGTGCAGGGCAAAGATTGTGCTCATTTGCATAATTTAGTGCATAGTTGGCTGCTATAAAAATGGGTACATAAGCACGAGTTTGTGCCGGAAGAAAGGAATATATTGTCCAGAAATCGTGTTTGCCACCGGCCCGGCGAATGGCTTTATTAATGCTTGCCGGTCCGCAATTATAAGCTGCAATAACAAGATGCCAGTCGGAATAAATCGAGTAAAGTTCTTTCAGATATTTAACTGCTGCTTTGGATGAGGCGCGCGGGTCCATCCGTTCGTCAACAAGTGTATTGACTTCCAGCCCGTACATTTTGGCTGTACCAATCATAAATTGCCATAGACCGGTAGCGCCAGAACGGGATACAGCCACCGGATTGAGTGCAGATTCGATGATTGGCAGGTATTTCAGTTCGAGTGGAAGCTGTTCTTTTTCAAGCGCTTCTTCGAAAATGGGGAAGTAGTACCTGCTTAATCCCAGCATGTATTCAAGTCCTTTCCGGTTTTTCTGGGTGTATATTTCGATAAACGACTTTACTTCCTGATTAAAAGGCATTTCTATTACATGAGGTAACTTCATTAATCTGGCCTTGTATTGCTCGTCGGAGGTTGAAGGATTGGGACTGGATGAACATTCGGACACATTGTCTTTGTCAACAGCCCACGAATGAAGCAGAAGGTCGAGAGAACCTGAAAATTCGGCCGGAACAATCAACGAATCTGATGTTACTTCGGTTGCAATATCTGTAACCACCGGCTTTGCACCGGAACTCTGTGCGTGAGTCTGAAAAACAATTGACAGAAAAAAAAGTAAGTAGATAAAAATTCTTTTCTTCATGAACAGTCAGTTTGGTATTTAGAGTAACATGCAGGCTATTCTTTGCACTTTTGACGAAAAGCGTTTATTGGAATCAATATAAAAAAACAAAAATAAATAAAAAAAGGATATACTGAAAAAACAGCTGTGGAATCAGCGTAATAACCGTTAAAAATTAATGCTGCAATGCAATCCGTAAGCTGCAGGCGAATTGCGTTCCCGTTCGATACGGGTAGGCTGAACATTGAGAACCAAATCGGGACTTATATCAAAGTCATAAAGCTGTGCATCGACATAAGCATCCAGCAATACCAGAGCATAATATCCTACAGAAAGTATTATGCTCAGATCACGCCACTGACGAAATGTACTCTGTCTGGTTTTCAGCATGTTAGTATAAGTGCTTTCGCCAATCATCTGAATGGTGTAACCGCGGGGAAGAATATCGATATGGCTGTTTGTAGTCGGGTCTTTGTCGATAATATCCCGGTAAGCATTTTTGTAGGTAATATAATTATTATTATTCCACGATATGGCATAAGCAAATCCGAGATATCCTCCATATACAATAGGCAGTTTCCAGTATTTTCTGTTTACAATTTGTCCGAAACCGGGGATAGCTGCACCCATCCAGATAGATTTCAGAGGGTTCGGTTTGAATTTCGTTTTTTCAAGCGAAGATACAGCCAGCGTATCAGCAATATCATTTGCCATATTCATGTATTTACTGTTGGGCTGAATATTTATTGGCATTAACGTAGTTGTATCCTGTCCGGTTCCGGCAAGGTTCAAAATGCTGTTCTCCTGAAAGTCATTATTGCCGGCAAAACCCGCCAGGGAAATGAACTGAAGAAAAAAATATATGACAAATGTTTTTCTCAACTTCATTGTTTGTTTTTCAGATTTTATCCATCAGTTGCATGATGCGCATCAGCTCGTCATCGTTTGCAAATGGGATAGTGATTTTACCTTTCCCTTTGGCGTCACAAGACATCTGTATTTTTGCATCGAAAATGGTGCTCAGCTGCTTTTTCAGGTCGTTTAATTCTTTCAGATCCTTAACACTGTTGTTTTTATCTGAAGTATTTTCGGGTTTTCCGGTTTCAGTAATGCTTCGAACGAGCTCTTCCACCTTTCTTACTGTCAGATCTTTTATTAAAATCTGTTCGTAGAGTTTTAGCTGTTCGGCCGGATCGTTCAATCCCAGTATGGCACGTGCATGTCCCATATCGATTTTTTTATTCTTCAAACCCATCTGAATTTCCGCAGGCAGACGCAATAAACGCAAATAGTTGGCAATTGTTGCTCTTTTTTTGCCCACCCGTTCGCTCAACCGGTCTTGTGTGAGTTTGTATTCTTCCATCAGCCGGTAAAATGTCAGCGCAATTTCGATGGCATTGAGATCTTCCCGCTGTATGTTTTCAATCAGTGCCATCTCCATCACCTGTTCATCAGCAGCTGTTTTTACATACGCAGGAATTGTGTTAAGTCCTACCGACTTTGCAGCTCTGAAACGTCGTTCGCCGGCAATGATAAGATAAGTGCCATCATCATTTTTACGTAATGTTACGGGCGATATTACACCGAGTTCACGAATGGATACGGCCAGATCAGTCAGCGCCTCTTCATCGAAATATGTTCTTGGTTGATTGGGATTTGGATAGATGAGTTCGATATCAACTTCATTTATGGATGACGAACCACTTGTGTTCACGGAATCCATGTCAATCAATGCACCCAGACCTCGTCCCAGTCCTGTGTTTTTTGCCATAATTAATTCTTGAATGTGTAAAATTTTTCTATTGTCTGTTGATTAATTCCTTTGCCAGGTCCATGTAATTTATGGCACCACGTGATTCTGCATCAAAAAGCGAGATTGGTTTGCCATAACTCGGAGCCTCGCTCAGGCGAACACTCCTGTAAATCACCGTGTCGAAAACCAGCGTGTCGAAATGCTTTTTCACTTCGGCAAATACCTGATTGGCAGAGCGTAATCTGTTGTCGTACATCGTCATCAGGAAACCTTCAATTTCGAGTGCGGGATTTAATTTGCTTTTTATAATCTTAATTGTATTCAGCAGCTTGCTGATGCCTTCCAGCGCGAAGTATTCGCTTTGAACCGGAATGATAACGGAGTCGGAGGCGCTCAGCGCATTGACAGTTATCAATCCCAGAGATGGCGAGCAATCAATCAGAATAATGTCATACTCATTTTTTATAGGCATAAGCATACGCTGCATGATATGCTCTCTCTTGTCGAGATTCAGCAGTTCGATTTCTGCACCAACCAAATCAATATGTGAAGGGAGAACAAACAAGTTGTTAACTTCGGTTTTGTGTATTGCCTGTGATGTTGGCACGTTGTCAATCAGGCATTCATAAACAGTGAATTCGACCGATCGAACATCAATTCCCAGTCCGGATGATGCATTTGCCTGCGGATCTGCGTCAACCAACAACACTTTTTTGTCAAGTCCTGCCAGCGATGCAGCCAGATTGATAGCTGTCGTTGTTTTTCCTACTCCTCCTTTTTGATTGGCAATTGAGATTATTTTACCCATATATTAGTTCGAAATTATTTTTATACTCTTAATAAGTTCTGACAATATTGCTCTTTGAACATTCTATAATCGAGTGGAAAGCATATATTGTTATTTGCTGTTTTAACTGCAAAGATAATAAAATTAATTCAGCCGTTAAACTATCAAAAAGTTCAATCGACATTATAAGATTTTTTAAAATTCTGTTACCATCATTGAACGATTTTTTCGATATGACGGCAGATTTTTTTATACAGGTAGTTTACTGAATGCTTGCAATTTCAGTTTTGCTCCATAGCTTTATACTCCGAATTTGTATATCTTTGCAATAATATATGATTTAATTAAATTGAAAAAGTTTATATATCTGATTATATTTGGGTTACTCGCGTTTACCTCCTGCCGAGAAGACTTTTCCGGGGTCACGACCGATCCACCCAAAATTCATAATCCGCAGGATGAGATTAACAGTCATTCAGACGGTTTACAGTATGTGTTCGATATTGAAGCTGTTTCGGAAGTTTATCTGGAAATTACCACTGCCGAATGGAACAGGTTACTCTCCAATTTTGATATTAATAAGGATAACGAAGAATATATCCAGAGTAATTGCGTGTTTGTAAAGGCGTCAAGAAGAGATACCTTGATTAACACGGGTTTACGGCTTCGTGGAAATACCAGCCGCAGAAGACCCGAAGGTAATACCGGGCAAATGCACAGCAGTATAAATCCCGACTGGCATCATGTGCATTTCACACTTAATTTTGATGAGTACAACAAAAAGCAGGATTTGCACGGACTTGAAAAAATCACACTAAAATGGTTCAAAGATGATGGCGTTTATGCCCGTGAAGTTTATTGCTATGATTTATTCGAACGTTTTGGGGTCTGGACGAGTCCGAAATCAAGCTATTGTAAGTTGTATTTGCGAATTAAGGAAGATAACAAGCAGGTTTATTTTGGTATTTATCAGGTTGTGGAACAGATAGATAAGCAATATCTGAAAAACCGTTCCGGTAGGTTTGCCGGTAAAGACGGATTTTTATGGAAGGCTACCTGGGGTGCCGATCTCAGAAATGCAGACAAAGGAAGGATGGGAGTTGAAATTATTTCCCTCACCAAAGCCGACATGGTTCAGCCTGTGTACGACCTGAAGACCAATGAAGAATATCTGGAAGCTGCCAAAACACAGTTGGCTGCATTTATCACCGATTTCAACAGTAAAACGGGAGATGATTTCAAAACATGGATTGAACAACGGATGGACGTGCCGCTTTTTCTGAAAACTTACGCGGTAAGTACTCTCTGTGGTATGTGGGACGATTACTGGAATAACAGTAATAATTTCTATTTCTATTTCGATACCGACAATAAGTTTTATTTTATTCCGTATGATTATGACAATACGCTGGGGACATCTCTGCTCATGACCAATTCGGGAACGCAGGATTTACTCCGCTGGGGCTCCGATTCAAATCCTTTGGTGAAAAAAATTATAAATATTCCCGAGTACAGAGCTTTATATGTGAGTTATTTTCATGAACTTTGCAATCCGGATAATGATTTATTCTATTATACTAAAAGCATAGACAGGATTAAAAAATGGCATACCCTCATATCTCCTTTTGTCAACAACGATACCGGTGAGGATATGAGTATAAAGGATATGCCTGCATCGTGGGGAAATCGTGCTGAATATCGTCTGCTTTCCACTACCAACAATTATTTTATCATTCGGGCGCAAAATCTGCCGGATTAAAATATTCTGAGAATGAAAAAGATATCAAAATCGACATACATAATTCTTTTTACGGTGATAGCCCTGACGGTTGTCTCTTCATTTTTCTTTTATCGCATCGACCTCACTTCCGACAAGCGTTACAGTATCAGTAAACAAACCAAAACACTCATGAAATCGGTACGCGAACCTGTTACTGTGACAATTTACCTCACCGGAGATCTCAATCCGGGCTTTCTGAGACTGAAAAAGTCGGTTGCGGAATTGCTCGATGAGTTGAGCGCTTATGCCGAAGGGAATATCAGCATAAATTATGTCAATCCATCAGAGGCGGAAACGAATGAGGAACGTGAACAGAAATATGCCGAACTGGAGCAGAAGGGCATGACAGCAACTTCGGTTTATGATAAGGATAAGGAAGGAAAGAATATTCAGAAAATAATTTTTCCGTGGCTGGAAATTAGCTATAAGGGGAAAACAATTCCCGTAAACCTGCTGAAAAATATCCGTGGAATTTCGGGTGAAGAAAATCTGAATATTTCTGTTGAAAATCTTGAATTCGAACTGACTGACGCTATTCGCAGGCTCGTGAATACGAAAGTGGAAAAAATTGCATTTCTGGAAGGACACGGAGAACTTAACGAAACCGAAACCTATGATATCAGCCGGAGCCTGAGCCGCTATTTCCAGATTGACCGCGGAATTATTGATACAGATCCTAACATATTGAACGATTATAAAGCTCTGATCATAGCCAAACCGATGGGACCTTTCAGCGAAAAAGATAAATTTGTGATTGACCAGTACGTCATGCACGGAGGCAGGGTATTATGGCTGATAGATGGGGTGCGTGTTTCGGAAGAAAGTCTTACGACTGCAGGGATATCTCCGGCGATTGAACTGGACTTGAATCTAAACGACATACTTTTCCGTTATGGTGTCCGCATCAGTCCCGTGCTGGTTCAGGATGTACAGAGTGTACTTGTTCCCGTCAATGTGGCTGCCAAAGGACAGCAACCTGACTTTCAGCCAATGCCCTGGGTCAACGCGCCATTGTTGCTTACTTCGGGCGAACATCCGGTTACCCGAAATCTGGCTCCTGTCAAAGCGAATTTTGCTTCGGCCATCGAGATTGTGGGTGATGATAAAAAACTGGAACGAAATTTCATCCTTGCCAGTTCAGACAATACACATATTCTGCAAACGCCTGCTGAAATTTCGCTTTTGCAGATGCCTGATCTGAAGGATAAAAAATATTTCAATAATGCTTATGTGCCGGTAGGAGTAGTACTGGAAGGTGAATTTCAGTCTGATTTTTCAAACAGAATGGCTCCCAAAGAAATTGTCAACCCTTCGGTTATTCAGAATAAAAGTGTTCGCACCCGACAGATCATCATCGCCGATGGTGATATTATACGCAATGAAACAGAAGGAACTGGTGAAAACCTGAAAGCTGTACCACTCGGTTATGATCGCTATATGAACCAGCAATTCGCTAATAATGAGCTGATAACCAACGCTGTACTTTATCTGACTGATCAGAGCGGATGGATGGAACTGCGCTCGAAAACTGTTGCTTTGCGTTTACTGAACAAAAAAATATCTGCCAGTCAGAAAACTAAATGGCAGATTATTAATGTCGTAATTCCTCCGGTGATACTTATTATTTTCGGAATATTGGTTCAGTGGACCCGGCGGCGTCGTTATACCCGGTAAGTCTTAACTTTCCAGCAGATTTTTTACAGCTTCGTGTACCGTCCCGAAGTTGAATTGTTCCCTGATACTGTCCATGTATATTTTTATACGGTCATTGCACAGATTTCCGATGCTGCCTTCATGCGTGTGACGGATGTCTTTCACGGGCTTGAAATTGCCGGCCTCAATGGCAAGTCCGACCTTTTTGTATGCATCGCGGAAAGGCATTCCTTCAGCGGCAAGCCGGTTAACCTCTTCGACACTGAACAGATAATCGTACTTCGGGTCATCCAGAATGTTTTGTTTCACTTCCACCCGTTGCAGCATCATTGAAACCATTTCCATACAGTCGTTTAGTTCGGCAAAGGCAGGAATGAATACCTCTTTGATAATTTGTAAATCGCGGAAATAACCGGAAGTCAGATTGTTGGTAATCAGAGTTATCTGTTGTGGCAGCGACTGGATTTTATTGCATTTGGCACGGGTGAGTTCAAATACATCGGGATTTTTCTTGTGCGGCATAATGCTTGAACCGGTGGTAAACTCATCGGGTAGTTTGATGAAACCAAAGTTTTGCGAGGAAAACAAACAGGCGTCAAAAGCCAGCTTTGAAAGTGTAGCAGCTACGCCGGCAAGGGCACTTGCAACGATACGTTCCATTTTTCCGCGACCCATCTGGGCATAAACCACGTTGTAGTTCATGGTGTCGAAACCAAGCAAGTCGGTGGTCATCTGACGGTTGAGCGGAAACGATGATCCATATCCGGCTGCCGAACCGAGCGGATTTCTGTTGGTGATTTTCCAGGCAGAAAGCATAATTTGCAGGTCGTCGGCCAAGCTCTCTGCGTAAGCGCCAAACCAAAGTCCGAATGACGATGGCATGGCAATCTGTAGGTGAGTGTATCCCGGGAGCAGAATGTTTTTGTATTTTTCACTTTGTTCAGTCAGCACATCGAATAGCCCTGACACAGCTTCAACTGTTTTTTCTATTTCAGCACGGGCAAAAAGTTTCAGATCAACAAGGACCTGATCGTTGCGTGAGCGTCCGCTGTGTATTTTTTTGCCCACATCTCCCAGTTTGCGGGTAAGCATCAGTTCTACCTGCGAGTGTACATCCTCTATGCCCTCTTCTATCTCAAATTGATCATTTTCAATCAAATGATAAATATTTTTCAGCTCAGCCAGCAGTAGGGGGAGTTCCTCTTTGGAGAGTAAACCAACCGATTCGAGCATCTGTATATGAGCCATAGAGCCCAAAACATCATATTTAGCCAGATAAATATCCATTTCACGGTCATGACCGACAGTGAATTTCTCAATTTTTTCATTTACCTGTATCGATTTCTCCCAAAGTTTCATGATATTCTCCTCTCCTGTATTTCTCCCTGAATGGGACTATTTTTAATTTTAATTTATTGATAAAAAATCTGATATTGGTTTCAGTATTTTTATTTTCCGATTTGGTATGTCAGATACTGGACTAACGTATCTGCAATAGTATTTATACCTTTTTTCAACTTGCTGTCAACCATCACTTTAATCATCGTCGGTATGTCGGCTTTTAGGGTTAGTTTCATTCGTGTATCAGTTTCCGAAACCTGTACCAGTTGAATCCAGCCGTTAACAGCTACAGGAGAGTTTTCGGCTTCCAGTTTTATGGTTTTGAACGGCTCGCGTTCGATTATCCGGAAACCAACCCTGCCTACTCCATCGACAGTAAAACGGCATGAATTTTCATCAAACTCCACGTCTTTCAGCATCTGGTTCAGTTTTTCCTGAGCGTCAGCATTCAGATTTTGGAGATTATTGAAATTTGACAGGTTGCTTAATATGTTAAAAACCACTTCTCCGGAAGAAGAAATGGTTTTAATGTCACTTTCGTATGTTGTCATTTATTGTGTTTTATAAAAAGAGTCATTTTTCTGTGAAATTGATTATTTTCTCCACACTGACGGATTCAGTCTCCATTCTCTCAGTGTTTCCACATCTTTATCAGCGATGTAGTTTGTGGCAAGTGCTTCAGTAAGTACGGCATCGTAGTTGCTCAGGGCTGTTAGTTTTACTTTCGCATTTTTGAATTTCTCATCGGCCAGTGCGAAGCCGTAAGTGAATATCGCCACCATTCCCAATACTTCCGAACCATCTTTACGGATTGCTTCCACGGCTTTCAGGCTGCTGCCACCTGTCGATATCAGGTCCTCGATAATTACCACTTTTTGTTTTGGTTTCAAATCGCCTTCAATAAGGTTTTCCAATCCGTGATCTTTGGGGCTGGAGCGTACATATACAAATGGCAATCCAAGCTCGTCGGCAACCATAGCACCCTGGGCAATCGCACCTGTAGCCACCCCTGCAATAACTTCTACGTCGGGATACAAGTCAATAATGGTGCGTATCAGTTCTACTTTGATGTAGTTGCGGATTGCGGGATATGACAGTGTTTTGCGGTTGTCGCAATATATGGGTGAATTCCATCCCGAAGCCCAGATGAAAGGGTTGTTGGGTTGTAATTTTACGGCTTTAACTTTTAATAGTTTTTCAGCTATCGATTTTTCGGATGATTTCATTTTTTTTCTTGAATTGGGTATTGGAAAAGGCTGCACGAGCAGCACAAATTCAACTGTTTATATTTTGCAAAAGTACATAAACTAATTAATAATTAAAAGTTAAATGAATATGTTTTGCAACAGCAATTGAAATGATATCTTGAGTTTTAACTTCACATAATCGGCGGCAAAAAAGCATCTTCGATATGCTCAATGGAAAAGTTCTGACCCTTCGGAATAACCGATATGACGTCAAAGCGGGTTTCGCCCTGCCAGTTGTTTTTCATGATGTATGCGTGAGCTGCATTTACCAGATTTTTTATTTTTCGCGGTGTAATCGCTTCTTTCGGATGTTCGAAAAATTCGGTTGAGCGTGTTTTAACTTCCACGATGACGAGCATTTCGTCCTTTTCGGCCACAATATCAAGTTCCAGTTTTCCGGCTACCCAGTTGGTTTCTCTGATTCTGTAGCCGCTGTTGCGCAGAAAAGCTTGTGCTCGTTCCTCGCCGATATTTCCCAGATCGTTGTGTTCAGCCATTTTTAACTTATGAATAATTGATTAAACAGCAGGCAAATACAAGCCTGAAGTCAGTTGAAATTTGTAAAAAGTATCGTCGCAAAAATACTCTTTTTCGGGAATTAATACTGAAATTCAGCGATATAATATTATTTTTGTGGAAATTAATCAGAAAATGACCAAGAAGAAAGAACTGAAACCCTCTCCAAATCCTGTTTTACTTCGAAAACACAGGCAGATATTCACCCTGAACGATAAGGAAAACAATGCGTTAAACCGATTTATTGAAAAATATAAAGTAAAAAACAAATCAAAATTTATTCGTGAAACCCTGATGACTGAAATTCTCCGTAAACTGGATGCTGACCAGCCAACTTTATTTGACAATATAAAATAACTCTATCGGTTTATGCATGTAACATTATTTATTTTAGTTGCTGTTATTATTCTGATTACAGGTTTTTTGTCTGCCTGGATCGTTCAATCAGGAAAAATCAACCGTCAGAAGGAAGTATTTGAAATTAACCTGAGAGAACTCCGAAATGAAAAGAATTCTCTTGAGAATCAATATATTGTCAGCAATGAAAGATTGAATATAAAGACTGATGAATTGCTGAAAGTAGGGGAGCAGCTGGTACAAATAAGCGCACTTGCCGAAAATCGCGGCATGGAAATTGCTGCGCTTCAAACAGTAAACAGTAACCTGAAGCAGCAACTGGAAAGTCAGAAGAAGGAACTGATGGAGATACAAAGCCGTCTGACAGCTGAATTCGAGAATATTGCCACAAAAATTCTAAAGGAGCGATCGGATGAATTCTCAGTTACAAATCATAAAAGTTTGTCCCAGATTTTAAACCCCTTACAGGACAAAATTATGCTTTTTGAGAAGAAAGTAGAAGAAACCTACGATAAGGATTTGCGTGATAAAATAAGTTTGCGGGAAGAAATAAAAAAACTCACCGAGTTGAACTCGCGTGTGAGCGATGAAGCCAACAACCTGACGAAAGCACTCAAAGGAGATGTGAAGAAACAGGGGAATTGGGGTGAGGTAGTACTGGAGCGAGTTCTGGAACGGTCGGGACTGACAAAAGGGCAGGAGTACGAAACTCAGGAAGAAATTCAGGCAGGTGATAATTCGCGGCAACGGCCCGATGTAATTGTTCATTTGCCCGACGACAAACATATAATAATTGACTCTAAAGTTTCGTTAATTGCTTATGAACGGTTTTCTTCAGCCGAAACACCCGAAGAACAAAACCGTCACCTGAAAGAGCATATCGGTTCGCTCAGGGCACATGTGAAGGAATTGAGTGATAAAAATTATCAGGATGGATTGAAAATTAATTCACCTGATTTTGTGCTGATGTTTTTGCCGGTTGAAGCTTCATTTTCGGTGGCGGTTCAGTCAGATAATGAGTTGTTTGCCTATGCCTGGGAACGTAAAATTGTAGTGGTAAGCCCCACTACACTGCTGGCTACGCTGAGAACCATTTCATCCATCTGGCGACAGGAAAATCAGACCCGTAACGCACAGGAAATTGCACGCCTGAGCAAAGCGCTGCATGATAAGTTCCTGGCTTTTATTGACGATATGTCGAAAATTAAAACGAACCTTGACCGTGCTTCGGGAGCATACGACGATGCTCTGAAGAAAATGAAAGATGGCAAAGGAAATATAATTCGTACTGCAGAACGGATTCAGGAACTTGGAGGTATTGACGGAAAAAAATCACTGCCGGCAGATTACGAAATATTTTGACAAACCCCAGGGCGTTTCAAATAGCCATACGATTACTTGAAATTTGATATGAAAGGTTTAATATCTGTTTGTATTCCGCAGTTTAATATTCAGAAAAACAAACAGTCAACAGCATGGTGCCTTACCAGCAACAGTGAGATGATAAAAAGTTACGAACCATGTATAGAAAAATAAAAGAACGCATGAGAAAGTATTTGAACATATTGGTAATAACTATAATATTAATATTTAGTTCCATAAAAGGTTTTTCGACTGTCAGTTTACTGACAATTTCCGATTCACTTATTGTGCCCGTTACATTTGATACTATCCATATTCAGAACCCGGATACAGTCCGGAATTCAGTAAATGATTCGACTGATAAAATAACGAAAACAACCCCTCAGCAGCTCACAGGCAACGATCACGTTCAGGAAATACCTGCATTCAAATATGTTATTTTGCAATCAACCAAAACTTCTGATACAATTAATCATTATTTTGTCAATAATGGTATTCTAAAACACAGACTGGATTCCCTGATGAAGTTTCCCGTTAAACCAACAGATTCTTTAATGTATTCGGCCAATCCATTCTTTTTACCTTTAGTTTTTCTGGGTAAAGATCTGAAACCTGTATGGGACGGGAAAATAGATTATATGAAGGAGTTTTATCCGGAAAGTTCGACCCGGTTGCAACTGATACCAGAAAAAGACACATCGACCGAATCAATGGTCTTTGAAACCAGGAAAATTGCACGCGATTATATTTCGAATCACGCAGCACATCTGTACGAGACTACTTTCGACCAGTTGCCCGACCCAGGTTCTTTTTTGCAAAAGTCGATAAGACGTAAACCTGTCGAAACATTTGCATTCGACGAAAAGGGAGCTAAAGTGGATGTGAAAAAAATTGATGTTGTAAAACTGAAACAGCGGTACTGGAGTCCCAAAGCGACTGCTTTAATGCAGTTTACGCAGAATTATATCTCGCAGAACTGGTATCAGGGTGGCAATTCGAATCTTGCGATATTGAATATCCTCACGGGAGAAATGAATTACGATAATAAAAAGAATGTTCTGTGGGAAAATAAACTGGAATGGCGGGCGGGATTTAATTCGGTCGATGGGGATACCATCCGAAAAATAAGTACCAACGATGACGTGCTCCGGTACACTTCCAAGTTTGGTCTGAAAGCAGGCGGTAACTGGTACTATAGTGTTTCCGGAGATTTTTCCACACAATTATTCGACAATTATAAGGCTATCAACTCTACACAGTATAAAGCCAGGCTTTTGACTCCTTTCCGCGCAAATATAGGTATTGGTATGGATTATAAGTATAAGAAGCTCTTATCTCTGATGTTAGCGCCAGTTTCGTTTAAATACATTTATGCCAATGATACTGTGAATGTAAATCCAAATCTGTTTGGTATCCAGAAGGGTCAAAATCAGTTGCGGCAGCTTGGTAGTTCGTTCAGGGCACAGCTCGATTATGATCCCACCCGCGAATGGCAGATTGATTCAAAACTTACCTTCTATACCGATTACAAGAAAGTGGAAATTGACCTGGAGGTTGTGAGCAACCTGACAGTTAACCGCTTTATGTCTGTGCGTGTTGCAGTCAATCCTCGCTACGACAATACGGTAATAATGAAAAAAGGAGAAAATGCCAAAATACAGTTTAAGCAACTGCTTAGTGTTGGTTTCTCCTATCGTTTGCTATAAGTTATTATCTTTCAGTAATTTGTAAGTCAGTCTGTGATATGGCGTTACCCCGTAACTGGCTATTGCTTCTCGGTGTTTAATGGTGGGGTAAGCTTTGTTTTTGTTCCAGGCATATTGAGGATATTCGTCGTGAAGTTTCATCATCAGTTCATCCCGGTGCGTTTTTGCCAGCACTGAAGCTGCTGCGATCGACAAATATTTACTATCACCTTTCACAATGGTCTGATGGGGAATTTCCTGATATTTTTTAAATTTATTTCCATCAACAATAATAAAGCAGGGTTTGATTGCCAGCTTGTCAATTGCCCGATGCATAGCCAGGATAGAGGCATTTAGTATATTAATTTCATCAATTTCCTTTTCACTCACCATTGCTACGCTCCAGCTTACAGCTTCTTTTTCAATGATAATTCTGAGGGCATCCCGTTGAATTTCGGTGAGTTGCTTTGAGTCGTTCAGTTCGGCACATTCAAAATCAGGTGGCAAAATGACAGCTGCAGCCACTACAGGGCCGGCCAGACAACCGCGACCCGCTTCATCACAGCCGCATTCGGGAAATTGTCCGGAGTAATTCGACGGCAGATTAGTTTGCTTCATTTTCAGGCGATGTTGATTGGCCTTCATTTTCAGAAGTTTTACTTTTCTGATAGGCTTCTTTCGAATGTTTCCAGAGCGAGGGTGCCAGTTTCAGAACCGGATAATAACCGACTGATTCTATTTTTGTTTCAGGTTTTGCCAGATGAAATTTTGTGTCGATTGCATCAAAAACGTTCATCAAAACACTTATAATAAAGGCAAATTTCAATGCGCCGAAAACACCTCCCAGCAACGAATTAAGCCAACCTAAACTAATATTTGATATCAGTTTCTCAGCCATTCGGGCAATAAGCAGTGCAATGACAATGGTAATAATAAATACAAAAACATAAGCCATTGTTGCAGATACTTTGTTGGAAACATTAAATAAACCAGCAAGAAAATCGGAAAATAACGAACTGAATATTTCAGCTGCTACAATTGCCAGTATCACTGCCACCAGTGAAACCACTTCTTTGACAAAGCCCCTGAAAAGTCCGAAAATCAGACCTAATGTGATGGGTATGAAGATAAATAAATCGAAAGTATTCATACTGAATATAATTATTTTAATCCGATTACAAATATCGGTAAAAAAATATATAAAAAAAAAGCAGTATCATGATTCTGACACTACTTTTTTATGGAATAAATTTTCTTCGATAAAATCTTTCCGATTATCAGAAATATTTTATCTCTTCCTTATTAATTGAAGTAAGCAATTTGTTTGCCAGGCTGCTGGCTCCGAAGCGGAATAACTTGTTGTCGAGCCATTCGTTACCAAGAATTTCTTTTACCAGCGTGTAGTGTTTTACGGCGTCATCGGTATTTGCTATCCCTCCGGCTGGTTTATAGCCCACTTTTATACCGGTTTTTTCGTTCCATTCCCTGATTGCCTGACACATTACCCAGGTGGCTTCAGGGGTGGCTGCTACCGCAATTTTACCTGTTGAAGTTTTGATGAAATCGGCTCCTGCCTGCATGGCCAGTACGGCTGCTTTCTTTATGTTTGATGCTGTTTTAAGTGCACCCGTTTCGAGTATCACTTTCAGGTGGGCGTCCCGGCAGGCCGATTTTATTTCAGTAAGTTCTTCATAGACTTCGTCGTATTTACCTTCAAGGAATTTACCCACTGAAATAACCACGTCAATTTCTGTTGCACCTTCCATGACACACATTGAGGTTTCGGCAACTTTAATTTCCACAAATGTTTGTGATGCGGGGAAACCGGCCGATACGGCAGCAATTCCGATCGGTTCGGTCAGAGATGCTTTCACAACCGGAACAAGCGCCGGATATATACAGATGGCAGCTACATTCGGAATATCGGGGAAATTATTGTCAAAATTATTCACTTTTTCGACCATAGCTGTGATTTCGGCTTCAGTATCGGTTTCACGAAGGGATGTGAGGTCTATCTGATTAAAACACTGTTTATAAACCCCGATGTTGTTGTTTTCATCGAAATGTCCTGTAAGTATCTGCTCTACATGTTTCTTTACTGTTTCGTCGGTGAGTGTGTCACAGTTATATGCATTAAATAATTCTTCAAATTTGTTCATAATCTTTCTGTATTCAATGTTTTAATTTTTCATTTTCAAAATGTCTGTTGTTGTCACGATTCGTTTTCTTGAGGAGATTTTTTTCAAAGGCATCAGTCAGGTTCACTCCGGTTTGATTAGCCAGGCAAATCAGCACCCAGAGCACATCGGCTATTTCGTCAGCCAAAGAGTTGTTTTTATCTGTTTCCTTAAATGATTGTTCGCCGTATCTGCGAACCATGATACGTGCCAGTTCACCAACTTCTTCGGTTAAAATTCCCAAATTGGTCAGTTCGCTGAAATACCGGACACCGTATGTTTTAATCCATTCGTCCACCCGTGTTTGAGCTTCCTGCAATGTCATGTTTAATCTTCGTTAAGGCGTGCAATAATCGTCTCGTTGCCGGTGGTAGATTCTCCGATTTCTACAAAAATCTCAGCATCGAGTGGCAGAAAAATATCCACACGGGAGCCGAATTTGATAAAGCCTATATGTTCATTCAGGTGACAGGTTTTCCCAACGTGTGCATAAGTTACAATTCGCCGTGCCAACGCTCCGGCAATTTGTCTGACCAGTATCTGTGTTTTTGACGGTGTTTCAATTACAATGGTTGATCGTTCGTTTTCGGTGCTTGATTTAGGCAGATAAGCGGCCATGTGCCGTCCGCTGTGATGGGCTGTCTTGATTACTTTCCCTGCCACAGGAAACCAGTTGGCATGTACATTAAAAAGTGACATGAAAATGGAAACCTGAATTCGTTTATCTCCAAAATATTCAAATTCATCAGTAGGTTCAATCACAACGACTGTACCATCGGCTGGGGCGATAATCAGGCTTGGATCGTCAATTTCGACAACCCGGCGCGGATTGCGGAAAAAAAACATGACGAAAATCAGTAAAAAAGCAGACAGAGTAATGTTGATTGCAAGAAATGGCTTAGGAAATTGCATATAGACAACAACATTCAAAACCAGCAGTAGTACCAGTGTAAATGCCAGTATCATTTTTCCTTCTTTATGTATCTTAATGTATTTCATTGATTTTTAGTTTGATGGGTAAGCATGGTAGCCTGTAAGAAACGTTTAGTATTAACTAACAAAAGTAAGCATTTAAAATTAAATCAACAAGCTGACATCTGAATTTTTCAGTTATCTCAAATTTGATTAACTTTGTAGCATTATTGTTGTTCGAAAACAAATAATCCGAATTCAATCCCTATCAATTATGACAATCAATTCACTTACAGCTATTTCTCCTGTTGACGGTCGTTACAGTTCCAAAACCGAAGCTTATGCCGCCTATTTTTCAGAATTTGCCCTTATACGTTTCCGCGTTCTGACAGAAGTTGAGTATTTTATTGCTTTATGCGAATTGCCGCTCAAACAACTGGAATCTGTTCCCGTAAATATTCTGCCAAAACTAAGAGAAATTTATGAAAATTTTTCGATCGGAGACGCTCAGAAAATCAAAGATATTGAGAAGGTTACAAATCATGATGTAAAAGCTGTTGAATATTTTCTAAAAGAGAAATTTAATGAAATCGGTCTGGGTGCTTATCGTGAATTTATTCATTTCGGACTTACGTCTCAGGATATCAACAATACATCGGTTCCGCTTTCCATCAAAAAAGGGATGGAAGAAGTCTATTATCCGGAACTTGACAATCTGATTTTAAAACTGCGCCGCATGGCCGACGAATGGCGAGATGTGTCCATGCTGGCCAAAACTCACGGACAGCCAGCTTCACCTACACGTTTGGGTAAAGAGATTATGGTTTTTGTCAGCCGCCTGAATAAACAGCTCGAGTTGCTGAAAGCAGTACCTCAGTCCGTTAAGTTTGGTGGGGCTACCGGCAATTTTAATGCACATCATGTTGCTTATCCCAATATTGACTGGAAGTTATTTGCCAACAAGTTTGCCCTCGAAAAACTTGGTCTGGAACGTGAGCAGTGGACTACACAAATTTCAAATTACGACAATCTGGCTGCATTATTCGATGCCCTGGCTCGAATCAATACAATTCTAATTGATTTTTGCCGCGATATCTGGACCTATGTTTCCATGGAGTATTTCAAGCAGAAAATAAAAGCCGGTGAAGTGGGTTCCTCAGCAATGCCACATAAGGTTAATCCGATTGATTTCGAAAATGCTGAAGGAAACCTGGGTGTTGCTAATGCTATGTTCACTTTCCTGGCGCAAAAATTACCCGTTTCGCGCTTACAACGCGACCTCACCGACAGTACCGTGCTGCGAAATGTCGGAGTGCCATTCTCTCATACGCTGATAGCTACTCAAAGCATCCTGAAAGGACTTGATAAATTATTGCTCAATGAAACTGCCCTGTACCGTGATCTTGATAATACCTGGGCGGTTGTTGCTGAGGGTATTCAGACCATTCTCCGGCGGGAAGAATATCCGTCACCTTACGAAGCTTTGAAAGCGTTGACGCGTACCAACGAAGCAATCAACGAAAAAGCTATAAGGGAATTCATTGATAAGCTGGATGTGAGCGATTCTGTGAAGGAGGAACTCCGTCGTGTTACTCCACGAAACTATACAGGAATTTAAAATACTGGTCAAAAAAATTTTTAGTAATAAAATATTCAATCCGAAATGTTTGATTTCCTGACGCTTATTAAGCGGTTCGCACCACCCTACAAGAAATATATTTTTCTGAGTTTGGTCTTCAATTTAATATCAACCATATTCAGCCTCTTCTCGTTTGCAGCTATCATACCCGTGCTCCAGATACTCTTTGGCCTTTCGAAAGCAGATGCAGTTTATGTTTCGTGGAACTGGGATGATGGGCTTTCAGCTGTATTCGCGGCAATAAAAAACAATCTGGGGTACTACGTGCAGCAACTTATAGAAAGCGCGGGACCCGGAATGGCTTTGCTTTATCTGGGGCTTTTTCTGATTATAATGACTTTTTTCAAAACAGGAACCACCTATCTGGCTTCTTATTTTGTCATACCTATCCGAACCGGAGTTTTGCGCGATTTGCGAAACAAAATGTATAAAAAGATCATTTCGCTGCCCATCGGCTTTTTTTCGGATGAACGCAAGGGTGATATAATGTCTCGCATGACAGGTGATGTAGTTGAGGTGGAAGCTTCCATCATCAGCTCGCTGGATATGGTGCTGAAAAATCCGCTGATGATACTGATTTATTTGATTGTGTTATTTGCCATGAGTTGGGAGTTAACTCTTTTTGTGCTTGTTTTACTGCCTGTAAGCGCCTGGTTGATTGGTGTTATCGGGCGTTCTCTGAAAAAACGATCGACCCTGGGGCAGGAGCAAACTGGTGAACTGCTTTCGCAGATAGAAGAAACACTTGGAGGACTCAGGGTTGTAAAAGCTTTCAATGCCGAAGAAAAACTTACACAACGTTTCGGAATATTAAATGAAAAAATCCGGCATACTTTCAACCGTATTCACCGAAAATATAATCTGGCACATCCGGTCAGCGAGTTGTTCGGGACCATTGTCATCGCTATACTTATATGGTTTGGAGGTAGTCTGATACTGCAACAGAACAGCAGCATCGGTGCCGCCGAGTTTATTTACTATCTGGTGATATTTTACAGCATTGTGCCTCCGGCAAAAGAACTTTCAAAAGCATCGTACAGCATACAGAAAGGGATGGCTTCGCTCAACCGGATTGATAAAATCCTGATGCAGGAGAATAATATACCCGACCCGGAGGTTCCTGCTATGCTGCCCGCCATAATTGAGAAAATAGAATTTAAAGACCTTAGTTTCAGGTATCAGTCCGAATGGGTTTTAAAGCATATCAATCTGACAATCCCGTTGGGTAAAACAGTCGCTATTGTTGGGCAGTCCGGTTCCGGAAAATCCACACTGGTCGATTTGCTTCCCCGTTTTTATGATCCGGCTGAGGGGGGTATTTTTTTCAACAATGTTAATATTAAAGATTATAGAAAGTCAGACATACGTTCGCTGATGGGAAATGTAAATCAGGAAGCAATCCTCTTCAACGATACATTTTATAATAATATAGCTTTCGGTGTTGAACTGGCTACGCGCGAGCAAGTTATCAATGCTGCAAAAATAGCCAACGCCCACGATTTCATTGTGGCTACTGAAAATGGTTATGAAACCTGCATCGGCGATCGGGGCAGCAAACTGTCGGGCGGGCAGCGTCAGCGCATCAGCATCGCGCGTGCCATTTTGAAAAATCCTCCGATATTAATACTGGATGAGGCCACTTCGGCGCTGGATACTGAATCAGAATATCTTGTACAGGAAGCACTGGATAATCTGATGAAAAACCGCACGACGGTTGTGGTTGCTCACCGTTTGTCCACCATCAAAAGAGCCGATCTGATCTGCGTTCTGCATGAGGGGAAAATTGTAGAAAGGGGCAGGCATGAAGAGTTGATGAAACAGGGAGGCTACTATAAAAAACTGGTCGATATGCAATCGTTCTGATAGAAAGTACCTCCTTTTCAGATTTTTTTACTGTTTTCGGTAGCAAATCGTATACATCTTTCTGTTCAGGTCAATAGTCAGATTTTTATTTTCTTTCCATTTCTTATATCCTTCGTGGTTCAGAACCTGACCATCAGGTACAAACATGATGTTCTGATACTGTTCCATGATAAATTCAGGCAGAAAACCTGCATTGTTTATTTCGCTCAGTTCTTTGAAATATTTCTCCGCTGACGGGCTTACATACAGGTGGGGTTTCTTCTGCTGAATTTGTATAAATTCCCGAATGGATGCAATATGCATATTGAGATAAAGATCCGGGAAACCCGATGCCCGTTCGTTTGCCCTTACGTTGTATGTTGCCCAGTCAAGTTTTTTAAAAGCACTTGCCACCATCGCGGCAGTCATGACGGTATCTGCCAGTGCCGATCGCTCAAAATCAACGTTCGATTTCAGCAACAGTGGATTTTGCGATGTTAGCCACGAGGGATCAAAGGTATTTGTAAGAATTTTTTCCAGTTCTATCAGTTCATTCGAATTGAGATTTTTACTCCTGATTTTTATATTCATCATCCAGGTCCCGCATTCATATACGCAAAGTTCAGTATGTGCTGTCTCTGAAAAGTCATATCTGCCTTTCACTCCATTGCAAATGTATTTCAAACCTTTGTACTTTACAGGGATTGCCCTGGGAATAGAATCCACATTCTCTTCCTTTGTCAATTTTCTGATAGCGTTAAGATATTCATTCCGCAGACGACCTTCTGTTCCCGTTTCGTACCGATACAAACTGATGGCGATTTCATTTCCAGAGTCTGCTGAGTAGTAAATGACATCTATTTTTGAAGGATTATTTTGGGTGAAAATAATCCGGTTTCGCTGAAAGTCATTTAACCGGGAAGGAAATATAAGCCGGCTTTGGGGGTGCAGAAAATCAGAGTTGATGTTTAAATTCGGTTTAATTGAATTATCCGGTTCATTACCGGTAGTTTGTCTTGATAACTTTGAATTATTTTCTCTGTTTGTTGCCTGTGGCGTTGAGATTGTGTTTTGAGCATTTGAATAAAAAATCAATATCACAGAAAACAGTAATGTTAATTGAAATTTTGCAATCATATTAAATTTTTTATGGTTAAAGAACAAAAATAAGTATTTAATTTAAATAAATGGATATTCGTAAAAGCAGCAGTCGCTTTACCGGATATAAAATGTTAATTAGCTGCAATTTTCTTACTTGTATAAAAGGTATTATTTTACCGGTATTAGCTGTTTTGTCAAAAATCACTGCTAAAAAATCATTTAATATACTGATATTTGGTTCTATAAATTTTAATTTTGTTGGCTGAAAAATAAATGTCGGATTGCGAATGACAGATTGTTGACTGATGTCATTCCTACTTTATTATAAGTGCAAATTAATTTGTCAAAATTGAATGAAATAATATAAGAATTCATGGCTATAATTATTGTAATGCCCAAACAGGGACAGTCGGTCGAGAGTTGCATCATATCCGAAATCAAAAAGAAAGGTGATGTTGTAAAGAAAGGCGACATCTTGTTTTCGTACGAAACCGATAAAGCTTCCTTTGAAGAAGAGTCTACGGCTGATGGAGTCGTGCTCGAATGTTTTTGTAACGAAGGCGATGAAGTGCCTGTTCTTGATAATGTGATGGTTATCGGACAGCCCGGCGAAGAAGTTCCCCTTGATCTGCTTACAGACACGAAACCGCATGCAGAAGCCGACGTGAAAAAAGAGGAGACAGCAAAAACAGAAATAAAAATACAGGAAGAAGTAATAATAAGTCAGCTGAAACCAACAGGAGGGTTGTCACCCCGTGCAAGAAATCTGGCAGAAAAGGAAGCGTTGGATATTTCACAGATTTCAGGATCAGGCCCCGACGGACGTATTATTGAAAAGGATGTACAATCGGTACTCGAAAACCGCCCGAAACTCACTTCGCTGGCTAAAAAAATAGTTATCCAGGAAGGTATGCAGCCACAGGGTTGGGGTAATGGTTTGGCCGGGACAATCACTTCGCATGATTTATCAGTTCCGGTAAATGCAGGTAGCGTTGCAGATTATGAGGATAAAAAAATATCCAATATGCGCAAAATCATTGCCAAATCCATGCACGCATCGCTTCAGAATTCTGCGCAACTCACTCATCACCTCGGAGCTGATGCACGACGCATCCTTGAACTGCGCAAACAGGTGAAAACTGCTATGGAAGCCGGAAAACTCGAAACCAATATCACGCTGAACGATATGGTTTGTTTTGCGGTGATTAAGGCTCTGAAAAAATTCCCGAATGTAAATACTCATTTTCTGGGTGATACAGTACGTTATTTCAACAAGGTTCACCTGGCATTAGCTGTTGATACCGAACGTGGACTGATGGTACCCGTAGTACGTAATGCAGATGATTTAACCATCGGCGGTTTGGCTCAGCAATTCAAAGAAATGGCAAATGCCTGCAGGAAAGGAAGTATTAATCCCGAGTTGCTATCAGCTGAAGCTGCTACATTTACGGTTTCCAATCTTGGTAATTACGGCGTGGAAATGTTTACTCCGGTAGTCAATCTGCCGCAGTCGGCTATCTTGGGTGTAAATACCATTGTTCCCCGTCCGAAAGATCTGGGCGATGGCGTGTATGCTTTTGTGCCCTATATCGGACTGAGCCTCACTTATGATCACCGCTCACTGGATGGTGGCGAAGCAACCCGGTTCCTGAAGCAGATTGCCATTGAGATTGAAACGCTTGAACTGGTGCTATAGGCCCCCTAACCCCCTAAGGGAGGAAAAGATGTGTCACAAACATATAATAAAGTATCCAAAGATATATCTCTGAGGGGTTTATAGAAATATAATACTATTTTTGTAAGAAATATTAATAATTAACACAAATCTCTTTTGTCTCGCCTTCATATTTCCTCTTTAGGTGATAAGAGGGCAAACTTAAGAGCCAAAATTCTCCCTTTAGGGGGTAGGGGGCAAATTTATGTACGATTTAATGATTATTGGCGGAGGTCCGGCCGGATATGTGGCAGCAGAAAGAGCTGGTCACAAAGGACTTAATGTTATTTTATTCGAAAAGAAATCAATGGGTGGCGTTTGTCTGAATGAAGGATGCATTCCTACCAAAACCCTGCTTTACAGCGCAAAAACCTATGAAAATGCGTTGCATGGAGATAAATATGGCATTTTTGCCGAAAATGTCCGCTTCGATTTCGGGAAAATAGTTGCACGTAAAAATAAAGTGGTTAGAAAGCTGGTTGCCGGGGTGAAAAGCAAGATGAAAGAGAATAATGTAACCGTTATTGAAGGCGAAGCAATCATACAGGGACGCAGCGAAAAGGGTGTAGAAGTAAATTGTAACGGAGAAAGTTATCTGGCTAAAAACCTGCTGATATGTACCGGCTCCGAAGCGTCTGTTCCACCTATTCCTGGATTGGCGGAAGCCGGAGATGTCATCCTTACCAACCGCGAAATTCTTGAACTGAAAGAGCAACCGGCGACATTAGTTGTAATTGGTGGAGGGGTAATCGGGATGGAATTTGCAAGTTTCTATAACAGTCTTGGTACAAAAGTAACAATTATTGAAATGTTGCCGGAAATACTTGGCGGACTGGATTTTGAGGTTTCTGCTATACTGCGCGATATTTACGCCAAAAAAGGAATTGAATTTCACCTCAATGCCAAAGTCGTTCGGGTGGAAGGAAATACCGTGGTGTTTGAGAAAGACGGAAAGACCGAAACCATTCAGGGAGAAAAAATCCTGCTGAGTGTCGGACGTCGGGCTGTGGTGAAAGGTTACGGACTGGAAAATCTGAATGTAGAGATGACACGTGGAGGCATCAAAGTGGACGAGAAAATGCATACCAATGTGCCCGGAGTGTTTGCGGCAGGCGATGTAACCGGATTTTCACTGTTGGCTCACACTGCAAGTCGCGAAGGTGAAGTGGTAGTTAATAATCTGACCGGAAGAAATGATGTTATGCGCTACAATGCTATTCCCGGGGTTGTTTACACCAATCCAGAAGTAGCGGGTGTGGGTGAAACCGAAGAAAGCGCCAAAGCCAAAGGCATTCCTTACAAAGTAATAAAACTGGCGATGAGTTATGCCGGACGTTTTGTGGCCGAGAATGAAGGTGGCAATGGACTGTGCAAAGTGCTGGTTGGCGAAAAACACGGTGAAGTTATCGGAGTGCATATGCTGGGAAATCCCTGTAGCGAAATTATTTACGGTGCCTGTATGGCAATCGAACAGGAAATGACAGTAAAAGAATTGCAGGAAGTGGTATTTCCTCATCCTACCGTCAGCGAAATATTTAAAGAAACAATATTCTCAATATAATAATTTGCCACTAAGTCAAGAGGTTATATTTTTAAGAGGCTTAGTGACTTTTGTGATAAAAAGAGTAAAAAAAATATTACACCATGCCAAAAATACAATTTATAGACCCGTCACAAGCGCGTCAACCCGGTTTCGTTGAATTTCAGCCAATTCCGGTCAATCAGTATCAGAAAACGGTTAAGGATGAAAAAGGAAATTTTTCGGATGAAGAATTCAAAGCCATTTATCACGACATGGCCCTTATCCGCGAATTTGAAATCATGCTCAATCTCATCAAAACGAAAGGAGAGTATAACGGAACTCCGTATAACCATCCCGGTCCTGCTCACCTGTCCATCGGGCAAGAATCGGCAGCTGTGGGAATGGCCTGGACACTCACTGTCGACGACTTTATTTTCGGAAGTCACCGCAGTCATGGGGAGATACTGGCAAAAGGGATGTCGGCCATTCATAAAACAGATGATGATGAGCTGTTGAAGATTATGGAAAGTTTCTTTGATGGTGCGGTACTGAATGTTGTGAAAAAGGATTTCAACGGTACAACAAAGGAACTGGCACGACGCTTTCTGGTTTATGGTACACTATCCGAAATTTTTGCCCGCGAAACAGGCTTCAACCGCGGTTTGGGCGGATCTATGCATGCATTCTTCACTCCTTTCGGTGTATATCCCAACAATGCCATTGTAGGTGGTTCAGGCGATATTGCCGTTGGTGCTGCACTATACAAAAAAGTGAACCGGAAACCGGGTTTGGTCGTAGCCAATATCGGTGATGCTTCCATGGCTTGCGGACCCGTGTGGGAAGGCATTACATTTGCTGCCATGGATCAGTTTAATAATCTGTGGGAAGGCGATATGAAGGGTGGTCTGCCTGTGATTATCAACATTATGAATAATCAGTACGGAATGGGAGGCCAGACTTGCGGCGAAACAATGGGTTATGGTATTGCAGCCCGCATCGGTGCCGGTGTTAATCCCGAACAGATGCATGCTGAACGTGTGGATGGCTACAATCCGCTTGCCGTGATTGATGCTTACAAGCGTAAACGAAAAATAATTGAAGATAAGAAAGGTCCGGTTTTGCTGGATGTATTAACCTATCGTTACAGTGGTCACTCGCCCTCGGATGCCTCATCGTATCGCACTAAGGAAGAAGTGGAAGCCTGGGAAAACCAGGATTGCATAGCTTCTTTCGGTAAACAAATGATTGAAGCTGAAGTGACAGATCAGCATGAATTGGATGCTATTCAGGCGGATGTTAAGGAGTTGGTTTATGAAATGTTCTTGAAAGCAATCGACGATGAGGTGTCACCACGTATGAAAAATCCGGAGGTGATCAGCGATATGATGTTCTCCAACGGATCGGTGGAAAGCTTCTCCGATGCAAAACCGGATGTATTGATGCCGCTTGAAGAAAATTCACGGGTAAAGAAAATTGCAGCCAAGGAGCGGTTTGCATTCGATGCCGATGGAAAACCTTTCAGCAAAATGAAACAATATCAGCTTCGCGACGGTATATTCGAAGCCATAATGGATCGTTTCTACAAGGATGCATCCCTGATAGCTTACGGCGAAGAAAACCGCGACTGGGGTGGTGCGTTTGCAGTTTATGGCGGAATGACCGAAGCATTGCCATATCATCGGCTGTTCAACTCCCCCATTTCTGAAGCATCTATCATCGGAACAGCCATTGGTTACGCTATGTGTGGCGGACGGGTGATTCCTGAAATCATGTACTGCGATTTTCTCGGACGTTGCGGCGACGAAGTGTTTAATCAGCTTCCCAAATGGCAGGCTATGAGCGGAAATGTGCTCAAAATGCCGGTTGTGGTGAGGGTGTCGGTGGGCTCAAAATACGGTGCCCAGCACTCACAGGACTGGACTTCGCTCGTTGCTCAAATTCCGGGCCTCAAAGTATGTTTCCCTGTCACTCCTTACGATGCCAAGGGGCTGATGAATGCTGCTTTGCAGGGAACCGATCCGGTGATTTTCTTCGAAAGTCAGCGTATTTACGAAATCGGGGAACAATTCCACAAAGGAGGAGTTCCGTCAGGATATTTCGAAATTCCGTTTGGTGAACCCGATGTGAAAAAAGAGGGAAATGATATAACTTTCCTGACTGTTGGCCATACGCTGTATCCGGCTTTGCAGGCAGCAAAAGTTCTGGAAGAAAAATACGGAATGACGGCCGAAGTTATTGATGCACGTTCGCTCGTACCGTTCAATTACGAAAAAGTGATTGCATCGGTAAAGAAAACCGGAAAAATAATTGTGGCAAGCGATGCAACTACCCGTGGTTCATTCCTGAACGATCTGGCGGCAAATATCGGTCAGCTGGCGTTCGATTATCTGGATGCTCCGGTATGTGTACTTGGTTCGCGCAACTGGATTACACCTGCTTACGAACTTGAAAGTTCATTCTTCGCGCAGCCAACCTGGTTCCTCGATGTTATTCATGAACGAATCCAGCCACTGAAGGATTACATACCCGGACAGAATTTTACCAGTGCCGAACTTATTCGCCGCTCGAAATCAGGGGTATAGATAATTATATTAAGGCACTTAACTGACAAAGGATGAGTGCCTTGATATATTAAATGAACATCTCCGCAATCAATCATTAAAGGAAATATTCACATATGAAGAACACAGGAGGGTTATGGCTAATGCTGATGCTGTTGCTACAGCTCCTTGTTACGCAACAGGTAATTGGCGAAGTGCCGACCACAGGTATTAAGGTCAAAGCTCCCTTTCAGATGCCGGTTATTCGTGTGCCTGATTTTTCGAAGTGTAAAACATATACTATCACTGATTTTGGAGCAGTTCAGGGCGACAAGTCTAAAATCACGCAAGCGATAGCTAGAGCCATTGAAGTCGCTAATAATTCCGGCGGAGGCACAGTTGTTGTGCCCGAAGGGGAATGGATTACCGGTAAAATACATCTGAAAAGCAATGTCAATCTACATCTGATGAAGGGAGCAGTCCTGCTTTTTTCCGATGATCCGGGAGAATATTTACCGGCAGTTCACTCTACATGGGAGGGATTGGAATGTTACAATTATTCGCCGTTGATATATGCATATGAGTGTGAAAATGTGGCAATTACCGGCGAAGGTCAGGTAAAAGCTCTGATGGATAACTGGAAAAAATGGGCAGGACGGCCAAGACCGCACATGAACAGCCTGAAAAATCTGTATTACTGGGCTTTCGACAATAAACCGGTGAATGAGAGGATTATGGTAAACGACTCTTCCAATTTGCGTCCGCAATTTATCCAAATGAACCGCTGTCAGAATGTTCTGATTGAAGGAGTTAATATAATAAACAGCCCTTTCTGGACGATACATCTTTATTTGTCCAAAGATATTGTAATTCGAAATGTCAGCGTATATGCTCACGGACACAACAACGATGGTGTGGATCCTGAAATGAGCCAGAATGTACTGATAGAAAATTGTACGTTCGATCAGGGAGATGATGCCATCGCAGTGAAGTCGGGTCGTAGTCCCGAAGGCTGGCGCACCCGCACACCTTCAAAGAATATTGTCATACGCAACTGTACGGTAAAAAACGGACATCAGTTGCTGGCTATAGGAAGTGAACTCTCCGGTGGTATCGAAAACATCTGCCTGAAAAATTGCACCGTATCAAAAGGTGCAAAAATGTTCCATCTGGTATTCATTAAGACAAACGAAAGAATGGGTGGGTATGTGAGAAATATTTATGTGGAGAATATTAAAGCCGGTAGTGTACAAAACGGGGTACTCGGAATTGAAACGGATGTGCTGTATCAGTGGCGTGATCTTGTTCCTACAATTGAAAAACGACTTACTCCGATAAAGAATATCAGTTTGAAAAACATGAAGGCAGACAAAGTGGAATTCATTTCGCGGATACTGGGACAAAAGGAATTACCTGTTGAGAATGTAAAATTAAAGAATATTGCTGCTGATACCATTAGTTCTAAAAAACATATTCACGAAAATGTTCTCAGATTCAGTGAAAAATAATCTTAAAATGCATATTATGAGTTACATGAAAGTTAATGCCCACTTGCATACACCATACTCTTTTAGCGCTTTCAGCGATATCAGCGATGCGCTGGACAGAGCAGTTGCCGAAGGGGTGAAAGTGGTGGGAATTAATGATTTTTACACCACCGCAGGATATGAAGAATGGTCAGTCGGCTGTAAAAATCGAGCTTTGTTTCCACTGTTCGGGATTGAATTTATCAGCCTGAATGAAGAAGACCAGAAAGCCGGACTTCGGGTGAACGACCCCGGAAATCCAGGTAGAACCTATCTGAGCGGAAAAGGGATGAGTTACCCGTTCAGCTTGGTTGAACCTTATACATCGCTGCTTGCAGATGTCCGGAAAGAGGCTAACAACCAGGTGAAAGCCATGTGTGGTAAACTGAATGAACTGCTGAAAACAAACAATGCCGGTTTTTCGCTCGATTTCGAATGGATTAAAAACGAACTCACAAAGGGTTCTGTCCGCGAGCGTCATCTGGCAAAGGCACTCAGAATGAAAGTGTATGAAATTTATGAAGATAATGAGGAGGAAATCAAATCGCTTTTCACGAAACTTTTTGGTGGAAAGGAGCTGAAATCTGAGATAAATGATGTGGCTGGCGTTGAAAACGAAATTCGTGCAAATCTTCTGAAAGCGGGTGGCGCGGCATTTGTCCCGGAAGATGCCAAAGCATTTTTGCCGATGCAGACAGTTTGCGAAATTATCCTGACAGGTGGTGGTATTCCTACCTATCCGTTTCTGGCCGATGATGCCAAAGGAGGCTATACCGATTTTGAAAACGACCTGCAACGCGTTGCAAAGCAATTAACAGAACGCGGATTTCATTCGGTGGAGTTTATAACTACACGCAACGATGTCAGTCTTCTGGAAAAATACGCTGAATATCTTTTTGACCAGGGATTTATTGTAACGTTTGGAAGCGAGCACAATACACCGGTCATGGAACCGGTTGAACTTTTTGCAAGAAACAACACACCACTGACTGAAAAACTGATGCAAATAAACTTTGAAGGTGCGTGTGTGGTTGCAGCACACCAGCATCTTGTTGCACAGGGTTTTAAAGGCTACGTGGACGAAAAGGGAAACGCAGACCGATCAAATAGAGCAGAATTTGTGAAGTTGGGGAAAGAACTTATAACAGCCCCCTAACCCCCTGAAGAAGGAATTAGAGAGCGTTTATAGAGGTGATAAAAATAAAAATATTGATAATTTAATATGAATAAAGATAATATAAGTCAAAGTTCTGAACTCCCCCTTCAGGGGGTTGGGGGGTTGATTTCTATCTCTCAATTCTACGGGAAGGACAGCCGTTTTGTTATTGCCGGAGGAGGAAACACATCGTATAAAAATCAGGAAAAAATATGGGTGAAAGCCAGTGGGTCATCGTTGGCAACCATTACGGAAGAAGGTTTTGCGGTGCTGGATCGTGAAAAATTAAACCTGATGTCGGAAAAAGTGTACAGCGCCGACACAAGCGAACGCGAAGAACAGGTGAAAAATGATTTGGCATATGCAACCATTACCAAAGGAAAACGCCCGTCGGTAGAAACTTCCATGCACAACGTGATCAATTATGCATTTGTAGTTCACCTGCATCCTACGGCAGTAAACGGTTTGATGTGTTCGCAAAATGCAGAAGCCGATTTGATAAAACTCTTTGGAGAGAAAACACTTTATGTTGAATATACTGACCCGGGATATGTTTTATTCAAAAAAGTGGATGACAAAATAAAAGCATTTCGCGCAAAATTCAATGAAGAACCGAAAGTGATCTGGTTACAAAACCACGGAATTTTTGTTGCTGCCGATACAATAGATGAAATAAAATGTATTTATCAAGAAATATTTAATACATTAGATAAAGAAGCCCCCCAACCCCCTAAAGGGGGAGTAAGTATTCCACCTTCAGGAGGTAAGGGGGCTGAAATTCTTCCTGCTATCCGCATGGTGCTTTCTGATGATGGTTTGAAAACCCTCAAAGTTCGCAATAACGAACTGGTGAAATATTTTTCCGAAAGTTCCGAAAATCAACGGAATATTGCCCGACCATTTACTCCTGATGCCATTGTTTATTGCAAATCGAATTA
>DAONDU010000003.1:3009-35936 GCA_035402725.1 Paludibacteraceae bacterium | reverse complement strand
GTTTCGAAGCAATAGTAGATGTGCTCAAACAAAAAATGTATAAATGGAAACCGGGTGCAACAGCACCTGACGTGATGGATATACCTGCCAGCGAAAAGGATAAAGCTGAAGAATTATATAAAGCATTGTTGGAAGCAGCTGCTGAAAATGATGAAAATCTGATGGAAAAATACTTCGAACAGGGTTCACTTACTGAAGAAGAAATGCGCGAAGGAATTATGAAGGGTATGATAGACCGTTCTATTTTCCCTGTTTTCTGCGCTTCTGCCGAAAAAAACATGGCAGTTCACCGTATCATGAATTTCCTGAGCATGGTGGCTCCTTCACCCGACCAAATGCCGTCTCCGGTTACAACTGCAGGTGTTGAAGTGAAACCCGATGCCAAAGGTCCAACCAGTTTGTTCTTCTTCAAAACTACTGTAGAACCTCATATCGGTGAAGTTTCTTACTTCAAGGTAATGAGTGGCAAAGTGAAGGCAGGTGATGATCTGGTTAACATCAGTCGCAGTTCGAAAGAGCGTATCACTCAGTTATATTCCGTTTCGGGACAGATCAGAAATGTTGTTGATGAAATGGCAGCCGGTAATATAGGTGCAACGGTAAAACTGAAAGATACCCGTACAGGTAACACACTGAACGAAAAAGGTTGCGATTATGATTATAAAGCCATCAAATATCCGGATCCAAAATATCGCCGTGCTATCAGGGCTGTATCAGAATCGGATGAAGAAAAACTGAACGAAATTCTGACCCGTATGCACGAAGAAGATCCGACCTGGATTATCGAACAGTCCAAAGAACTGAAGCAAACTATTCTTTCGGGTCAGGGTGAGTTTCATTTGCGTACATTAAAATGGAGGGTTGAAAATAACGATAAAATTCAGATAGAATATAAAGAACCGAAAATACCATACCGCGAAACCATTACCAAGGTTGCACGAGCTGATTATCGCCATAAAAAACAATCGGGTGGTGCCGGACAGTTTGGTGAGGTTCACCTGATTGTGGAACCTTACTACGAAGGTATGCCTGCTCCTGATATGTTCCGCTTCAATGGTCAGGAATACAAAATAAGTGTTCGTGACACGCAAACCGTTGACCTCGAATGGGGCGGCAAACTGGTTGTAATCAACAGTATTGTAGGTGGTGCTATTGACGCGCGTTTCATCCCTGCCATTATGAAAGGTTTGATGGACCGCATTGAACAGGGTCCTCTTACAGGTTCTTACGCCCGCGATGTACGAGTTATCGTTTACGATGGAAAGATGCACCCGGTTGATTCGAACGAAATTTCATTCCGTCTTGCAGGTCGTAACGCCTTTGCTCAGGCATTCCGTGAAGCCGGTCCTAAATTGCTCGAACCGATTTACGATGTCGAAGTATTTGCTCCTTCCGATCGTCTTGGCGATGTTATGAGTGACCTGCAGGGTCGTCGTGCAATCATTATGGGTATGCACAGTGAAAAGGGTTTCGAAAAACTTTCAGCTAAAGTGCCTTTGAAAGAACTTAGCAGTTATTCTACGACGTTGAGTTCGTTAACCGGAGGACGTGCTTCGTTTACCATGAAGTTTGCCAGCTACGAACTTGTTCCGATGGAAATTCAGGATAAACTACTTAAGGAATACGAAGCTACGAAGAAAGAAGAAGAATAATTTTCTAACTAAAGTTAATTTTTAAAAACGGCTGTCCGGCATACTGGCAGCCGTTTTTGTGTTTATCCTGAAATTGAAATGTTCGAAATTATAAAGAGTGTTTTAAATTTTTGAGGGTATAAGAAATATGTCCGAACATATTTAATATGAATTTATTTGCCGATAATGGTTTATTAATTTTGCAAAAATGCACAATTTTAGTAATTTTGTGCCGATAAAAAAACCGGATAAAATAAATGACAAGGTAACAGATTGTTTTATCCTAATATTAAATTTGAAAAAATGGCTAACAATTTATTAAAAGGAAAAAGAGGTATAGTTTTCGGAGCATTGAATGATATGTCAATAGCCTGGAAGGTGGCAGAACGCGCAGTTGAAGAAGGCGCAATAATAACACTTTCCAATACACCTCTTGCCGTTCGAATGGGGACCACCAACGAACTGGCTGAAAAGCTGAATGCTAAACTTATTCCGGCTGATGCTACAAGTGTAACTGATCTTGAAGAAGTATTCAAACAATCAATGGAAGCCCTGGGCGGAAAAATTGACTTTGTATTGCATTCAATAGGTATGTCGCCCAACGTTCGTAAAAAACGTACTTACGATGACCTTGACTATGATATGTTGAGTTCCACGCTGGATATTTCGGCTATCTCTTTCCATAAAATGTTGCAGGTAGCTAAAAAAATGGATGCAATCAACGAATATGGTTCAGTGGTGGCGCTTACATATATGGCTGCTCAACGAACTGTTTTTGGATACAATGATATGGCCGACGCAAAATCGATGCTTGAGTCCATAGCACGTAGTTTTGGTTATATCTACGGACGCGAGCACAATGTACGTGTAAATACAATATCTCAATCGCCAACCGTAACCACAGCAGGTAGTGGGGTGAAAGGCATGGATGGCTTGCTGGATTTTTCGGAAAGGATGTCACCGCTTGGTAATGCTACAGCGGCAGATTGCGCTGACTATTGTATGGTTATGTTCAGTGATCTAACGCGTAAGGTGACGATGCAGAATCTCTATCACGATGGTGGATTTTCGAGCATGGCAATGAGTTACAGAGCTATGGAACAATACAATAAGAGCTTTGATGAATTTAAAGATGAAAACGGAAAAATTATCTACGGATAATTCAGAGAACATCAAATAAATTAATCTACAAAAAACATACAGGAGAAAGTTTTCGGATTATTTTTCGTAAACTTTCTCCTGTTTTTTATATCGGGGTGTTGACTGGAATGAGTGAAGGATGTTAAACTTTTTTATTAATAAAATATTTAGTTATGAATGGATTGAAAATTGGAAATCTGACAGCACGTGTACCCATTATTCAGGGGGGCATGGGTGTTGGTATTTCTTTGTCGGGTTTAGCCTCGGCAGTGGCGAATGAAGGAGGTGTTGGTGTAATTTCCAGTGCCGGACTTGGACTGATTTATAGTGAAAAAGCGAGAGATTATATGGAGTCATGTATCGTTGGGTTGAGAGAAGAAATCCGAAAAGCGAAAGAAAAATCATCCGGAATTATCGGCGTGAATATTATGATGGCGCTTACAAATTTCAGCGATATGGTGAAAACGGCAATTGCCGAAAAAACAGATGTGATTTTTGCCGGAGCAGGACTGCCACTCGACTTGCCAAAGTATCGCACAGCAGACTGTACAACAAAACTTGCACCCATCGTTTCATCGGCGCGTGCAGCTAAAATTATCCTGGAAAAATGGAAAACGCTCTATGATTATCTTCCCGATTTAATCGTGGTGGAAGGTCCGAAAGCCGGTGGCCACCTGGGTTTCAAATTAAATCAGATTTCTGATCCGGAGTACTCCATCGAAAAACTGATCCCGGATGTGGTTCGTGAAGTTGCCATTTTTGAAGAAAAATACAATCAGGAGATCCCCGTTGTAGCAGCCGGAGGTATTTACTTTGGAGAAAATATGTACGATATTATGCAAATGGGCGCTAAAGGTGTGCAGGTGGCGATTCGGTTTGTCACAACCGAGGAGTGTGATGCAGACGTAAAGTTCAAAAATACATATGTCAAAGCAGTTGAAAATGACGTGGAAATCATACAAAATCCGGTAGGAATGCCTGGTCGTGCATTGGAGGGAAAATTTCTGGAAAATATAAAACTGGGACTAACAAGACCAAAGTTGTGTCCTTACAACTGCCTTCATACCTGTGATTATAAGGTAGTTCCCTATTGTATTATTCTTGCCCTTTATAATGCTTACAAAGGGAAAATGGAAAAGGGATATGCTTTTGCCGGAAGCAATGCCTATCTTTCAACTCGGATTTCAACTGTGAAAGAAGTAATATATTCTATGATTTCTGAGTTTAATAAACGGGAGTCAGAAACATTAGCCGGATCGAAAGTTTAGTCAATGCCGAAAATTAATTAAAAGAGGCTGTCACAAATTTGAATTTGAGACAGCCTCTGATTTTTTATACTTTTTTAAACCGTTCGGTTTTAGTCACGTCTTTCAGGACGAGGTCCTCTGTGTTCGCGCGGTTTTTCGTCGTGCGATCTTTCTTCACGTGGTTTATCTTCGCGCGGAGGACGTGGAAGTAATGCTTTGCGTGAAAGTTTGAACTTACCGGTTTTCTGATCGATATCCAGCAGTTTTACATCTATCATATCACCTTCTTTCAAACCAGCTTCATCCATTGTTTCGATGCGTTTCCAGTCGAGTTCGGAGATGTGAAGCAATCCTTCTTTACCCGGCATAAATTCAACAAACGCGCCATAGGGCATAATTGATTTTACTTTCGACGGATAAGTTTCACCAACTTCGGGAATAGCTACGATGCCTTTAATTTTGGCAACTGCAGCGTCAATCGATGCTTTGTTTGTAGCAGCAATTTCAATTCTTCCCTGGTCTTCGATTTCTTCAATGGAAATAACCGCACCGGTTTCAGCCTGCATATTCTGGATGATTTTTCCACCAGGGCCGATTACAGCGCCAATCAGTTCTTTCGGTATCATCATCACTACGATGCGAGGTGCATTTGGTTTGAAGTCGGGACGTGGTTCGGTAAGGGTTTCCTGAATTTTATCGAGTATATGCATACGACCGGCTTTAGCCTGATTCAATGCGTTTTCGAGAATTTCAAATGACAGTCCGTCCACTTTGATGTCCATCTGAGTAGCCGTTATACCATCGCGTGTTCCGGTAACTTTGAAGTCCATATCGCCCAGGTGATCTTCGTCGCCCAGGATATCGGAAAGAATTGCATAGTTTTGACCTTTATTTTCAGAAATCAGTCCCATGGCAATACCCGAAACCGGTTTTTTCATCTGAACTCCGGCATCCATCAGCGCAAGCGTTCCGGCACAAACAGTAGCCATAGAGGATGAACCGTTAGATTCTAATATATCGGATACAATCCGGATAACATACGGATAACCGTCAGGAATCATTGATTTCAGAGCCCGGCAAGCAAGGTTTCCGTGACCAACTTCGCGACGGCCAACACCACGTGATGGTCTTGCTTCACCGGTGGAGAATGGCGGGAAATTATAGTGTAACAGGAAACGGTCTTTACCTTGCTGCAACACTTCATCGATGAGTTTCTCGTCCATTTTGGTGCCGAGAGTCACTGTTGTAAGCGATTGAGTTTCACCGCGGGTAAAAACAGCAGAACCGTGTGCTCCGGGCAGATAATCTACTTCCGACCAAATTGGACGGATTTCTGTAGTTTTACGGCCATCCAGTCGTTTGCCTTCGTCAAGGATGGAACGGCGCATGGCTTCTTTCTCTACAGCGTGATAGTAACGGCCAATCAGTTCTTTTTTAGCTTCGGCAACTTCGGGGTCAATACCTGCTATGTATTCAGCGACAATTGCTTCAAAGTTTTCAGAACGTGAATGTTTGTCGGTGTTGCACGATGTTGCTACCGCAAAAGCTTTATTGTAAGTTTTTTCCCAGATATCCTTTTTCAGATCATCGTCATTTTCTTCGTGACAGTAAGTTCTTTTTTCAATTTTACCAACAGCCTCCATCAGTTCAATCTGTGCCTGACACTGTACCTTGATGGCTTCGTGAGCCACTTTCATGGCATTGAGCAGATCGTCTTCGCTCACTTCACTCATTTCGCCTTCCACCATCATTATGTTGTCAAGTGTAGCAGCAACAATGATGTCGATATCGGCATTTTCCAACTGTTCAAAAGTCGGATTAACCATGTATACACCATTTATACGTCCGATACGAACTTCAGAGATAGGCCCGTGGAAAGGAACATCAGAGACGGCCAGAGCAGCAGAAGCGGCAAGGCCGGCTAATGCATCGGGCATATCTACACCATCGGCGGAAATCAACATTACGTTTACGAAAACTTCAGCATGATAATCATCGGGGAAAAGTGGGCGTAATGCACGGTCTACAAGACGTGAAACCAGAATTTCGTAATCACCTGCACGGCCTTCACGACGGGTGAATCCACCGGGGAAACGTCCGGCTGCACCGTATTTCTCTTTGTATTCTACGGAAAGGGGCATAAAATCGGTACCGGGAACAGCATCTTTTGCTGCACAAACGGTAGCCAGAAGCATGGTGTTACCCATACGTACTACCACTGAACCATCGGCCTGTTTGGCCAGTTTACCGGTTTCAATGGTAATTTCTCTACCATCACCGAGTGTGATGGTCTTTGTAACTACATTCATAAAAAATTACAGTTTATTATTTTATATATTTTAATTTGAGTGCAAAGGTACAAATTATATTTTGATTTTCAGTTCCTTATAAGGGTTTGATAGTGTAAAATATTATAAAATGACATCTGTTACTTTCTGATTTACTGCCTATTGAAAAAAAAGAAAGCGGGTGATAATTGTCCGCTTTCAGAGTAAATCGTATAAATACCTTAGTACCTTGAACTTCTTGTTCGTGTGGTGGTATTAGTTAAGGTGGTTGTGTCCGGCTTTTCCTCGGCCTTTGATTCGGTAGTGGTGCTGCGCATCCGACGTTCCACTTTAACCGGCTGACCTATGGGTTTGCCATAGTAATTCGTATTGGCGGTTCTCTCCGACGAACGGGTTACAGTTCCTGACTGTCGAACCGGAGTGTTTGAATCTGAAGCGGTTGAGCGTGTTGTTGTAGTTGTCCTTGAATTCGTGTCGACAGCCTGGTTTGTTGTTCTTTCAGTATTTGTATTACGGTTTGTTGTGCTGGTCGTATTCGTCGTATTTGCCGGACGGGTAGTCGTGTTTGTAGATTGTGTGGTCTGAGTATTGGTGTTGCGTGGCTGTGTGTATTTTTCGTTACTTCTTCTGCCACCGGTTCCTGTGTTTCTGGAGCTATTTACATCCTCAGAACGCTGATTGTTTATACGGTTGGTGGTATTGACTTGCATCTGACGGTCTGCATCCGAATATTTGAATCTCCGGTTGTTGCGCAAATTGTTATCGTTCCATTCACGTGCTCTGTAGCGTTGTTGTTCGGGCCAGTAAACGGCGCTTTTGACATTTTCATTGAAGCCCCGTACATAGGGAATATTGCTGTAATCATAATAATCGCGGTAATAATATCTGGGATAATGTGAAACATAATACTGGTGATGCATCCAGGGCTGATAAACGTTGACGTTGACGATGACAATGTAGCTATTGAATAAATCAAAATCGCTGTAGAAGTCGGTTAACCTTGGAGTGAAGTACCATTGTCCGCGATTTAGAAAAATGAAGTCGCGCGTGGCAAGATCATAATAACATTCAATATCCGGGAAGTAATAATAGCGGGTTCCTGTATAATAATCCGGAGCCCATTGCGGATTTTCATAATAGGTTTGTTCATTGGTTGTACCATAATTGTAAGTGGTACATCCCGACAACAAGGAAAGGGAAAGAAAAATAGCTGCTGCAAAAAATGCAAATGATAATTCTTTTTTCATGGCTGTTATTTTTTATTCGAATTTATAAGTTGAATTGCTTTGCTTTGCTTTTAAAAAAACAAATATCGTACCGTAAATCGGATTTCAAAAAAATCATTTTTACAACATGATTTTTTTGAAATCCGGAATCATAATTATAAGAACGGTAATAATACTTGTTTTTTTAATAAAAAATGCCCTCGGGTTTTTAGAAGGCATTTCTTAAATATGATGATTTGGTGTATTTAATATCAGAATGAAACATTTGTAATTTTATCGTTCACTGTAAAAGTTTTTAACAGTGTACCTCCCGAGTATGTTCCGTTTTGCGAAAATCCGTTGACTGTTGTTCCACCGGCGTATGTACCACCTTTGAATATCGAATAGTTTGTACCAGTTTTTAATTCAGGTGAAGAAAGCAGCAGACCATAAGCGCTTCGGGTTGGTTTGAAAGCCGCAATTGTATTACCGGATGCATCCTGGATGGCTATAAGATTTGTTCCGATGGTTGTTGAGGTTATTCTGACGGTGTTTTGAACTGAACTGGCACTCGGTGCTTTTACTGAAATGGTTGACTGTGGGCCTGAAGCAATCAGAAAACCACTAGTTATTGTAAATATACCGTTATATTTTATACCTTCCTTGCTTAAATCCGAAGGACCCTGTACCACAACTGTACCACCCGACATCTTGATGTCCCCGCTGCTGTCCAATCCGGTACCACTTACAGAGTTAACATACAAAATACCGTTTGATATGTTCAGGATGCTACCATCAATTTGTGATCCGCCAAGTCCGTAAGTGGCATTTACTCCCGCTTTATTCGAATTAATGGTGGTTGTCCCTCCCGAAATAGTGATGTAGGGGCTTTCTATCCCTTTCTTCGAAGCATTGACGGTTGTGATTCCGCCGGAAATAAGTACGACAGAGTCGGAGCGGAGAGCCTGACTATTGGTTGACTGGGCTGTTATTGTCCCTCCCTCAATTATCAGTCTTTTAGTCGTATTAATGCCATCACCATCAATCGATGACAGGTTAAGTGTGCCTCCTTTGATGTTGAGGTAGCCTTTGTCCGCTTTCAGTTCATTGTCCGACTTCAATGCATGTCCGGTGGAACAGATGATGTTAATATTTCCATTGTTGACAACAACTGAGTCTTTACCGCGAATACCATCATCCAGTGAACGTACAGTAAAATTTCCATTGTCGATGTAGAGCATATCATCAGTCGAAATGGCATCGTTGAAATTGGCATTAACCACCAGATTGCCATCGCCGGTAAATCCAATATAATCTTTACTGAATATGGTTGCATTCGGATCACCCGTGTGAGTATAGCTTGCTCCGTCCGAAAAAGTGTTTGTCGTTCCGCTTTTCAGAAAAACGATGGTTTTTTCAGCATCCTTGATGAAAAAGGGAGAAGTTGTATCGTTACTCAGAGTTAATCCAGCAAGTCGGATTTTTACGATTTCATCCTTGGCATCGACAATAAGCCGGCCATTGTCAGAATTGCCGCTGACTGTGTAGTAACCACCATCGGTAATCGTTGCAGTAGTTCCTGTAATAACAACTTTAGAAGAAGTCGTACTGACGGTGCTGTTTTGAAACGTAATGGTCTGAATTTTCGTTTCGTCCCATTCGTATAGTGGTTTTATAGTCTCTTCTGCCGGTTTCAGCACATTTTCGGGATCGCAGGCTGACAATATAAGCGCTGAAAAAGCAAAGAGAAAGTAAATTGATTTTAATTTCATGGTTTTATTAAATACAAGCTATTTGACACATTATTTACCCATATGGTTTGTTATTTAATTTCATGCGAAAAACTCAGCCCCAGGTTGTATTTGCCGGAATAGTCAGCCTCATCGGTACCTTTTTCCGAATTAAGAACTCCAAATATTTTGATTTTATTGTATTTATTTATTTTATAATCCGTGTACAGTATATACCTGAGTTTATCCAGTTTATTACCATCGGGATCATTGAGCGAATAATATGTTTCAACCGATATACCCGGTGTGAACCTGCATTTTGGTATATTGTAGTCTGCATTCAGTTTATTTCGCCATACCCAGGCAGGATCAATCTTATAAGTGTCATTGTATCCGTCCTCATCTATCCTTTTGCTGTCGTTTTTCTTGGTGAGTTGAATTCGTTCACGGAGTGAAAATGCAAAATTTCCCAATTTTTGTTTCCCTGAGATATCCGCATTGAACCTGTTGCGAAACTGATAGTTCAGGTATTTCTCGTCCAGTACATTCATAAATTCATAACCAATCCCAACTTTAAGCGGTTTCGCAATTTTGTATTCGGCATTCATTGAAAGACTCCAACGATTTATCAGTCTTACATAATGAATGGTACGAAGCTCTGTTTCGGCTCCGAAATTCCAGTTGCCTGCTTTTTTTTCGAGTCCGGCGCTAGTCCATGTGCCATATTGATTTTGAGCATTCAGAACTCCGGACATGGCGATTAACAATCCGAATATTAGAAAATTCTTCTTCGTTGTCATTATTCGTAATAATAAATGGTTATCATTCCGAAATCGCGCAGATATGATATTTCTTCTACAGTGATGCGGTGGATGTTTAATCCGGTTCGCTGTTTGAGTACCTCAATCAGTTCGGGGTGACGATCGGTGTGAAGTAATTCCACATCTTCGAAATATATAATTTTTGTAGATTCGCGTTTCAATAAAATTCGGGTGTCGAGCACAATAAGCACTACGAATAGTACACTGAAAATAATAACCAGTTCGTAAAGTTCGAGTTGAATACCGCTGAGCAATCCCATGGTGATGAATATGAACAGATATGTCATATCTTTCACGCTGATTCCTGCAGTGCGGTACCGGAGCATCGAGAATACGGCAAATAATCCAAAGGCTGCACCCATTGATATTTTGATATGGTTGAGCAGGAAGGTGAGCAGGAAGATGGATACATTGAAAAGCACAAACGTGAATACCGTGTCCAGTCGTTTGTAATTAGGGTAATATATCAGGCTGATAATCAAAGCCAGAAATGCCAGGTCAATCAATAAACTAAAGAAAAAGTTGAAATTCAACTGTATTTTGTCCTTTGTTTTTTTTTCGGTTTTTGTGTCAATTGTAAACATGTCAACAACGTCTTTGGATTCATCGTTTGACTGAACAGAAGCGGTTTGTTCGGCTTCGGCTGCTGCAGCGCTTATTTGTGGTTGCGACCGAGTTCCTGAAGGCATCAGCAGTAGCATGAAAAGGATGATACTTAATGTTTTAAATGGCATGATTTTTACAGATTTTGTCCACATAGTGTAATCTTGTTTTAAAGTTATTTTTGCGTACCGTGTTAATATAGTTTGCTATCCCGAAACAGTATTTGCTTAATGAAATCTGACGGATGTGTTTTGTATACATGAATTTAATAAATGGTGAATGTCCGGATTTTTCCTGTTTCACTTCAGCAATAACTAGTTCAGGCCATTCGTGCCATTGGTCATTGCCCAGATTGTATTTCATGTCAAAATCAAGGGTGACCCTCTCAGACAAAGATTTATCTACCAGTGTGATTCTTTTACATTTGATACGCAAGGCTGGTTTAAGATCATCAACCGGCATGCTGGTTTTGCTTTGAAGTAATTCCAGAGCGTTACCCGTTATCTCATTTGTTTTTTTGGGAAGCTGTACACGCTTTTTAATGGTTCTGTTTTGATTCGATTTGAATTTTATTTCGAAAAAATGAAGGTCAGAATAGATATAAGTCCTCATCCTCAGTTTGAATCGGTTCGACCTCCCGTTGTGATGTGCATTATACAGCTTGAAATCTTCGGTATCAAAATAAAGACTATCGTAATTTTCAAAACGTCTTTCGTTGATGGTAAGAGTTCGATAGAATTCATTGGCAACTGTAAGTATATCAGCAAACTCACTTTTATGGAAGATGTATTTAACATCCATCCGGTTCAGGAGTTTTACACTATCCATTTCAGCCAATGAAATAGGATCTAATTCGTTTAATATCTCAAGAAATTTTTCCATTCAGCAGGATTAAATATAAGGTGTGTGTTGAAAGTTATTCAAGTGTAATAGATTTGTAATATCTGATAGTCACGCAAAGTTAATCAATTAAATGATTCTTCTGGTTTGTTCTATCTGAAAAGTTCATCTTTACAGATAGAACAATAAATCGCGGTTTGAAGATTGTTAGAAAGTTATTTATCTTTAGCCGTTTTTTATGTGCTTTTTAGAAACTTATTTGATTTAAAGTTGCTGTAGTCGAAAGTGTTGCTGATTTTTTTATTAATGCACCTGTATTTGTAAACGTTCCATTCATATAAAAATTATTGATGGATGTTCCACCCGTGTAAGTTCCGCCTGTATAAACTACATAAGCTCCGCCTTTGGTCATTTGAGGTGCTGATACGAGACAAACTCCGCCTCCGTTTTTAGGTTTAAACGATGCTACCCAATTCCCTCCTGTGGTAACAGTGTACATTGTAGATGAATTTAATGTGGTAGTCATATACAAAAACGGTTGTGTTGATGACGAGAAAGTGGATGTTTTCAACATTCCCGCACTACTACAACCTACAAATACTCCACCGTTTATTTTTGCAGTACCGTTTGCGTCAATAAACTCTTCAGCTCCTGAGGCTGGACCGTTTGAAAATACAATTCCTCCCGTCATAAGAAAGTTACCATTTGCATCAATGGCATCTGCACCTGTAACGTATGTTGTGCCACCACTTATGGATATTAAACTATTATCGTTACTTTCGGTACCTCCTGAAACAGTTCCCATTGTGCCGTTAAGACCATCGTTTGAGGCTGTTATATTGTTTTCTCCTCCGGTAATGTAAATATATTTACTCTCAATGCCTTCAGTAGCTTTTGTAATAGTGTTATTTCCTCCGCTTATTGTAATGGATGTTTCGGAGTGAATTGCGTCGTCAGTTGATGATATGGTATTTGTTCCATTCGCAATTGTAATAGCTCCATCTGTTACTATTGTTTTAGGATGACACAAGTCGCTTCCCGACACAGTAAATGTTGTTCCGGTTGTATTTAAATTTACAGTTGGGCTTTGTGTGGAACTTCCAATAGTAAGTGTTCCATTTGCTTTTAATCCTTTTCCTCCTGTACCAGAACTACTTGTTGTAAGATTTCCATTCAAAATAGAAATATTTGCGTCGGCTGTGATAGCTGCTGCAGAATACGAATCATACGTACTTGTTGCATATAAGTATTTTGCTCCTCCACCTGTGGTGGTAATATTTACTACACCCGATGTCATTTCAATATTTTTATCCGCAGAAATACCTTTGCCTCCTGCTCCTGAGTGGTTTATTGTAATGTTTGCTCCCGAAATTAGAACATCATCATCACTTTTGATTGCAGAGCAATACGATGGTGCAAGAAGAGTTGTAGAAGTTGTATATTCTAAAACAACAGCCCCCGACGCTTTTACATTAATTGTTCCACCACTCAAAGTCATTGCTTTGGATGATTTCAAACCTTTGGATTGATTACCCGAAATGGTATCATTAATTACTCCACCTGTAACATTAAGCAACGAATCACAATCAATGGTGTTTGCTCCGGGTTGTGTTGCATTTAGTCCAATTGTACCGTTTGCTATGGTCATAATTCCATCGCTTTTGATGTTTTTTGGTTCAGAATATACGGCAGTTGCGTAATTTGCGGTTCCAGAAATCAAAAGTTTTGTTCCAATATTTTTCACATAAATAATGGGCGAATTTGATGCATTGCCAATGTTTAGATTTCCATCGGTAGAAATGCCTTTTGCTGCGCTTCCCGATTCTGAAACCGAAATGTTTCCTCCAAGAATACTTACATTTCCATCAGCATCAATTCCACTTGAACCGTAAGCGTCAATCACACCGAGAGAATTTGTATAAGTTGCTCCTGCACCTGTTCCTACAATTTTTACTGTGCCACTTGTAATATCTAAATTCTTATCAGTAGAAATGGCTTTGTTTCCAACTCCCGAAGTGGTAATATTTATTGTAGCTCCCGAAATTAAGATGGATGAATCACATTTTATAGCAGTACAATACGATGGATCAAAACCCGAACCCGAAGCAACTAAAACTGCCGCACCCGAAGTTGTAATGTTGATATTTCCACCTGAAAGTGTCATATTTTGTCCTGCTTTTAAACCTTTAGCTTGATTTCCCGAAACAGTGAAATTTATTGTTCCGCCCGAAACCAGTAGTGTGCTGTCTGATTTCAATCCTTTAGTATCTGCGGAAGATATTGTAGATGAAATAGAACCTCCCGATACTTTGATGCTTCCGGCTTCGCATTCCACAGCATCGCCAGTTGCTGTAACAGTGACAGCTCCGCCTTCAAGATTAAAATGTCCCTTGGCATGAATTCCATCCTTTGAAGCCGCTGTAACATTAATATTTCCTTCTTCTATTTCAATGTAATCATCGCAACAAATTGCATGTTTTGATTTGCTTGATACATTTAATGTACCGGTTCCTTTAAATATAATTTGTCCTTCGGAAAATAACGAGGCTTTTTGGTCTTCGGTACTTGATAAGTATGATGAACCGTCAGCAAGCGTGTTTGTTGTACCTGATGCAAGCGTTAATGTGCATTTTTTTGTTGATTGTAAGTTTATAGCTGGACCGTCATTATTTGTGATGGTTGCTCCGTTGAGTGTTAGTGTATATTTATTATTGCTGTATATTTTGATCGATCCATCGGATGTTGCACCCGATATCAGATAGTTGATCTCTTGGCCAGCAAGTGTGGAATTTACAATAACATCAGCTCCGGAAGTGGTGATGTTTATTCCTTTATACTGGTATGGATTAGAGATGGTTACAACACTGTTGTTGTAAGTAATGCTTACATCAGGGGTATATATACTTCCAAATGTGATGCTGTCCAGTTCTGAAACAGAATAATGAATTAGCGACTGGTCGGATTTGTGTATGTTAAGCTGTGTTTGATCGTCCGAAAACTTTATACTGTCGATAGCTGAGATTGCTATGCTTGTTACCGAGTGATCGTTTTTGAAAATAAAAATATATTCACTTGCAAATAAGCTGATTACACCTGCGATTAAAAGGATGGAAAGGATTGTTTTTTTCATTTTTTTGTAAATCTGACAGTTTGATCATTTGCTTTGAGAATGTATAATCCTTTCGGGAGTATTGTCACATCTATATCCGTGTGGTAGGTTGAAAGCGTACGGGTGAGTACAGCTTTTCCGTCAATGCTAAAAATCCTGACAGTGAGATTTTCTGAATTCAGATTTTTCAAATGCAATATGTTGCTTACCGGATTGGGATAAAGCGTCAAGCTGTTTGAAAAATTTTCAGTGCTGACATTTGTGTTTGTTGAGGAAAAGGTAATCTTCCTGATGTTATTTAACGGGATGTTTGTTGTGGAGTTTCCGTTGTAAACCAATAGATTGTTTTCCGAAAATGTAATTTTTATCTGACTTATAAGCCATGAATTTATTTGTGAATCATCATTTTTGAAAATACAAAGCGAGGATTGCCCGTATGAGTTGATTGAGCTCAACAATATTAATCCGGCAAAAAGAGAGTGTAGAAAAATATCTTTTTTCATTTTGGAAATATATTTAAAAATAATACCTGCAAAAGGGAAAAACTATCAAATAATTACATATTGACTAAAAAAACAACATTTGGTTTAAAAATAGAATTAAATAAATTCAATATTACGATTTAGTGTTTGATTAAAATGTGATTTTTAGTTAATAAGGCATGCAAAAAATGTCAGTTATGCGGATAAAAATTTATGCTTAACTGTAAAAAGTTTATTATTTGAACGTAAATCATTAATATACTGTTACTTTTTTGTGATAAAAAGCTACTTATATGGTTGTAACATTTTGTAAATTTTGCATTAAGAAAAAAAACACAAAAAAGAACTGGACTTTTTAAATTATTTTTTCTAACTTTGGTCTCTGTTAGGAGAACCTATATTTATTATCAAACTTACAAAAAATAAGTTCTATGAAGAAATTCTACATTTTAGCGTTACTTTCTCTATTGTTTTTTTCACCTGTTTTAGCCCAGAATATTATAACAGGCGTTGTAACTTCTTCGGAAGATCAAATGCCCGTTATCGGTGTGTCGGTTGCGGTGAAAGGTACTACGCGGGGAGCGCTAACGAATATTGATGGTCGCTTTTCAATTTCAGCATCTAAAAATGAAACATTGGTTTTTTCTTACGTTGGTATGGAAAAACAAGAACTTAAGCTGGGTGATCAGACAGTAGTTAATATTGTACTGAAGCCTGTAGCCGAGTTTCTGGAAGAAGTGGTTGTAACTGCAATGGGTGTAAAAGCAGAAAAAAAGAAATTAAATTTTGCTGTACAGACCGTTAATTCAGATGCACTTACTGAAGGACGTCAGTCTAATTTTGTAAATGGGCTTCAGGGGAAAGTATCCGGTATCAATGTTACCAATTCCGGAGGTTCTCCGAATTCCGGTTCATTATTGATTATCCGTGGTATTTCATCGATCAACCCCTCTCAATCAAATGCGCCCTTATATGTTTTAGATGGAGTTGCCATATCAGGAGGTGTTTCTGATATCAACCCGAATGATATTGAGAATATCACTGTCTTAAAAGGGGCGGCAGCTTCGGCCCTTTACGGGCAAAGTGGTGCAAATGGTGCTGTTTTGATTACGACAAAACAGGGTGTTGTCGGAAAAACAACTACTAATGTAAACGCGAGCATTCAAACTAACCAGCCAATCCGAACCCCTGCGAAACAATCTATTTATGGTCCCGGAACTCTTGGTTTTTATAAACCGGAAGCCAGCGGCGGTTACGGAGGTTGGGGACCCCTGCTTGGATCCGATGAACCCCGTTACGATAATATAAAAAATTTCTTCAAAGACGGTTTTTATCAAAAATATGATATAAATGTCAGTGGAGGAAGTGAGAAAGTCAAAGCATACGCTTCTGCTTTTTATTCAAAAGATGAAGGAATTGTTGTAAACGATTATTTGAATAAGGTGGGTATTCTTGCTAAAGGAAGTTACGATATCAGTAAAAAAATTGTTTTTTCTGCCATGGCTAATATCGTTAATGATGTCTACAGAGGGGCAGGAGGTATTTCATCGGCTTACAGCTGGCCTATCAATGATGATATCACTAACTATATGGAAAATGGAAAAGTAAGATATCGGTATATTAGTGAAAAGCTCAAATCAGGTTCACCAATAAGTCCTTTGTTTTCAAGATATATGGATTACGGGAAAAATGACAACCTGCGTGCTATTATGCAGGGAGCTGTGAATTATAAAGCATTTAAGAATTTTGAAGCTATCGGTCGGGTAAATTTTGAAACCAACAGTTATTTATACGATGGTTACGCTGTCCCACGATTTGACGATTCGGTAATTTTACCAGATGCTCCAAAAGCTGATCAATATGGTGACAATACAGATGCTTATGCTCAGGCATTAGCAAATTATAACTCTAATTACTATAAAAGTCCTTATTTTAATCAAGCTGATTATGCAAATGTAGATAAAAATTTATTGGGAAATTATTCACATTCAAATTCAAGAAGTCAGTATTTAACTTTGATGGGTATTCTGACCTATAAAATAAATCTTCCGAGTGAACTTTCGATGGATTTGTTGTTGGGAGGTGAATTAAAAACAAGAGATGGAATATCTTCTTCCATCAACGGAAGAGACTTTATAGTACCAGGAATTTATAGCCTTGAAAATGTAAAAGAAATACAAGGCGTTAATGATATTGGAGTTTCACATACGCAAAGAAGAAACGGTGGTATTTTTGATCAGATAACGCTTGATTACAAAGGAATGGCTTCCATAAGCGCTACCTCGCGCTGGGACTGGTCATCTACATTATCACAGGAATTTAGTCCTTATTTTTATCCATCTATCACTGGTGGTGTTTTATTCTCCGAATTATTCAAACTAAGCAACAAATGGTTTAATTACGGAAAAGTAAGAGGAAACTGGGCAAGAGTAGGAAAAGATACGCCTGCTCCCTTCCTTTTTGACCGAAAATACACCCAATATCCGACCTTACCAGATGGAGGATACGGAGTTGACCCTTCAAAATCGGTTGCTAGTTTATTAAGACCAGAAATGTCTGACTCATGGGAGATTGGACTTGAAACACGTTTATTCAACAATAAAACACATTTTGATTTTGCTTATTATTCAACTTATGTCGATAATCAGATTGTTACAGTGCGCGTGTCACCTGCTTCCGGTTATATTTTACAAACCAGGAATGAAGGAACAGTAGAAAATCACGGGGTGGAATTTTTATGGGAACAAGATATTCTTACAAATCGGGACTTCACATGGAAATCCTCTATGACCTTTGGTTTTAACAGAGGTAAAGTAGTTAAACTTCCGGATGATATTGTTGAAATTCAGGGAACCCAATATACCGATGTGTTTCCTACTGCTTATCTGAATGGCTCTACCACTGCTATTTCTGGAAAAGATTATCTGAGGACTGAAGATGGGGAAGTAATTGTCAATACAGATGGATATCCGAAAATCAATCCAACTAAAAGTGTTTTGATTGGAAACAGAGAGCCCGATTTCCTTATGGGATTAAATAATTCGTTTTATTTTAAGGGAATTAATGTTGCATTTTTGATTGATGGTCGTAAAGGAGGTGACATTTACAATGCCACAAGCCGTGGTATGTGGTCGGACGGTCAGCATAAAGACCTCGAGTTCTATCGTGGAAGACAAGTCGTATGGGATGGAGTAGTTCAGCAACCTGATGGTACGTATACAAAAAATACTACGCCGATAGTGCTTGACAGTAAGACAATTACAGAGTATTATGCCGGAGTAAGTTCCAATTTTATTGAAGATGGTTCTTATATCCGCTTGAATTACCTGACTATCGGTTATAATTTTTCATCATTGATTAAAAACAAAACACAGTTCACAAGTCTAAAATGCTCGTTAACCGGGTCCAATCTATTCCTTCTAACAAAGTATACTGGTTCTGATCCTCAGATAAATGCTAATACTGGTTCAGGAGGGACAGGAGGAATGGGGATTGATTATTATCCTGTACCGCCTACAAGAGGAATTCATTTAACAGTTTCAGCTACATTTTAATCAGATTTTCTATGAAAGCTTACAAAATACTTTTTGCATTGTTTATTAGCAGCGTGTTCCTTTTTAATAGCTGCCAGGACTATTTTGATATCAATACAAGTAAAGATACTCCATCTGAGGTCTCTCCTGAGCAGTTACTGCCTGTATTGGTATTTTATTCTTCACAGATTTGTTATGACCACGCTGAATATGGAACATATCTGTCACAAGCGTTGACAACCGGAGGACGTAGTCAAACCAGTTCTTACGCTTATAAGGCAGGCTGGGAACTCCTTTCGATGAACAGACATCCGCAATGGAGACGCCATTTTTATGATATCGGGGTTAATGCAGATGCTCTTATAAAAGGTGCAGAGAAAATCGACTCGAGGAACTACATCCTTATTGCACGAACAATCAGATTAGAATCAACCTTGTTTACGACAGATGCTTTTGGTGATATTCCTCTTTCTCAGGTTTATCAATCCAATTCTCCATCATACGACACACAGGAATCTGTATATGAATGGATGAATAAAGAAGCTGACGAATTAATAAGTCTATATGAAAATCCTGAATGGATAAATAATAAAAATAACCGTTCAATTTCAGGCTTACAGGACAGACTTTTTGGTGGAGATTTAGGAAAATGGCGTGCATATGCAAAAGCATTAAAAGCCCGTCTTTTACTTCGTATGATTCCAAACTGGAAAAATACTCTTGAAAATTGTCAAAAAATAATAGATGCTGCCGACGCAGCGTTGAATGATCCTTCTTATGCAGATGCACTCTATCATTATGATGGTGGCTCTACCGAAAAAAACTGTCCGTGGGGACCGGCTCAACCCAAACTTAATTTAGGATGGGCGCAAGCACGTGAAAATCTTCTAACCGATGCAATTCCTTCTAAATTTTTTGCATATGCGTTGCTGAGTGTTTATTCGAACCCCAGACAAACAATTGGTTTTGCTCTGGACCCCAGGGCGGAGCAACTTATGACACCGCGTCTTGATGATAAAAATCTAAATGCTATCCGATATATAGAAAATAATATAGGAATGCCTACTACAATGAAAATAACATTCTATCCGGATCTGTATGCGCTGCAGGGAGGAAATCCTTATACGAAAAACAACGGATATGTAATGTTGATGTCCCGGGAAGAACTTTTATTTATAAAAGCCGAAGCTCAATACTGGAGTGGAGATAAAACGGGAGCTTATAATACCACCGTCGATGCCGTAAAATCAAATATGAGACGCGTGGGAGTAAAGGTTGACGATCCCAATATGAAACCATTTATTGATCGTTTCTTTTTAGTACGATTACCAGGAGCTGCAACATTCACTATTGCCGACTTAATGCAGCAAAAATATGTGGCTATGTATCTTCAACCTGAGCAATGGACTGATATGAGAAGATATAACTATAGTAGTAAAAATAACGGTATTGCCTATGATGGCGTTTTCGTATATCATGTAACACGTATCCACGATGGAACCAGAAATGTAAATCCTACAAATTTCACCCAGGAATTTTCATTGACAAGACCGTTTAATTTGTATTCTGCATATTGGATTGACAAACCCGATAATTTTGGTGTTAATGCAAAATTTTCACCAAATGCATGGATTACACGTTTAAACTATGACCCTGAAACTGAAGATAAATACAACCGCAAAGAATTGGAGCGCTTAGGCGCATATAAAAATCCTGATTGGTTGCGAAAAAGAATGATATGGGCATATAAAAACAATAGTTACGTAACTTCTGCAGATCCCGATATAGAATGGAAATAACCCCAAAATAACGAAAATAATATGAAAACAAGATACAATATAATATTCTTTATTGCCGCAATTTTCTTATTCGTTGCCTGCAATAAACATGATATGATGAATGATGTCGTGATTGTGGGGCAAATGGCACCGCAAGTATACTGGGAACCTGCCAGCAGTACGGTAAAAGCTGGCGAAGATATTCCTTTTACTGTTCAGTATTACACTACATCAAAAGAGAATATCGAACGTTTAGAGATTTGGTATAATATTCTTGAAGACGAATCAAAATCTGTCTCAAGTCCCTGGGTTACTACTTTTACGTATAGTGTTATTTCAAATAAGTCGTCAGAAAAACGAGTTTCACAAAAAATAGCAACCTATGATCATAATCCGAATTATTGGAATGATTCATTGCGTGCATATACGTTTAAATCAACGTTTCCTACAAGTAATACTTTAGCATCGGTAACGTGGAGCAAACCAGCTACTTTTGACAACGATAAAATGGTCAAGTATTTTGGAAATGCATTTATGACACAGTTTAAGGATAGCTTATTTAAATTAATGAAAGCTAAAGATTTTCAGAAGATGTATTTAGGGTTGAATTTACTTGATAATTTCAAAATGTATATTGATTCAGTTAAAAATGATAATACAGGTAGTTGGGATTATGTGTTTCCAAAGGATGCACAAGGTAACAGACCTGTACCTAAAACTCTCGTGGACATATATGCTACCATTCCGTTTTCGGATATAATATTTAACAAAACCACAAATGTTTATGACGTAGACTATTCTCGTTCTTACAGAATAAATGCAAACATGAAGGCATATGATAAACAAGGTGTAGCAGGACTTGGAATAGTTAAAGAAATCTCACTAAATTAAAACAACGACTATGAAAATTTTACCATACTTATTGACATTAGTCACAGCTTTTCTGGTGTTTTCTTGCATAGACAATGAACCAGATATAGAAGAATTGCCAAATCCGAATATAGCTTTTAAATACTCTGTAATTGATCCTACTTATCAAATAGACTATTACGTGGGAGCCACCATTGAGTTTGTAAGTACCTCTGTTGCAGTGGGAGAATGCACCTGGGATTTTGGTGACGGAACAATTGCCACCGGTTCAACCGTGACACACAAATATAAAACTGCAGGTACATACACTGTTAAACTTACTGTAGCCAATGCCGGTTACCAAACAAAACCTATTTTTATAAGTGATATCAAACCAATTGTATCTTTGAATAAAACCGGACTAATTGAAGTTATTTCTTCTTCGGTAGGATTCAATGTAGAATTACCTAATCCGGAAGGGTTATCAGAAGAATATCATTGGATTTTCCCTGATGGAACTAAAGATGCGGCAGGCACTATCATATCAGACTTTAACGGTAAAGATCCCGGAAATTTGACTTTTAGCAATATAGGATCACAAACAGTAACGCTTCAGGTAAAACTGGGCGGACGTCAACTGGAAGACGGTGTTATAAAAGTTCCTGTGGCTTATAATCAGGCAGTTCCTACACTATATTATGCGGTGAAAGGAGGAAACATTATGGCTCTGAAGTTAGTAAGTAATGCACCGGCCGGAATGAAAATAAATCCTTTTGATATGGGTACTAAATCCGGGCAGCACCCTTTGAACATTTTATTTAGTGATACTTCTCTCTATGTGATTGATTGTGGCAGACAATTTACTTATGTCGATGATCAAGATGGCAACTTGGGAGATGGAAGAATCTTCGTAATGTCAAAGGATGGAGCAAAAGTTGAAACAATGTTGACCAATATTGGAGCAGCCTTTAACGACCCATACTATGGATATATTGATGGTGGACAACTTTATTTTTCTGATAGAAATACAGGTATCTCAACGATTGGGCTGAAAGAAAGAAACAGAACATTTAGCAGAGCAGATTTTCCATATTTTGTACAAAACGCAACGTTAGGTTATTATGGTCAGGGATTAAGCTATGGAGCTATGAATGCTTGTTTTGGGAAAATAAATAATGTTTGGTACTGGTGCAAAACCTATAATGGAAATGGTATTTTCCGCTTCTTAGATACCGATATCCTTAAAACTCCAATCACAGGAAACGGCGTTTTACCATTATCAGGTATAGCTTTAGAGAGTATGACACCAAAATCTTTAGTGTGGGATGCGAAAAACAAAGTTATTTATTTCACATTATATGATACAGGATATGAAGGGCTTTACAGATGTACGTTAGAACAATTAAATGCAATAAAAGCACGGGCTGATTTAACTCCATACAGATTGAAATTAGCAAATGGAAAAACTATAACACCAATAACAGAAACCGGGAAAGGAGAAGGCTCTGCAGGCGAATTCATAACAATTTGTCAGTTAGCATTGGACGAAAATGACGGAAGTGTTTATTTCGGACTTCGGTCTGGAGATGCCGCTGTTAAATCCGGACTTATGCGTTACAATCCTACAAGCGGTTTTATTGAATACGTTATAGAAGGAATCGATGTTTATGGTGTTGCAGTGAATAAGACAAAATCAAAATTATTTTAATCTGAAAATTTGATGAAAAAAATTCTCTTACTATCAATAATTCTATCAATTGCCTTCAGTGGTTTTTCACAGTCTCCAAAACGTGAATTCCGAGCTACCTGGCTCACTACTGTATGGCGTAACGATTGGCCGAAAAGCACAGTGATAACATCAACTGGGAATTCCGGAGAAATTCAGATGCAGAAAAATGAAATGATAGGAATATTGGATTCATTGAAGAGAATGAACGCAAATTCAGTATGTTTTCAGGTACGTTCAAGATGCGATGCAATGTATAAATCATCTTTTGAACCATGGTCATCTGACTTAGTCGCTGACAGAGGAATGGACCCTGGTTATGATCCACTGGCATTTATAGTGGACGAAGGACATAAAAGAGGAATTGAAGTGCATGCCTGGATTAATCCATATCGTTTCGAATCTGTTAACAATCAATGGTCTGGTAAGCCAGGAGATTATCGCACCACACATCCGGATTGGTTGCTAACATACTCAGCTACAAATAATTCCATTCTTAATCCCGGGCATCCGGAAGTGCTTCTGCAAATAAAAAAAATAGTAGCAGAAATCGTGAAAAATTACGATGTCGACGGAATTATTTTTGATGATTATTTTTATGTGAGCGGTACAACCGATGCGATGGACGATGCTCAGTTCAAATTATATAATCCCGATAAATTGTCAAGGGGTGACTGGAGACGTCAAAATGTAAATAAAATGGTCAGAGGAGTACGTGATACGATTAAAAGTGTGAAACCCTACGTCAAATTTGGGATCAGTCCGGCTGGTGTAGCTGCTTCCAGTCAGGTGGTAGCCAATAAATACGGAGTTACTCCATGTCCTGGAAGCGACTGGCAATATAACGACATATTTTCAGACCCTCTTGCCTGGTTGAGTCAGGGAACGATTGATTACATCTCACCACAGATTTACTGGACTATAGGTTCAGCAAATGATTATACAAAATTATGTACCTGGTGGTCTTTTGTAGCAAATAAATTTGGAAGACATTTTTATTCCAGCCATTCACTTTCAGCTATGACAGCCGGAGGCGCTTCCGTTCCAAAAATGATGAAAGTTGCGGGGCAACAGACAGCTTTATCTTCCATGTCGGGGATTGAAAGAATTGCAACTCAGTGGAATTCAAATATTTCTTATGCTCCCACAGCTACAAATTTTTATGCTTCCGAAATTGGTAATCAGGTAAACAATAACCGTCAGGAAGACTTAAATGGTGCGCCGGGAAGCATTTTCTTTCCTACAAAACCCGTTCAAAATATTGCCGGTTTTATAAATTACATCCGAAAATATCAGTTTGTCAAACCCGCACTGACACCGGCAATAAATTGGGGACAACATCCTGAATATAGTCTTGTCTCGGGAATAGATTTATCAGGTAATGCGCTTACATGGAACGATGCCGGACCAAATCTCAGATACACAGTCTATGCCATACCCAATGAGAAAGTGAATGATGTCGGAAACTTTAGTGTTTCAAACTACCTGATTGGAATTACCTATCAAAGTTCATTTACAGTTCCTGCAAATATTTCTACGACAACAAATACTTTTGCTGTAGCTATATTGGACAGATATGGAAATGAATTTCCACCGTTAGTTATGGGAAAAACTCCAGGTACCCAAATAATTCCTCAACTTGTTTATCCTGCCGACGTCACGACCGTATTCCCACCATTTGAATTTAAATGGAACTCCAGTGATTTGGTTGATTATTTTACACTCGAAGTTGCGGAAGATGCCAACTTCAACCAAATAATTTATACCCGTGATTTAACTGCCAACACTTTTTCAAGTACAAACATAAACTACCTGAAAGACAACGGAAAATATTATTGGAGAGTTAAGACACGTAAAGCAAATACACCTGATGGAGTATCGGAAGTAAGAACATTCACACTTCATAAGTTTGCCATCAATTTGCCAACGAATGGCAGTACAGGTGTTTCGCTAACTCCAACCATAACGTGGGATAATGTGGGTCCAACAGCAAGTTACATACTTGAATTATCCACATCACTTCAGTTTACGAGTATTTTATATTCGACAACTTTAGCAACAAATACCACTACAATACCAGAAAATGTATTGAATGGGAATACAACTTATTATGTAAGAGTTAAGGTTACTTTTGGAGATTTACAGACTACTACCGATGTGGTAAGTTTTACCACCCTGGTACTTCCGGTAACTGTACCTGAAATAACAAAACCACTAAATGGTGAGACTATTTTAACCAGCAGTGTGGAGGTATGTTGGAAACAACAAAATTCGAACGGATTCAGAGCTGAGCTTTCAGAATCAAGTGCTTTTCCACCACGCAGTACAACGGTAAAAACGACTAATGCAAACACTAATTGTACTGTTTTTGATAATTTGGTTTTCGGTAAAATGTATTACATTCGTGTGTTTGCTCTTACAACTACAGGCATGACTGCTTCATCGACTGTAATATCCATAAATCTTAATACTGCACAATCAACTCTTAGTGAAGAACTGTCTGATTACTACATAAGGACAAGACCGGACAAGGTGAGCGAACTTGTAATCCAATCATCCGATAATTGTAATGCGCAAATTGTACTTTATAACATAACAGGAATGTTATTATTCGATAAAAAGATTAACTTGTCTTTTGGAAAAAATGTTATAGAGTTTAATATGAATGAATTAGGAAGTGGAATTTATCATTTAGTCATAAAAACGGATAAATACAAAAGAACAATTAAAATAAAACGATAAGCATTCTTTGATATTTAGAGATTTTCCCAATATAAATAAATATTATTCATTTAAATTATTACAATCATGAAAAAAAAATTACTCTTTTCAATTGCAATCCTGGTGGGTGCAATTTCTTCAACAAGTTATGGAGCCGATGTTAGTAAAGATCCGGACGCATATGCAAATCGTTCTAACTACAAGCTGGAAAGCAAGTGGATGTATTCTGCCGTTTTGAACAACTACAATGTTGCTGCCGATAAACTGGGAGCAGCCGGAGCTGTTCGCGGTATGACTGCCAAAAACGGGAAAATGTATTTTTGCAGTCGTACCTCTGTCAATCAGATTTTAGTCGTTGATGGAGCTACCGGAGCAAAGTTAGATCCTATAAATCTTGAAAGTAATGTCTTTACATACTTAGGAAGAAATAAAGCCAATACTGCCGATAGTACGTGGACAGCACCTCTGCCCAACAATGATATTCAGAAAGACAATGCCGGTAATATTTTGGTTTCAAATTTGATAACTTCCAATACAGGACGTTTTCAGGTTTGGAAAATTGATATAGCAACCGGTGGCGGTACTATTCTTATTGATACAGATATTATTACACACTACCCATTGTCTAAAACCGGAACACGCTTTGATGCTATCGGAGTTTGGGGAGATGTAAACAATAATGCAGTTATTATGGCTGCAAACGCAGAAGCTACTGTAACTGAAGTGTACAAATGGACAATCACAAACGGGGTTGTAAATCAAAAACCCGACCTGATTGAACTGGATAACAGCGGTCAATACTGGTTTGGTGCATATACTACCGCAACTAACACTTTTGCACCATTAGGTAATCTTGGTTCAGCTCCACGCGTACTTCCCGTGGATGATACATATTTCTATGTAGATGGAAACAGCACTTACCCAACATTGTGTGATAAGGATGGAAATGTTATTGACGGATTTTATAAAATATTTAACCCGGATGGAACAACTCAGGATGCAACAGCTTACGGATTACTTACCGACGAAATTACATCCCCATCCAATCAATGGGTAATGAATCAAGGTCATAACGGAGTAAAAGAATTTCAGATTGGTACAGATTATTTCTTAATAATGGCTGGTTCTAATACCGCAGCTAAACCATTCTCTTCATTCCGATTATTTAAATTCAAAGATGCGTCTAAACTTTTCAAAGATATGACTCTGATGTGGACATTCCCGCAGGCAGGTATGGGTGCTGTGTCAAATACAGTACGTACCGGAATGCCCGATGTAGAAGTGACTGGTAATTCTGCAAATATTTATCTATACACACATGAAAATGGTTATGGAGCTTATACAATGACTATTTCTACCGGAATAAACAATATCAATGCTTCAAATGTGGATATTATATTGAGAGGCCGACAAATTGTTATTTCAGAACAAGTTAAATCAGCAGAAATTTATTCTGTTGTAGGACAAAAAATAGCTTCCTATTCGAATGTTTCAGTAATGGAATCCCCTGAAACAAAAGGAATTTACATTGTAAACATCATCGATAAGAATGGTGCTAAAAAAACACAGAAAATTTCTGTTCAGTAACTAAAACTTCCAATAGCATAGAGAAGGCTATCTGCCGTCTCTATGCTATATTTTCATTAATGAACGATGGTATTAAGATACCATCTGAATATTCCTTTCATTTCATTTTTTCCCCTTTTGGAGATCCCCCTTAATCAAAAAAGGAAACATAATCGTCAGTCTGTTTCCTCATATGATTAATAGAAACACCGGCGACGAGCTTCGGGGTTGATTTACACCAAAAAATAATATCAATTAATTCATTAAGAGTTCTATCACTCAAAAAATCTAGTTTATCTATGAGAAAGTTATACACGTCATTTCTATTTCTGTTCATTTTATCCGGTGTCTTTGCCGGCAATATCGTCATAGATGGAAAATCATACACCATTGATACTGTTGCAAACTTTAAAGTTGGACCCGGAAGTTATTATACAGCGGTTGAACTTCGTGGTTACAAGAGATTAAACATATTTTTCCTGAAAGTTGACCTCAATAATCCCTATATTACTTATCGTACAGCTTTAGGCAGAGATTCCATTTACGGGACTGAAAGACCCACAACTACAGCTACCAGAAAGTCAAAAGAAGGAGCTGTTTATTTTGCCGGAACGAATGGTGACTTCTATGATACCGGATCAACTTATAATGGTATGCCTACAGGTGCAAGTATGTTTGAAGGGGAAGTTGGTACAGGACCTATCAGTACACCTGTGATGTCTTTCGACAGTAATAAAGTTCCTTATATCGGCACACTCACTTTAACCGGAAGAGTAACTTGCAAAGGAGCATATCTCTCTATAAGTCATGCAAACCACGTAAGATCTACAAATGAACTTGTTCTGTATAATCAGCTAAATGGTAAATATACACATACCAATGCTTTCGGAACTGAAGTGTTGGTACAACTGCAGCAAGGAGAAACCTGGGGTGTGAATAAAACGGTTAAGGTAAATGTCATAAAGATAGAACAAAATAAAGGAAACATGCAGATCCCCGCAGGATATGCTGTACTTTCGGGACATGGAACTGCCGCCACCTATTTGAATTCATTTTCAGTCGGAGATGAAGTGGCTATTACTCAAAACGTAAATATTAATGGAGTGGCAAATCCTTATTCTGAAGTTGTTGGAGGCGATCATCGTACGATGATGCTTCGCAACGGAATACCAACTACAGATCAAATATGGAATGAATTACATCCCAGAACTGCTTTCGGATATTCACAAGATAAAAAAACGGTTATTCAATGTGTTGTCGATGGAAGAGGCATTTCAGTTGGTGTAAACACGAAAGAATTAGCGGAAATTATGCTGTCAGCAGGTGCATATGATGCAATTAATTTAGACGGAGGCGGTTCAAGCTGCTTATTTGTGAAAAATTTCGGACCTATGAATAAAACGAGTGATGGCTCCGAACGGGCAGTCGCGAATGGAGTATTTGTTGTATCAACTGCTCCCACTGACAATACAATTACTGAAATACGTCCATACGAAACCACTATTCGCTTGCCACAATATGGTGTTTTACGTCCAAAATATTTAGGATACAATCAATATGGAATGCTGATTAATAAAGATGTTCAGGGAGTGGTATTAAATTGTTCGCCTGAGTTAGGATATATAAACGGACAGGGACAGTTTGTAGCATCGGGAGGTATAGATGGAGTATTAAATGCCACATACAATGGAAATATAACGACTACAGCCAACATTCACATAGTTCAGGATGCTGAAATCTTTATGCGTTTAGATTCGGTTCTGATAGATAGCCGGTTTGAATATCCTGTTGAAGTTCAAAGTACGATTGGAATAAATACTATGACGGTTTACCCGGCTTCGCTAACATGGATAGTCAAAGATCCTTCAATTTGTTCAGTAACGAATGGCGTTTTGAAAGGGCTGAAAAACGGGACAACGATGGTGATTGGAAATTTAGGCTCATTTAGCGACACAATAAATGTAAAAGTAGAAATACCCGAATCCGGACGAATTATTTTCGATAAATTCATTCCTGATCGCTGGAAATTGGAAGCTTCATCAGCATTAAATGCTACTCTATGTACTACTAATCTACCTGTCGGTTGGGATCACGGAGCAGCTGTTAACTACACTTACGTGACAACACGTGCTCCCTACATAAAACTCCTTAATAAGAATCTGCTTTACAGTTTGCCGGATACGTTTAAATTAAGATTAAATGTTGGTGATATTGCTTTAACTAAAGTAGTATTCACATTACGCGCAAATAATTCAGCACAAAATGTTTCAAAAGAGTTCACTTCTGTTCAAAATAATGCCGATACGGAAATCTCGTTCCCAATGAGTTTGTTTTTCAATGTGGCAGATATTGCTGCATTCCCGGTATGGTTTGAAAATGTAAACTTTTATCTTGGAGTTCAGACAGTAAATCAGGCATATACTTTAGCTGTAAAAGATATCGTTTTGTGTTATAAAGGATATACGGTATCGTACACCTCGCCTGAAAAAATGGATATATTTCAGGTTTATCCAAATCCGCTAAAAGGAAATATGCTTAATATCAAATTAATAAAACCAGACGAAGGTGCCATTAATGTTCAAATGTTCGATGCCTCCGGTCGCTTGATGATGTCACAAAAATTAGAAGCAGATTTTAATGGAAATGCCTCACTCCCTGTGTCCGGCATTCCTTCAGGAACTTACTTCCTTCAACTGGAACAAAGTGGAAAATCGGCATCCGTGAAATTAATGATACAAAAATAGAAAATGAAAAGCCTCCGATTACATATCATATTGTTAGTTTCAGTTTTCCTGATTAATAGCATTAATTTGAGTGCCGGAAAAATTGAAATTTTAGGAGTTTCGAAGAATATTGACACGCTTGAACATAAATCTGTTGGTCCGGGAATTCAATACACAAAATTCGTATTACCGGATTATCCGCTTTCCGGCTATATGCTGGTTGTTGACTTAACAAATCCGTATAATCAGGTCGAAACTTTTCAGGCACAAAATCAGGTAGGAAAGACTGAAGCTATGTCATCTGCTTATAGCCGGCTTGACAGGGAACAGCATCGCACAATTGCGGGTGTAAACGGAAACTTCTGGATAGTCTCGGGTCAGGGACAACCGGATGCACTTCTGGGAGTTCCACACAGTGGAAGTGCCTTTAACGGTGAAATGATAACTGACCCCAATAACTGGAATCGTGGACATGGTAGTATCGGTTTTGCTATGATCGATTCTGATAAGAAAGCATGGATAGACGATATTAGTTTTGTCGGAACTGTAAAAATTCCGGGTAAAGGTGAGTATCCTGTTTCGCAGATTAACAGGTTAAGAAATATCAATGAGTTGGTACTTTTCAACAACTTTTTAGGGTCAAAGGTAACACAAACCGACGATGACGGAATAGAAGTCTTCATTAAACCGGTGACAGGGAAGAAATGGGAAGTAAACAGTGATGTTGAATGTGTGGTAACCCGTATTGTTTCAAACAAAGGAGGCAATAGTCTGATGGAAGGTGAAACCGTTTTGTCAGGCAACGGAACTGCAAGAACTTTCCTGAATAACCTGTCGGCAGGCGATAAGCTGTTTGTGAATATGGCGGTAAAGACCATGACCGATAATCAATTTCCGTCAGTTGCTCAGATGGTAACAGGCAATGCCCTGGTAATGAAAGATGGAACACTTACTAACAGAAACTATAACGAAGCTTATAATACGCAGCTTTACCCCCGAACTGGAATCGGAAGTTCACAGGACGGGAAAACTCTCTATCTTATCGTTATTGACAAAGGTGGAAAATCAGCAGGAGCCAGTACGGAAACGATGTGTGGCATTCTGAAAGCCTCTGGGGCACAGCATGCGACATCGATGGATGGGGGAGGTTCTGCACAAATGATGCTCGATGGACAGATAGTTAACAATCCTTCGGATGGAAAAGAACGTCCGGTTGCAAATGGGTGGTTCTTGTTTCATAATGCTCAGGAAGATAATGTGATAACCAGGATTGAGTTCGCGAATCATCAAATCCGGATACCTTCATATTCGTCATTTACACCTGTAGTTTTAGGCTATAACCGTTTTGGCGTACTTGTCAATAAAAATGTGACGGGATTTACTTTGTCCTGCTCCCCGGAAATTGGAACAATTTCTCAAAACAAGACTTTAGTTGCTTCGGGTAATCCCGGGACAGGTAGTCTGATAGCATCATTTAATGGTGTCACAGCTACCAAACCGATAGAAGTAGTCAGTGGCCAGGTCAGTTTGAAATGCGATTCGATTTTGATGGATACAAGAAATGATTATCCGATAGAGGTTATTAGTAATTCAACAGGTACTTTGATGTCAGTTTCACCGGAGTTCCTGAGCTGGGAAGTGAAAGATCCCGCGATATGTGAGGTTCGTAATGGCATATTAAAGGGATTGAAAAATGGAAAAACCTTTGTTTACGGAAGCCTGGGTGAGTTTAAGGATACACTGCTTGTCAGAGTTGAGATACCGGCTGCACCATCCATGATAGCCGACAGCATTCATACCGCTGACTGGGCTATGACAGCTTCGACCTTCCTGAATGCTCAATGGAATACAGAAAGTCTTCCACAGGGTTGGAAAACCGGTTCGGTAGTTAATTTTGTATATGCAGCCGGGAGAGCTCCGTCTATCAAACTTACTAATAAAAGTACACTTTATGGTTTACCCGATACCGTAAAACTGGTTATTAATATTGGCGATATTGCGCTGACAAAGGCAATAGTATCGTTACAGGCAAATAACGATATTAAACTTGTGTCACGTGATTTCACTGCGCTTGAACAGAATAAAGACATTTCACTGAATATACCGGTGGATCAGTTAATGGATGTAAACAACCGGGCGATATATCCTGTCAAATTTGATAATGTGAATTTTTATATTGACGCCGCCGGTATGACTGCGCAGAAATCCTATTCTCTGGCAGTGAAAGAAGTTTCATTGTCATTTAAGGATTTTGTAATATCATATACTGCACCCGTAAAAATGAATATGTTTAAGGTGTATCCGAATCCGGCAAAAGATGGAATTTCCTACATTTATCTGAAGCTGGATAGACCTGAAGATGTAAGAATAGATGTTGTCGGGCAGAATGGGCAGATTTTAAGATCAAAGAAGCTGACCAATATGCAATCCGGTGAGGTAAAACTACCTCTGGACGGACTGAATAAAGGAATGTACTTGGTGAATGTCATCCGTAAGCAAGAAACCGAATCTGTAAAAATTTTACTTAAATAAACATGAAAAACAAACAAACAGTAATGTTATTATTCGTTTGTCTGATGGCGTATTCAAATATGTCCGGACAATTAGTAAAAATAACCAAAAAGGAAAAAGTCGGGATTGAGAAATCCGTGTTTTATCCCGTGCTGAATGAAAAGGGGGATAAACTTTTATACACAGATGTAAATTACAAAGGACTGAAATTGTATGATCTGACAAATAATAAACTAACCCCGATATCCGATGCTGATGGCGCAGGTTTCGAACCGTTGTTTGAAAGCAAAACAGGAAATATCCTGCATCGTGAAACACGCTTTGTGGATAGGCGGAAATATCAGTCGGTACAACGGTACAATCCGGTAAATAAACAACGAAGTGTGCTTATTCAATCGACCCGTAATCTGAAATCAACTTTGCC
>DAONDU010000003.1:0-2909 GCA_035402725.1 Paludibacteraceae bacterium | reverse complement strand
CTGCCGATGGAAAAACGAAACAATACCTGACCGATGATAATGAAATGGCCATGTATCCCTCAGCATCCGCGGTGTCGGGAAAGATTGCATATAATACCTACGAAGGAGATATTTTTATTCTAACTGTAAATCCTGTGAAATAATGAAAGCATCGAAATTTATAATAATCTTAGCGGGATTACTGCTGTTTATTAACCCTGCTCAGGGTCAGGATTTGTCAGGCGTACGGATATTTATCAATCCCGGTCATGGCGGTTACGATTCGGACGACCGTAATGTAGTGATTGCACCATTTACTTCCGGCGATCAAAATGGTTTCTGGGAATCGAAATCAAATCTGGATAAAGGATTTACACTACGTAGTATGTTGCTGACCCACAACGCTGATGCTATGATGTCTAGAACGAAGAATACTACATCCGACGATTTGCCTCTGTCAGCTATTGTGCAGATGGCAAACGAGTATAATGCCGATTTTATGCTTTCCATTCATAGCAATGCCGGAGCCGGTTCGGCAAATCATGTACTGATGCTGTATTCCGGTGTCGATGCAGGCGATACGCACGTGTATCCAACGCCCACACCTTATTCTGAACTCAGCAAGGCGATAAGCACAGAGATTGCTAAGAACCTCTATTCAAATCAGATTACCGCCTGGAGCTCCTCATATTCTGTTCGGGGCGACAAAACTTTCGGACGTGTTGCCATGGATAACTGGTCCGATGGGTATGGGGTCTTGAGGGGGCTTACAGTCCCGGGCGTGATTTCCGAAGGATCTATGCATGATTATATTCCGGAAACCTACCGTCTGATGAATATGGACTATAAGCGACTTGAGGCATGGCATTTTCTGAAATCATTTGCCACATACTTTAAGACGGCTGCATTAAGTACCGGTAATATTGCAGGTTCGGTCAGAGACAAGTATTTGTTAAATGAGGCTTCCTATTACAAATTAGCAAATTCAAAAGATCTTTACCTGCCGGTAAATGGCGCAACCGTTACTATTATTCCGGGCGATTCGGTTTGCACAACCGATAATTTGAACAACGGGGTTTTCTCTTTTGAAAATCTTCCCGCGGGAACATACAGCCTGATAACACGACATCCGGCATATCATCCCGACACCACGCAGGTAACAGTGGAAGCAAATAAAACGAGTTATGCCTCTGTCCGGATGAATAAAATCAGGAATACACCTCCGCAAGTGGTTGAGTATTCGCCGAATGTGACACTTACTGATAGTGTTTCAAGTGGTTCGACTATCTGGATGCGTTTCAACTGGGATGTTGATAAAACATCGGCTATCGAAGCATTCAGCATTACTCCGCATATCGATGGAGATATCGTTTTCCGTGACGCGAATTACATGATGGAATTCATCCCCCGTGTGCCACTGGATAAATCGACAATATATACTGTGCGACTGGCAAAGACAGTCAGACATCCCGATAACCTGTATATGGAAAATGATTTTGTTTTCCAGTTCAGAACAAGAAGCCGTAATGAACTGAAACTGTTGGCATCATATCCGATGCCGGACGAAACGCATGTTGATTACAAGTGGCCGGTATTTACGTTTGTATTTGATAAAAAACTGCAAACAACCGAATTGATAGATGGTGTACAGGTGTATGATAAGAGCGGGAAGAAAATTACTAAAAATCTTCGTTCTTTGCGTCACAATACCGTACAGACTCCTTATGGATCAACTTCATTCATCGTCGGGCAGGACTTAACACCGGGACAGGAGTATGTGGTGAAGCTGGCAAAGGGCATTACAGACATCGATGGAGTGTACCTGACCGATACGCTGAAAATTCCGTTCACAGCATCGGACGAACGAGTAACCGACAGAACGGTAGCTGAAAATTTCGAAACCGCGGGTAAAATCAGCGTGGACGAGACACAAGGCAGGAACGTAACTTCGGCATCCGTACAAAGTTCGTCGTCCACCCGCTTGTTCGATACATACAGTTATAACCTGAAATATACTTTTTCCGATAAAACAGGAGGTGAAGTGGTTTATAAACTGAATACACCGACATTAAATGTGAACCGAGACTCGGTGATGGGACTGCACCTCTATGGCGATTTGTCGGGAAATGAGCTTTACCTGATGTTTACCTCCGGCAACGATATGCGGTTTATCCACGCGGACAGCATCCATTACGGTTTCTGGAAATATGTTGAAGTTCCTTTGCAGGCACTACCCGCTCAGGCTGTTTATCAGTTTGCAGGAATAAAACTTGTACAAACAGCGGCTCCTCTGTCAAATACGGGAAATTTGTTTATCGATAATGTTCTGGTATATACCCAACCTTTAAGCTTTGTTTCCTCACCGAAAGTGAAAGATGTGAAGGTTTATCCCAATCCTGCCAGTGACATCCTGTATGTGGAAGTTAAAGACAATCTTTCCGTCAGGCTCCTGGAACTTTATAGTGTATCCGGTCAGCTAATCCGTAAGTCTGCTGAAAAATCAATGCCTGTTGACGATATTCGGTCAGGTACATATGTGGTTAAAGTGCATTTGAATGAAGGTATCTTGTCGATTCCGGTTATTATCCGACGATAACCGGTAGCATGCCTTAAATATAAGCCAACCGCCCGGAGCTATTCCGGGTGGTTGGCTTGTTTTATATCGGTCAGATTATAATAAACGCCAATTTTTTTCGCTTGTCCTCTGATTATTTGCCTCTTTTCACTGATTGGAAAACAAATGGGCAAAAAAATAACCGCACTGAGGTTATCAGGGCGGTTATTAATTGAATAATTGTTCTTATTTATTTTATAAATTTTGTTGCCACACCATTAATACGAATAATATAAATTCCATGTTTTAGTTCACGTGAGTAACTTCCGGTGACATTTGTCTTTTCGATCAAAGCTCCATTGATGTTGTAAAGTTC
>DAONDU010000002.1:13426-41858 GCA_035402725.1 Paludibacteraceae bacterium | reverse complement strand
CATACCCCAATCGTAACTTGCACTGAGTGAGATTGATTTATATTTAATTCCGCCGCCAATACCTAACTGCAAATCAAATGGTGAATAAGCTTTTTTTCCATTGCTCAGTTCTAATTTATAGATATTTTCTGTGTTTAATTCGTTTTCAATAAGCCCCGAGGTGGATGCTTTAGTCACCTGAGATAACGCATAACTAAAATTAGGACCTCCAAAGATAAAAACACCAATACCATTGTTCATTGGAAAGTTAGCGGCAACTCTAAAGGGTAAATCAAGGGTATGTGCGGTTGTAGTAGTTTTCACAGATTGTTCCAGAATACTGACTTCGTTCGATCTTGTCAAATAATTATACAATAATGCATATTGCAGACTGATTGGTCCTTGAATTGTCATTTCGGCTGCAGGTCCTATATGAAAACCATTTAGTGATAGTCCGCTACCGGTTTCTTTAGAATTACTGTACCCTGCTTGCAGACCTACCTGTGCGTTTGCACCAATTACAAAAAATGTAGCAAATGCTACGAGTGATAATTTAATTGTTTTCATTTTTTCTAATCTTGTTTAAATTTAAAAATCATGTTTTACTTTTTCACTTCATTTTTTAAAATCTACTTCCGGAAATGCAATTTTCATGCCATAGCTCCATAATTTAGCGTATAAATTTTTCAATAGTTGCAAAATACACATTACCGGATTGAATTTTTTATTAATATTTCAGAAATTTCGGATGATGCCTGTTTCTTTTTAAAAGCAAATGAGGATACGCCAGTGGCATATCCTCATTCTTATAGACTAAGTTCTCTTATTTTGAAATTTCGAATTCTACGCGACGGTTGTTTTGACGACCGGCTGCAGTAGCATTGTCAGCGATAGGTTTGCTTTCACCGTAACCTGCTGTTGACATAGCTGCTTCAGGAAGTCCCTTACCTGCAAGATAAGCTTTTACTGCTGCTGCACGAGCTTCTGAAAGTTTTTGATTGTAAGCGTCTGAACCAACGTTATCAGTGTGACCGTTGATCATCAGTTTACCCCATGTAGCATTAGATTTGAGAATAGAAGCTACCTGATCCAATGTAGGATAAGAAGCTTTTGTAATTTTATCTGAGTTAAAATCAAATTCAATATTCTGGAAAGATGCACTTACTTTTGTTCCTTCAGCCTGATCTTTAAGACCTTTAACGTCATCTTCAAGAGCTTTCAGACGATTCTGAGTATCCATGCCTGCTTTATCGAGTCCATCAAGACGGCTTTTGATAGCGGAGTCATCGTAAGGATTTTCCACTTGTTTGATCACAGGAGCTGGAGCCGGATAATATTCAAGTGTAGTCATGTCGCGGACATGTGTTTTGCTTCCGGTACCAAGTTTGAAGCGCAATGTAGCCATCAAAGCGTTAGCATCATTGTATTCTACATATGCGTTATCAGGAGCAATGTAACCACGATATGTGTATTCAAGTCCGATACCAATCAGTTTGCTTACATTGTATTCCATGGCAGCTCCGGTATAAGCCAATGCATTGGTTTTATAAGGCATCATTGAAACGCCTCTTCTATAGGTACTTGTTGATAATACTTCATCAGAATATGAAGGAATAGCAACACCACCACCAAAATTTGCGTAGAAGTTCAATTTTGCACTATTACGTTTTGGAAACAACAGATTGGAAAGATTCACTGAAGTAAAGAAACTTGGATCGATTGTTTTTCCTTTGATGGTTGAACGATTGAAGTTTAAATAATCCAGATTAAGTCCTACTCCAACGATAGGGTTAATTGTGTATTCAATTGCTGCACCGGCACCCCAGCTGCCATTGTCAACGATATCATCACCAACCGGATGAATGTTGAAATAATCGAGGCCTCCTTTAAGTGCAAACGACCAATGAGCAGCATCTGTAGCAGGTGCTGTTTGAGCAGATGTGTACGTAATAGCACTAGCTATTATCATTACGATTAAGAATAGTTTTTTCATCATTTTGTTTTTTATTAGCAGTTAAAATAAATTTTACTTATATTATTTATTTATAATTTACAAAAATACATTTAATTTTTAACTAAAGTGCTTTTTTGATTAAAAATTTTATTATAAAATGAAATTATTGTTCAGATTTAACTAAACTGATACTTTCACAGATATCGTTTTCATCAAAAAAAACTTTCTTCGTGTTTATTACATCAAAAAAGTAAAAGTGGAGCTGGAGGGAGTCGAACCCTCGTCCAAACAAGGAAAATATATGCTTTCTACATGTTTATCTTCGCTTTAATTTTCGTACAATGGCAAGACCAAAGCCACCAACCATTATCTTATCCTTTGTTGTTTCATCGTCCTTACAAGGCTAAGGGCGACTATCCCCGATTTAGCTGCACCTCTGTATCAAATCGCCTCGGAGCGACGGCATTTGAGAGATGTCCCGTCCTGGCACCTGGTGCCTGGATGAAGCTAAATCTACTTTATTCGATTAAGCAGCAAGAGCGTAATTGTTTTCGCCAGTTAGAATGTTGAAATCCGGGATTAACGAGCCGGCATTCCGACGCTCGACATGCTTACATATCTTTTCTGCCTGCTGTCAAAACCAAGCAGCCCCAAAAAACTCTTTTTTTGTTCGTTGTAAATTTAACAATTTCCGTGCCAAAACTTCAAAGATTATAACAATCTTTTAAAAAATATGTTCAGTAAATAATAATAAATATACAATATCCTGAAAATGTGCTGATAAAATCAACCGTTATTTTGCATAACTAACGGCACGCGTTTCGCGGATAACGGTAATTTTTACCTGTCCGGGATATGTCATCTCATCCTGAATCTTCTTAGCAATATCAAATGACAGAAGTTCTGTTTCTTTATCGTCGAGTTTATCGGCACCTACAATCACGCGCAATTCACGTCCGGCCTGAATGGCATAGGTTTTAATTACACCCGGGTAAGATAATGCCAGATTTTCCAGGTCATTGAGACGTTTAATGTATGCCTCTACTATTTCGCGCCTTGCACCCGGACGTGCACCCGATATTGCATCGCACACCTGTACAATGGGCGCAAGCATCGTTTCCATTTCCACTTCATCGTGGTGCGCTCCGATGGCGTTGAAAATTTCGGGTTTTTCCTTAAATTTTTCTGCCAGTTTCATACCCAGAATAGCATGTGGCAATTCCGGCTCATCGTCAGGTACTTTTCCAATATCATGGAGCAGTCCGGCACGTTTGGCTTTCTTCGGATTTAATCCCAGTTCGGAGGCCATTGTTGCACAAAGATTGGCAACTTCGCGCGAGTGTTGCAACAAATTCTGGCCATATGACGAGCGATATTTCATTTTTCCAACCATACGGATAAGCTCCGGATGTAGTCCGTGAATACCTAAGTCGATAGTAGTTCGTTTTCCGGTTTCTATGATTTCTTCTTCGACCTGTTTGCGGACTTTATTAACGACTTCTTCTATTCGGGCAGGATGAATTCGTCCGTCAGTTACAAGTTGATGTAATGACAGACGTGCTATTTCGCGGCGAACCGGATCAAATGCCGAAAGTACAATAGCTTCGGGAGTATCGTCAACAATGATTTCGACACCTGTAGCTGCTTCGAGCGCACGTATGTTTCTGCCTTCCCGACCAATAATACGGCCTTTCACTTCGTCGGAATCGATATGAAATACGGTTACCGAGTTTTCAATCGCCGTTTCCGTAGCTACCCGCTGAATGGTTTGAATAACCACCTTTTTGGCTTCTTTATTTGCTGTCATTTTAGCTTCATCCATGATATCATTGATATATGACAAAGCATTGGTTTTTGCCTCTTCCTTCAATGATTCCACCAGACGCTCTTTTGCCTGGTCTGCAGACAAACCGGAAATTGTCTCCAGCTGTTCCTGGGCCAGACGATTAAGATGTTCAGTTTCACGCTTTTTGATTTCCAAAGCATTCAACTGCTGTTCAAGACCTTCTTTTTGTGCTTCGGTTTCATTAAATTTTCGCTGCAATTCACTCTGACGCTGATTGAGCTGCATTTCGCGTTGCTGAATTTTAACCTCGGCAGCCTGAACTTTTGCATTTCGTTGCTGAACCTGTTGTTCATGTTCTGCTTTCAGAGCTATAAAGCGTTCTTTAGCTTCAATCATTTTATTTTTCTTCATCAATTCGGCTTCAGCTTCCATTTCACGGCGGGCTCTTTTATTGAATACCCCAAGAAGCAGGTAACTGCCAAAAGCTCCAACAACAAGCGCGACTATGGCAATAAGTATATATTCCATGTTGTAAAATTATTAATTGTGTATATATATTTAAATAAAAAAACGCATTAAACTGCAAACTTACCATCCGACGGAAAACCGGACAACAAATAAACAATTAATGCGGTAAAATAAATGTTTTCAGTCTGATAATGCCGTTTTACTCTGGCATCAATTCCTTCAATTGTTTGTTGAGCTGTTGAATTTTCTCGGCCAACGGTCCAACATCCTGATTCATGCCTTGTTTTGAAACAATATAAGCAAACTGATAAGCCACTAACGTCAAAATTTCCTCCATGCTCCGCTGGCTGTACACTTCACTATATTGCCTGAAAAACCTGTTAAAAAGTTTTTCGGCATTTCTATATATCACTTCATCCTCCCGACTGATGTGTAAAGGCATTCTAACCCCGTTGACAGTAATATTTATATTAAACATATCTTCCTCTGCCATACACATCAATCATTTAGAAGCATCAAACATTTATCAATTTCCCGCACTATTTTATCCAGGTGCTGACGGGAATTTCTGCGTTCTTCTTCAGATCCGCCCAATCCCATTGTAGTTTGCAAAATTTTATAATCATTCCGCAAATCCAGGATTTCTTTGTGAGCTGTCATCAAATCTTCCTGTTTTCTTCCCAGTTCGGCTTTTAGAGTTTCATTCTCTTTGCTCAAAGCTTTATATTCCGAAATCAGTTTTTTAATTCTTAGCTCAAATTCACTGATTAAACTTGCGTATCGATTTTCCATTTTTCAGACTAAAATCTTCACAAAAATAAGATTTTGCATTGAAATAAAAAACTTTTTGGTCTTTTTTTATATAATCAGTTCAAAAATCAATCTTTTGCTTGCTGGTTATCAACCTTTTAAAATTATATTAACTTCGTTGCACGTTCCAAAGCTTCGTTGATATTGCTACAGATATTTTCATTACCTATTTTTTTGTCAAGCTCTACCTGCAGCAATACTTTCCGGACATTGTCATTGACACCCGAGAGTAAAACCTGTGTTTTATCTTTTTTGCACATTTTAATCAGATTTTCAAGGTTGTGTACACCCGTAGAATCGATAAAAGGCACTTTTCTCATCCTGATTATCCTCACTTTCGGTTTATCGCTCATCTGTTTCATTATTTCTTCAAACTTATTGGCAAGTCCAAAGAAAAATGGTCCTTCAATTTCATACACTTCCACTCCTTTGGGTATTAATAATTTATCGGTGTCAACAGCTCCTTCCACATAATCCGCGGCTTCCACTTCACTCTCTAATACTGAAATCGTGGAGGTTTCGGATATACGGTGGATAAATAGCACGACAGCCAGCAACAGTCCAACTTCAATAGCGATAGTCAGATCGAAAATCACCGTAAGAAAGAAAGTTGCGAGGAGAACGCTTACATCTGATTTTGTATTTCGGAGTAATGATTTAAAGGTACGCCATTCGCTCATATTATAAGCAACAATTACCAACACACCGGCCAGACAAGCCATTGGAATGTGTTTGGTCAGGTTACCAAGGAAAAGCAAAATCAGTAACAGAACAAATGCATGTATAATACCCGCGATCGGTGTACGTCCTCCGTTATTGATATTTGTCATGGTACGGGCAATGGCTCCCGTTGCCGGTATTCCGCCGAAAATCGGGGTAATTACATTGGCTACCCCCTGAGCAATCAGTTCCGTATTAGAATTGTGTCGGCTGCCAATTACACCATCGGCGACTGTAGCTGAAAGTAATGACTCGATGGCACCAAGCATGGCAATGGTAAATGCAACCGGCAGTAAAGTACGAACAGTATCGAAATCAATACTGAATTTGCTTGCCTGAGGTAACGCGGCGTTGATAGAAAAACGGTCGCCGATTGTTTCGATACCCTGTACGCCAAAGTTGTGTTTAAGTACATAAACAACAATGGTCATCAATATAATCGCTATCAGTGAACCGGGAATTTTTTTTGAGAATTTAGGTGTGATTGAGATTATTACTATAGATAAAATCCCGATAAGGGTTGCCCACAAGTTAATAGTAGTAATATTTTGCGCGTAAACAACCCATTTATGAATAAAGTCTGCCGGGACTTTTTCAATTTGCAGTCCAAACAAATCCTTAATCTGAGTTGCAAAAATTGTCAGTGCAATACCGCTCGTAAATCCCACAACAACCGGATAAGGAATAAATTTAATGATTGTTCCAAGTTTCATCACTCCCATCGCGATCAGCATCAATCCCGCGATCATTGTAGCAATAGCCAGCCCCGTAATTCCATACTGCTGTACGACTCCGTAAACAATGACTATAAATGCTCCGGTAGGTCCACCAATCTGTACCCTGCTACCTCCGAGCAATGAAACAATAAAACCAGCAATAATGGCAGTATACAATCCCTTCTCGGGCGTCACACCTGATGCTATACCAAAAGCAATTGCAAGCGGAAGCGCAACAATTCCGACGATGATCCCCGCCATCAAATCGGAATAAAATTGTTTCTTTGAATAATGCTTTAATGTATAAACAATTTTTGGATCAAAGAATTTCATATCCTTAGTATGTTAAAATGATTTAAAAATGAAAATTGCCCTGAAAGTGAACCTGAAAGAACCTTTTACTGTTTTTTATGGTTTTACTCTTGGACAATTCATACACAAATCTGATTACATCAAATCGAATGCAAAGGTAATCAATTTTATCAAGAATTATTTTTTTTTATTCATAAAGGGCAATAAAGTTGTAAATTTGTCATTTCATTTAATAAAAAACAGAATAAAAGATATGTGGGAATCAGATCCATACAATTATCATCGCCGGGTAACGGATGAAGTTAAAGCTGGAACTTTGAAAATTGGAGGTGAAAATCCGGTCAGAGTTCAGTCAATGGCCAACACGAATACAAACGACATAGAAAGTTCAACAGCTCAATGTCTTAGGATAGTCGAAGCAGGTGGAGAACTAGTCAGGTTTACCACTCAGGGACTAAAGGAAGTTGAAAATCTGAATATTATTCATGCGAAGATCCGTGAAGCTGATTGTCATGTTCCGCTTGTAGCGGATGTGCATTTCAACGCAAATGTTGCTGATATGGCAGCCCGTTACGTGGAAAAAGTAAGAATAAATCCGGGGAACTACGTTAGCGGAATAAAAACAACCCTAACATCCGATTATTCCGAGGCTGAATACCAAGAGGAATTCGAAAAAATTCGCACCAGGTTTAAAGCATTTCTCGACATTTGCAATACATACGGCACAGCAATTCGTATCGGAGTAAATCACGGTTCGCTGAGCGAACGGATGCTAAACCGCTGGGGTAACACTCCTGAGGGGATGGTGGAATCTTGCATGGAATTCCTTCGAATTTGCCGGGAAGAAAACTTCACCGATGTTGTCATTTCGATGAAGGCCTCTAACACCGTACTGATGATTCAGTCGGTCAGATTACTGGTAGAAACCATGGAAAAAGAAAACCTGCGCTTCCCGGTTCACCTTGGCGTAACTGAAGCCGGAGACGGAGAAGACGGCCGGATAAAATCTGCAGCAGGTATTGGAGGATTACTGGCCGAGGGTATTGGCGATACTATACGGGTTTCGCTGAGCGAAGAACCGGAAGCCGAAATACCCGTGACAAAACTACTGAGAGACTATATTACACAGCGTGAAAGCCATGAGGCAATACGCTTAAACCCAGAATATAAAATTTCACCCTTACAATTAAGCAACCGGAAATCTAACGCGGTAAAAAATATTGGCGGAGAAAATGTACCGGTAGTTATTTCGCGTCCCTGCAACCACCAAAACCTGAAGGCAGATTATATTCTTCTGGATGAAGAAATACAAAATACAAGTGGTGAGAAATTCGGTGTTTATGCAGATAAAGCTCCGGAGGTAAAAGTTTCTGAACTTTCATTTCTGGAATTAAACTACTCTCGGCTAGACTATAAAACCCTTGAATACTTAAAAACGAATCCGCAGATAGTCATACTACTCAGTACCGACCACATTAATCCGCCCGGAGAACAAAGAGCATTTATTCACACGCTGATATACGAAGGCTGCAATAATCCCGTTATTGTGGTTGGCAATTACCGGGAAAATGATTTGGAGTCTCTTCAAATAAAAGCCGCGGCTGATCTAGGCATTCTCTTTGTGGATGGTCTGGCAGACGGAATTCTGATAAAGAACGAAGGCAGAATTCCGGAAAATGAAATTCTTTCAATTTCGTTTGGTATTCTTCAGGCTGCACGTGTACGGGTAAGCAAAACCGAATTCATTTCTTGCCCCGGTTGTGGCAGAACCATGTTCAACCTCCAGACCGTAGTAGCAGAAATCAAAACAAAAACATCGCATCTGACCGGATTAAAAATAGGGATCATGGGATGTATTGTTAATGGTATCGGCGAAATGGCTGATGCCGATTACGGATATGTTGGAGCCGGACGCGGAAAGGTCAGCCTGTATAAGAAACAAACCTGCATCGAGAAAAATGTACCCGAGAGTGAAGCTGTTGAGCACCTGATAAATCTGATAAAATCATACGGAGACTGGAAAGAGCCGGAATTGTAAAGCTGCTTTCTAAACATATTCAGAAAATAAACGTTTAATATCTTAAAATCAAAAGAATAATTTTAACACAAAAAAAAACACTCATTACCCATGAAGAAATTATTTATAGCAATCATCCTGCTGACAGTACTTACAAATTTGAATATTGCTCAGGCAACCGACAAAGCCATCGGTATTCGTGGATTAAGTAATTCCGCTGAAATTTCTTTTCAAAATTCGCTGAGCAAATCCACCCGACTTGAACTTGATTTGGGGCTTTACGGACTTGACGATCGAAATGGTTTCATTCTAACAGGTATTCATCAGTGGGTTTTCGGACTTGACAAAGGTCTAAACTGGTATGTAGGCCTCGGAGGTCAGTTAGGTTCACGCTGGTACGAGAAAAACAACCTGTGGCAATCGGGTTTCGGACTGGCATTAGCAGGTCAGATTGGTATTGAATACAATTTTACCATTCCCGTACAGGTATCACTGGATTATCGTCCGGCGTGGTATTTAACTCACGGAGGCACTTACGACACCGTAGCTCTTGGGATTCGTTACAGATTTTAGTCTTTATTTCAAAAATCAGCTTTCGGATTTACGAATATGTTCCCGTAAACAGATTCTGCAAGATAACAAATCATCATTTTTAACTCTAAAAAAATCAACATCATGAAAAAACTTTTTCTGGCCATTGCACTTCTGATTGCTTCATCAAGTATCATTCAGGCCCAAACCATGGACAAAGCCATCGGTATTCGTATTACAGATGGCGCTGAGTTATCATTTCAAAATCCGCTCGGAAGTTCTACCCGCGCTGAGGTAGATCTTGGCATTTATGGTAATAATTCTGTCATCCTCACAGGCATCCACCAATGGGTATTCGGACTTCAGGAAGGTGTGAACTGGTACGCAGGTCTGGGACCTCAGATAGGATTATGGGATAAACTTTATAGCAGCGGAAAACACTTAGCACTGGGCGTTGCCGGTCAGGTGGGGATTGAATACAATTTCTCAGTACCTGTACAAGTGTCGCTGGATTATCGTCCGGGATTTACCATTTTTCCTTCGGGACATGATTACAACTCGTTTTGGGCGATTGCACTGGGAATCAGATACCGTTTTTAAGTATGCTGATTACTTTTATAAACACAGAAACCCTGAAAAGAATTGATTTTCAGGGTTTCTTTTATATTGTTAAGTTTATTTTGCTGAACCGGTAAGATTAATTACTTTATCGTTTAGTCCGCCACCGGTAATGGTGAGAACAGCAGTATGCGTTCCGGCAGTAAGCGGTTTATAAGTTACCAGCAAATCAAATCCGGAAGTCGAGTTGGCTGTTGTCTGAGGTATGCTGGCAGTACTTATTGTAAAATAATCAGCATTGGCACCAGATAAAGTAACTGTGAGATTTCCGTTAATGCCTGTAGTTACTATATTCAGATTCTTGGGATTAGTTTTACCGACTACGGTAAGCGGATAAGTAAGTTGACCGCTAATCATACCCAGTTTTATTTTGGGTTGCAAGCCACCCATCAGTTTAAAGGTGACATTTTCGGCAGTTTTGGCAATTTCGGTTATGTTTCTGTCAATAGATGTACCGTCCCAGGCTGTCGGTGTAAAGCTACCTGATGTAAATGCATCTCCCGGAGTGGTTGTAGAACCGGACAAAGGCTGCAAATATACCCTCATGTGGCTTGCCTGAGTTTGTGTGCTTTCGTTGTAATTATTTGGTCCATTATTTTCCCAGGCTGTCTGATCGTAATCGATGTGCCAGATGAGCATCCCCTCTCCGGGCAGATAGGCATCCCAGCCAGTTTTTTTGCGGTATTCAACCATAAAGAATTCAGCCGGTTTTGGGTCAGCCCCATTCAGGTCATGAGTAATTGCTGAGAGAAGATAAGCCTGATTATCTGTATTTGCAGGTATGGTTGTTCCCTGATACAAGGGTAGCAGTGTCACCAAGTTCGCGGGCTGATTAAGTTCTACGGGTTTGTAATATCCCAGATAAAACCGATCGTACGCAGAATACACAGGTGGAGTATTTCCCTGGTTCAGATAAGCTCCTTGATCCATAATACTCCAGTTATTTAGAGTATTATCCTGATTCAAAGACGTGTCGTAGTAATCGGGCAAACCAAGTACATGTCCGAATTCATGACAGAATGTACCGATACCACACATTTTCGAATCGCTGTCGCCTTTCAGTTCCGATGTACAGGCATAATCCATGATTTTTTTCCCGTCGAAGGTAATGGAAGCTACGGTACCGGCATAATTTCCCTCATCTCCATATGTTACCGTAGGATAAATTCCCCAGCGATGCGGCCAAACTGTATCATCGCCCCCTAACTCAGCCTCGTTGTAACCGGCATAATATACGAATATATTATCCACGTATCCGTCGTTATCGGTATCGTATTGCGCGAAATCCACTCCGTTATTATCGGCTGCCGTACATGCATCCACAATCATCTGAACAGGATTTATGTCATAACCATCCTCATCATTGCCACCATAAACCGACATGTTTGATGGGAGATCAAACGGTCCTACCACATCGAACTGTGGAGAAAATTTACCGTACGAGCATGCCATAAAATAATCTTTTGCAGAACCTGTACCGTTGTTTTCACTATATCCGGGCTGATTAAGCAGGTTGGTGAACGCCGTCTGGATGGATGGTACCACAAACGATTTATCTTTGAAATTGACCAGAATAATCAGCGATTTACCGGACCCGGTAACCGGGAAAGCTCTTTTCATTACAGCTGCATTCTGTTTAGTTGATTTTACTTTCCTGATACCGGATTGAAATTTCGTTGTCAGTTTCTCAGGCATACGCACCAGATATTTGTTGTCGGCAGCCTGACGTACCGAAGGATCTCTGGCAATCTGCGTACCTGCAATGATTTTTCCCCGTGAATCGATACTTGCATAGGTATAAAAACCGCTGTCAATCTTCTTAACAATATAATTGTCTTCGGTAGTGGTGTAATGATGATATTCGTCGCCATGCATTCGAATATTCAATGAAGATCCATCGGGCTGTGTGATTTTGACGATTCCCGGATAGGCTCTGATTGCAAAAGCGCTCAGTAGTGGCGCACATAATAGTAAAACAACTAAAGCCGATTTAATAAAGATGAGTTTTTTCATTTTTAATATTTTGACATAAAAGTCGCAAATATATGATTTCAGTTTGGATTACAAAATACACAACTCAAAATTTTCCAATAAAAAAAAAAGCTGTCCTTTATAGACAACTCTTTTAATTATTCATTTTTTGGTACATCAGGATTTTCAGAGGCTTCGTCTTTATTAAATTTTTCTTTCACATTATTAAATGTTTCCTTCATTTGTTTCAGGATTAACTCTGCACCGTCTTTCACTTCGTCCCATGCTTCGTCTGCTGTACCTGCCAATTCAGCCAGCCTGACTTTACCTTCAACTATTTTAGGCTCCAGCTCCCTGATTTTTTCCTGATATTCAGCCTGCAAATCAGCTGCTGCGTTCTGTACTTTTATCTTCAGGTCTTCAAGATCAGTTTTCAAGTCTTCGAACTGTGCATCTACTTTTTGTCGATAAGATGATTTTTCTTCCATAAATATTTTTTTTTTGATAAGTATTATTTAGCAAAAATAATCATCTGATCATAAAACCGGAATAATAACATGTTAAAATACACGAAAACCGGTCAGATTTACAGCCATTTTTTTCTCCGGAAGTACCACAATACCGCTCCTGAGAACGCCACCATCAGGAATAGGGAGAACGGGTAACCATAAGCCCAATTCAGTTCTGGCAAAACCTTGAAGTTCATGCCATAAATACTGGCTATAAGCGTGGGAGGCAGGAATATGACAGACACCACGGTAAATATCTTGATGATTTTATTTTGCTGTAAATTAACCAAACCGAGGAAAGTATCCTGGAGATAGTCCAGACGATCGAAGCCGAAACGCGTATATTCGAACAACGAGTTGATGTCCTTGATAATCATGCTCAGGCGCGGCAGTAATTCTGCGGGGAACACATCGCTTTTAAGCATGCTGGATATGACGCGTTGCTTATCTATTATTGTCTGACGAATGATCATCACCTTTTCCTGCAGGTCCTTGATACGGATGAGGATATCTTCGTCCAGATCATCTTCCTTGTTCATGGTTTTACTGAGGTTGGTAATGAGGTCGGTGGTATCCTCTATGACATCGGCATCGTATTCCACACGGGTTTCGAGCAACGCCACCAGTACATGATATCCTGTCGGGAAGCTTCGGGTACTGGCAAAGATTTTCTTTACGGTTTCGTTGAACGAGCGCAGATCAGCATCACGTACCGATACGAGTATTCCATTCTTGAGGATAAACGAAACGGGTTCGAGTGTGAAATTGTCCATCATGAAATTGGTATTGGCAACAATACCGTCATCGGTTTCGATATAGCGCGAACTCATCTCGATTTCTTCAATTTCTTCGTCTTCCTGAATGTATATTTTCAGAAACTGCTCCAGGCGGCTTTCCACATCGAGTGCTACATCATTGAGGTCGATCCATATAATATTCTTCAGATCAATTTTCGGGAGTATATCGAGGCTTTTCGATATTTTTATTTTACCATCTTCGTGATAAAAAAGTCTTAATTCTGACATGATTTTTCTCTCCTTTCTTTTTTATCAAAACAGGATTCCGTAATTCTGATTTGATATTCATTTTGGAAACTGGAATTAATAAGACCTTTGCTGTTTTCACAAAGTTGGGAGAAACCTGCTACAGGTTCTCTTTCAGAGCTTTTCCCACCATTTTTGTAAGCTGAACGAATTCAGCCACACCCAGCTGTTCGGGGCGTTTGTCGAAAATGGGATCGGCATACATGGAACTTTCTTTGGGCACGAGAGGTTTCAGTGAATTGCGCATGGTCTTTCGGCGCTGGTTAAAGGCTGTTTTCACTACGGTCCGGAAGAGTTTCTCGTCGCAATCGAGATGTTGCACTTCGTTACGTGTAAAGCGAATAACAGCCGATTTGACCTTCGGCGGAGGGTCAAAGACCTGCTCTGATACGGTGAAGAGATAATCGGTTGTATAAAATGCCTGCATCAGCACACTCAGGATGCCATAAGCTCTTTTGCCCGGAGCCGAAGCAATGCGCTCCGCCACTTCCTTCTGAATCATTCCGGACACATAGGGGATACGATCGCGGTAGTCAAGTACCTTGAAAAATATCTGGCTCGAAATGTTGTACGGAAAATTGCCGATAATACAGAATTTATTGGGATAAAGCACCGAAAGATCCATTTTTAGAAAATCGCCTTCAATTACTTTCAGCTGCGGATAATGCACGTGAAGATAATCTACCGATTCACGGTCAATTTCGACGGCAGTTAAATCAACGAGAGGATTTTGGAGCAGATACTGGGTCAGGACGCCCATTCCCGGTCCGACTTCAAGGACGGGCATTGCCTGGCTGAGAGGTAAACTCTCTGCTATACGACGGGCTATTTCCTTGTCTTTGAGGAAATGCTGTCCCAAGTATTTCTTTGCGCGTACTTGTTGTGTCATATCGCTGATGATGGTCGTCAGGCATATTTCTGGTTACTGATAATGAGTTATCAAAATAAAATCCGGTTGGTTTCCATTTATTTTATATCTTTGCAAATGAAAACTCCGGTAAATTTTTGGCAAAAGTAAGGATAATAGTTTGATAAACCTAAACTTTCTGCCGGATTTCTGCCACAAAACACGACTTTTCCTTTTTATCATTTTCAAATACGCTATACAATCACCCCGACCATCACGATGCGAAAGTTTCTCATTCTTACAGGCAAACTGATCAGTGACATGATTGATTTCTTCTATCCGCCGTTCAGCAGATATTTCAGTCTGCAGTTCTTTCGCTACGGAGTTTCAGGTGCTGCCAACATACTGTTCGACTGGGGATTATTTTCCTTTATATATAATGTTGTGTTACAGAAACAGATGATGAATCTGGGAGTTGTCACGCTGAGTTCTCCTATCGCCGCGCTGTTTATCACCTTTCCCGTAACATTTTTTACCGGCTTCCTGCTTCAGAAATATGTCACTTTTACCGAGTCTGATTTGAGAGGACATAAACAGCTGGCGAGATATATGCTGGTGGTAGCCGCCAATTTAATGATCAATTATACCGGATTGAAAATCCTGAACGGGGTGCTGGGTCTCTGGCCTCTCGGCTCAAAAATGATAATTACCATCATCACCACCATATTCAGCTATTTTTCTCAAAAGAAATTTACTTTCAGGATTAGAAATGAAAGAAAGTAATCACAAACTCTTCGAGGCTGTCAAATGGATCGTTACACTGGCAGCTTATGGTTTTCTGGTTTACAAGTTAGCCCATATTGAATACCGGGATGAATTGAAGCACACATTGCTGTCGATGAATGGTATTCGGATAGGATTTTTGTTGGCGGTTATACTGATCATGCCTCTCAACTGGCTGCTCGAAACCCGCAAATGGCAGCTGCTTACCTCCTCTACTGTAAAACTATCGTTCAGGACTTCACTGAAGGGCGTTTTGGCCGGACTGTGCACCGGATTTGTCACCCCTAACCGTTTCGGCGATTTTGCAGGCAGAGTATTTTTTCTACCCGACAGTTGTCGCCTCACCGGAGTTCTGCTCAGTTTTATCAACAGTGTTTCACAAAGTCTGGTTGTTACTTTGTTCGGAGTGATCGGCGCCGGATTTTATGTTTCGAAGTTTTATCCGGATATCAATTATCCGGCTTACCTGATTGTAGTCCTGTTGGTTTTAGTCCTCTGCGGTAGTCTTTATTATGCATTTCCGGGACTGGTACGAAAAATATTTTCGGGGAAATGGGCCATAAAACTCCGTCAGGCAGCCATTCCGGTTTCCAAACTCAGTCTGAAAAGTCTGATATTGTTTCTCATCATTTCGGTCATCCGCTATGTGGTATTCTGCACACAGTTTTATTTCATGCTGAAGTTTTTCGGCATTGAGGTGAGCGCGTTACAGGCCCTGAGCGCCATTCCGGCCATGTATCTGCTCATTACCTTTACACCTTCCTATGCTGTTTCTGATGCTGCGGTACGCGGTTCTTATGCTGTGCTTATTTTTGGCGTCTATTCGGTTAATGTGATGGGGATAACCCTTACAGGTATTCTAGTCTGGCTCATTAATTTCGTAATTCCCATGCTGGCGGGCAGTTTTTTCGTCCTGAAAGCCAAATCCTGGAAGTCAGTTGAAAGCCCCTCACAGGAATAGAGGTGCAGTGAATTTATTTTTTCTCAAATGTCAGGTCAATTCTACCCAAGTTCAGTCCGCTTTTACCCATCTGAGTAATCAGAATTTTCCGACCGGATACGTTCTCGGCTGTAACATTTTCGAGTATTTTGTGCGAATGTCCGCCAACTACCACATCGATGCTGCGCGATGCAGCCACCAGATCGTAATCGGTGGGTGAACTGTCTTCGTAAGAGGTGCCCAGGTGCGACAGACAAATCACCAGATCACATTTCAGGTTATGTTTCAGGTAATCTGAAGTTTCAGCGGCAGTTCTGATCGGATCGTTCAGTATCAGTCCGGCAAAGTTTTTCTGATATGCCAGTCCCCTGAGATTCACCCCGATACCTAAAATTCCTATTTTCAATCCACCCTTACGAACAATGATAAATGGTTTAACAAACGGTGCAATCGGCGTATTTTTCAGATCATAGTTTGCATTCACTATCGGCAACTTCACCAGTTTCAGTACGGAAGCCAATGTATCAAGACCGTTGTCGAATTCGTGATTTCCAAGTGTCAGGGCATCGTAACCCATCATCTCCAGCGCTTTGGTTTCAATGCGCCCGTTGAAGAAATTGAAATAGGGACTTCCCTGCGAAAAATCTCCGGCATCAACCAGCAACACGTTGGGTTCTTCGGAGCGTATTTTATTTATTTCTCCCATACGGCGGGCGTAGCCTCCCATATTGTTACTTTCAGCGGGCTCAACCTGACTGTGTGTATCGTTGGTATGCAGGATGACAATTTTAGTTTGTTTCCCTGCATTAACTGACATTGAAAATGTTATCAGAATAAAACAGAAAAAAAATATTTTACTTTTCATGCCTATCAAATTTACTTGTCGTTTGTTGTGTTTTTTATTATCTCCTCTTTCCATTCTCTGAAATTCATATTGGTTTTTAGCTTGACAGCTCGTTTCATAGAGTCTACAGAACCAAATCCGGTCTGTTCGGCAAGCTGATTTAAGGTGATGTCGTTATCCGATTTCAGTATTTCCTCAATTTCATTCAGCCTGTACTGATTTACAAAGGTACAAAAATTCTGCTGGCAATGCTCATTGATAACTGATGAAATATAGGTGCGGTTTGTCCCGATAGAGTTTGCTACATCCTGAATAGTCACGCAACTTTTCAGATAAATTTTTTCTTGCTCGAAAAGTACCATAATTTTTTTCAGGATACTTTTCTCCCTTCTCGAATTACGTGGCAGTTCGACCAAAGCTTCTGTCTGAAACGGAAATTCTTCGTAAGCCGGATTGACGGGTTTCTGCCTGTTGCCCAACCAGCCAATAGTGAATAGCAACACCGAAAAAATCAGGGAAGGAATGCCTAATATTAGGTTGTGAGCAACGAAATAGTCACGTCCCAGAACTGCAACCACAATGGACGTAAGCGCCGTAAACAGCATGGACGCATTGAGCAACTGCACGCTGATGGTTCCACTATCGTGAACATCGGAATAATACTGTGCGGCTTTATAGGCGTATTTTCGTATCAGAATGGTGTTTGCAACCAGCACAAGCACCACCTGTATGACAAACACGGCTTTCATCAGGACAAATATCACATTGAGCCAGGCGATACCAAAGGATGCGGAAGGAATATCTTTCTGAAACAGCCATGATTGATAATCAGCTACGGGAGTTAACATAATTCCGAATAAATACAGCAGGAATAATACTATAGATGGCAACAGATAACGGGCATGTTTGCGTAGAGAAAACTTCTCGTCGATAGTTAGCAGCCTGAAATAAATGTAATACATAGGAAATACCATCAGCGATGCAAACTGATAAATAGCATCTGTCCAGGCGTAAAGTACTTTCAGGGAATCAAAGTACAGAAAATGCGAAAAATAAACGATAAAGGCAAAAATCATGAATTTCCCCAGGAAAGTTCTGGGTGAAGTATTCTTGTCAACATCCGTATTCAACACGATGGCCCAAAACAGCGTAACATAAAGCGGACTTATTACAAACAGGGTTTGTGTCATAAATTCATTTGAAAATGGGTTAATCACATTTACTCATCAACTCTTTACTTATTCCATTTGCATTTAAATATACCTACCACAAATATAGAAAAATAATTTCTCAAAAAAACAATTTCTATCTATCAAACCGGTATACAGGTTAAATCTTTTAACATCTATGTCTGTTTTTTTTACGAATTAATGATATGTTTTTACGAATTGCACATATTTTAATGCATTTTTCTTCTATTTTTGTTTAATTAAAAACATCTATTTAGTTTAATTAAAATCTAATTAGCATGATAAAGTTTATATGCATTTCAGTTTAACTGACAATTTTTTTTAAATGAAAAACGATGATTAGAAAAACATATCAGCAACAAACAAACAAACAGGCTATGAATACTTTACAATATAATTTCCGGCGTTCACAAACAATTTTCGGGTTTTTCGTATTATTGTTTGTGTGTATATCAGGTTGCTTCAATCAGTTGGATGGACAAATAAAATCAACTGAAGCAGCAGGCAGATTTGCCCTGAACTATTTTAACTCAACAGCCTATAAAACAAAGATGCAAAAAGTTCCGGCAAGTTCAGCCGATATAGAACTGAAATATCAATCGGGAGGAAACGTACAGGCACCGATTTATATATTTCAAAACGAACAAAGGGGTTTTGTGGTTTTTGCACAAAGCACACACGGTTTTCAGATTCTGGGATATTCCGACAAGGCGAATTTTAATCCGGCTGAAATTCCTGACGGTTTACAGCAACTGCTGAAACTCTACGAAAATGCCAGTCCGGACAGCATCATGGGGATACAAAACACCAGAGAAACCACAACAGTGGTGTCACCATTGCTGGACCAGGCCGGAGTGGGACTCAACCAGTTTCATCACGAAAATGTGGGCGGAAGCTGGTCCGGGTGTATGGCTACAGCCATGACACAAATCATGTGCTATTACAAGTACCCCGACAAAGGGATAGGATCTCATTGTTATACAAATGCGGCATATGGAGAGCTTTGCGCCGATTTTGGGAATACTCATTACAACTGGATTAATCCCTCTGACGAAGATTTCAAACTATTGTCTTATCATGTAGGGGTATCCATGGATATGAATTATAATGGCAGTCCGGCAGGCAGTTCGCCCTCATCTCCTACTTCTCTCTATGCATTGCATGATTATTTTGGATATACATGCGAACCATTTAATGATTTTTCACGAAACTCACAAGTAATTCAAAACGTTATTGCTCAGCAAAAACCCGTTTATGCTCATCTCCTGGGCAATCCGGGACACGCCGTGGTACTGGATGGATATGACAGCAACGGATTTTTTCATATAAACTTTGGCTGGGGTGGCGGTGGAAATGGCTACTATATGCTTAATAACAATTCATTAATTTATAGTGGAAATTATAAATTCGGCACCAACCTGGCTGAAGTCATTTTATATCAGCCCGGACCAGTTCACCTGGATAAAACCGATTCGCTTGCATTAGTTTCAATAAAAAATAACATCAGTAATCTCGACTGGGATTTGTCTGATGCTCAAAAAAGAACGGGCATTACAACCCTCAATGGACGAGTAATGAGTTTGAATATTTACTCTGCGAACATGATTGGCAATGAAGGTTCGATACCCGATGACATCGACAACCTGCATGAACTTATCAACTTAAATATTTCAGGTAAACTGCATGGAACGATACCTCAAAACATATCAAACCTCACCAACCTTCAATCACTAAGGATTTCGAACTTCTCCGGTACACTGAGCGATACAATTCCAACTAATATTGGAAATTTAACAAATCTGACAAATTTAAGCATTTTTAATGCTGCCAAAGGACCAATTCCATCCTCAGTAGGGAAACTTGTAAATTTAAGAAGTCTTAATTTGCCTACCGGAAATATGGATGGAACGATACCGGAAGAAATTTACTCTCTGAATAATTTGCAGGAAATAACTCTCGACGATCAAAAACTGGCCGGAAATATCTCTGAAAGTCTGGGAAATCTGAAAAACCTGATATTTTTAAGCATCGCAAACAATCAACTAAGCGGAAAAATCCCATCAACGATTGGCAACCTGAACAAGCTTCAATATCTCGATCTGTCCGGCAACAAACTTTCGGGTGAAATTCCTCCTTCATTAAATAATTGCACTTCATTATCAACCCTGAAACTTTTCAGCAATGAACTGGAAGGTAAGGTACCTGCAATTTTTGATAACAAATTTAAACTGACCAGTCTGGATTTAAGCAACAACAAACTCACCGAAATATCCGAAAACATAGGCAAATTAACCAATCTTCAGACATTAAACCTGAACAACAACCAGCTAAGCTCACTACCAGATTCTCTGAATGAGCTAAGGGTAATGAATTCGTTTTCAGCCAGCAACAATAAAATAAACCGATTGCCTGCCAACCTGAACCAATTGACAAGCCTGAATACCCTGAATCTGGTAAATAACGGAATAACTGTGTTCCCAAATGACTTGTGTTTCCTGCCAAATTTAAGTGGGATTGACCTGAGTTATAATAAAATAACCCGATTGCCGGCTATGATTTCCGACTTAAAGGCACAAATCCTCCAAATTCAGGAAAACGAACTTTCAGGAGCAATACCGGCAAATCTATTACGTACCGAACCGGGTTATTACCGTTTTCAAAACAACCGGTTCGTTTACAACGACTTGCCACAGGGAACCGATTTTACAAACTTAATCGGGACTCAGAAACCGCTTAAGCTCCTGAAAAACACTTTCAAAGGCAATCTGGGTGATTCAATTGAAATTGATATCCGAAAGATTTGCAGTAATTTGAACAAACATGACACGTATGTATGGTGCGAATATCCGAAAGAAAAGAAAGAAATTCAACCAACTATAAAAATAGAAGATGGTCCGGTTTTACACCTGAAATTATCTGATAAAAATATCGGAAAAAAGTATTATTGCTTAATAACAAACGACAGCGCAGCTACTTACAAAGACCCTCAGATTTATTACCGAATTCCGTGTCTGAGCAATCTGATTACCGATACTTTGTTTCTGGCTATACAGACGGAAGATGAATTTCTGTCAGAGAAATATCCCGAACAGTATATTGTGAAATCGGAATCCATGCAAAAAAAGGAACTGAGCGATAAAACCGTCACGCTAATTTCGCCTTTCAAAATGCGCGGTATAAAGAAATGGGAAGCATCGTCCAACCAAAAAGAATGGTACGAGTTATCGGCTTCCATGACACAGAACGATCTGAAGGCAAATCTGGTTTCGGTGAATGAAGAAGAATTGAAAATTTCACCAAAAACTCCGGCTTATTACCGCTGTGCACTGTTGGAAACAAATTGCGCGCCCCATTACAGCGATACGCTGAAAATCAATCCGTACGGAAAAGTGATTTGCGACACCACACTAAATGTACAGAACAAAACGATTACGTTTAAGAAAGACAGCATAGAGGTAACCATTCCGCAGGGCATTAACGACAGCGACTTCAGACTTACCATCGTCAAGCTTGACAATCCACCGGCTAAGCCCGATTCTGTTTTCCGCTTAAGTTCCGTATATGATGTGACGGTAAGTTTTGGAGACAGTTTTTATTTACCGGTTATCATCAAACTAAAAAACCTGAATAAAAGGTCGTTTAACCAGATGAATATTGATAACTACAAAGCTGTTTATTTCAATGATATTGAACAACAATGGGAGTATTACAACGATGCAAACATCAATTTGAATGACACAACACTCACATTCGGCACTTATCATTTTACAAAGCTGGGCTACTTCGAGTTTAACGACTGGAACTATACACACCGGCTTACCCGTGGCAGGGTAAACGTCATTTACAACGTAAGTGATCAAAGCATTTTTGATCTTTATGATGGAATGGTTGTAAAAGAGGGATTAAAAAGCTGGCACGATACAAATACCAATCCGGACAAGGATGGTAATCCCTATTTAATACAGGACATTGCCGAGTACATGAACCAGATTATAAATAAATGTGATTTACTCGGGCTTGAAACACCGGGATTACGCTTCAATGTCTATGTAAAACAGGTAGGAAATTATGCTCAGATAGGTGCAGCCAGCTATCTGTCGGGACGGGGATTTCTATATATTGACCCAATTTTCATGAGTATGGAAAAAACATATAAAGAAAACACGGTTCAGTTGATGACTACTCTCGCCCATGAATACTCGCACTATACGCAGGACTATTACATGTCGATGATTATAAATAATTATTTCTGGCAGGAAGCCACAGCTCCTTTGGGTGGCAGAATGATCTGGAATACAACTGATTTACCGCTCACTGAACCTGAGATGCTGATAAAACAAGGATTATCTCCAACTAAAGGTAACAAAACGATTTTCGAGGTACTTTCAGCATCCTGGTTTAATGATTATAACTTACCGGTTGTGAGTAAACTTGCGTCAAATTCGGCCGATTACAATCTTGCAAGTCTGTTTCTCCATTACATGCAAAATTACCGTCGCGGAACAACGCTGGACGCGGCTGTTCTCCTGAAAGAAACTTCCTATTTAGATACCTGGCTGGGTTATCTGGAAAGCTATATTAAAAAGTATCTGAAGTCAAATACCGGAACCGAATTTGCCGATTACGTAAAATATATTTTCAGCGGCGTCAATCCCAATTTTACGGTCATCAACCGGGAAGATGGAAATCCATACAAATACATCATTCAAAATATTGACAATAAAGGCGACTTTGCTAATCTGTTAAATTATAATTTCGATAAACATGATTATCAAACCAATAAAATTTCAATAAAAATACCCTACCTGGGAGCAAGAATGTACTTATTGAACAACATGACGCTGGACAAAGCTGTAGTGGTAAAGTATAAAAGACTGACCGAAAAAAACGAAAACGAAAAAACATTTTATGGAAAATATGATGAGAAAACCAAACAGATGAAAATAGTGGAAATAACAGATTCAACAGAATATGTTTTTCTGCTCGATGCACTCACTCCAAAATCAAATACCGATTTTCTGAATTCCGGATTTCTGCTTTTTGTCAACGCCAAAACAAACAGTACAATCTTTACCGATTATAATGCCTCCTTCGAGTTGTCAGCCATGCCGGTACCAAACATCACGGCTCTATGCTATGCAGATGTAACACAGGATGCCATTCATAATTTCAGCAATGGCAATAAAAATCTTTTTTACATCTCAGGTAAAGTTAAAATGAATATTCCGGATCTGAGTTTCAGCACCGAAGATTTTAAAACGTCCATGGAGCTAATTGAAGACTCAATCATTCAGACGAATTGCAGTTTTACCAACAAAATCAGGATGAACAACGGACCAAACCTGCCTGCAACAATTCAGGACACATACATTACACAAAAAATTGAATATGATTTCATTACAGGAAATATGCTGATACATCAGTTCTCCAAAACAGTAAACAAATGGGGCGCTTATCACGATGACTGGACCAACACCGATAAACCTGAATACACATTTGAAGTAGAAGAGAAAGATCAGAAAATGTGGCTGAAAAAAATCCTCAATCTGGTTCCGGATACCAAATCGTGGTCGGAAAGTACACTGCTGTTCGAGACAAAAACCACACAAGAAACAATGAATACTGTGGAAAAACTCGAAGAAAGTACAAAAACAACCCAATTTGATGCGAGTGGCAAAGAGACCGAAAGTAGCTCCGTACATTATATCAATACGGATTACACCAGCGATAATAAAATGCATATTTGGCTACACAACAAATAATGTATGAAATCACCACGCCTACAAATATCGACGGACTAAAACCACATAAAGGATTACCATTTGAACATCTAATAAAAATATATGCAAATGAAAATAAAATTTTTCTGGCTTCTGCTTTTCAGCATACTATTATCAGGATGCAAGATTATCAATCCGCCCGATGACCCGGACGATCCCGACGACCCGGACAATCCGCCAATTGTAGCAGTCGACTCGCTTGGAGTTTCAATTAATACCATTGCTTTTACTGCCGGTAAAGATGCAAGTCTTATTATCGTACGAACAAATAAATCGTGGACTGCTACAAAAACTGCCGACTGGTTATCACTTTCGGCCACATCGGGCAACAAGAATACCGCTTTTCTCATAGGCGCTGCACCCAACGATGGATTGATGCGCGAAACCGCGGTAACCATCCAGGCGGGCGACAAAACAAAGGAAATCAAAATCACCCAGGCAAGTGCACCCAGAATGACCATAACAGTGAAAGGGATCCCTGTCAATATGATACTGGTTGAAGGACGTGAGTTCACGATGGGAAGCAGTGAGCAAAGCAGCTTTGGACTGCCCCATCAGGTCAAACTGAGCGATTACTACGTATCCGAAACGGAGGTTACCAATGCTCTGTGGCTTGCTGTGATGGGCTCATTGCCTTACTCCGACCACAGCGAAACCGACAAACTCACATTGCCCGTAAGTGAAGTAAACTGGAATATGGTAACCGGTGAATTTATGCCTGCACTAAATCAATTAACAGGAAAAATTTTCAGATTACCCACCGAAGCCGAATGGGAATATGCGGCTCTCGGCGGCAAAAATAACACCGGTACCAAATATGCAGGCAGCAATACGCTGGACGATGTAGCCTGGAATATGACAAACTCGGGTAAGCAAAAAAAGGCAGTAAAAGGGAAAGATCCAAATCAGCTCGGCCTTTATGACATGAGTGGAAACGTAGTGGAATGGTGCAGCGACTGGTATGATTATTATTACGGCTTTCAGATAGTGAATCAGAGTGTGGTGGTTCCCACGCTGCAGACCAATCCGAAAGGTCCCGACACCGGAACGAATAAAATAGTGCGTGGTGGAAGCATCGAAAGTGATGAATTTTGGGGATTTTCGGCCTGCCACGTGAAATACCGCTACTCCATCAAGCCTACAGGTACTGATGGCTGCTGGGGCAACACGGGTAATCCGCAGGAACCTTTGTGCAATTTTATCAAATTTACCGGCTTCAGGCTGGTGATACCAGTTCAAAACCAATAAAACACATACTGTCATGAAAAAAACAATCATAACATCATTAGCTCTCATAGCCTTCATGTTTTGCAGCGCGCAGACAGTTGTAAAAATGAAAATGCCGCCACAGGCCAAAGATCCGTTGCAGGTTACTGTATTATTCAACGAGGAAGTACCCGAAGGTATGCCTGTAGTACTGGGGCTTATGGGCTACAGCGTAAGTGGAGGAATAACACCTTACGCCTACGAATGGATGCAAAACGGGAAGGTAATCGGAACCGGCGATGTGGTGGTTGTCACACCAGCAAAGGGTGATAAAATAGAATTGAAAGCTACCGACAAAAACAAATGTTACTCCACTATGTCGTTCTCCATGAAAGTAATTGCAAAGATAAAGAATGATGAAAAAGATAAAGAAAAAGAATATAAAATTTCACCTACAATGGTAAAAAACGGCATCGTTCACATCACTCTGCCCGAAACTGAAAGTCCGATACGGGCAAATGTGCGGATTTTTGACACAAATGGTGCGCAGGTGTATCAGAATCAAATCACCGGGAGCACATTGATAACATTTGATTTACCTGATGGCAATTATTTTATATCTGTAAAAACGGATAATTATCATAAAGTGGGAAAAATTATCGTCAAAAATTAAACTGACTATCTAAACCACTCTTAAAAAACAGATAAACTTTCGAAAAAGAACTACAGGGATTGATTTCTCAATAGCACTTGTTTTTTGATAATGTTTGAGTAAGAATTATAACTGTATGAATCATTAATCTGCTTTATTTACTGAAAAATCATATTATTTGAAAATCATATAGTGTCGGCTTTTGCAAAAAAGACATCCGTTAGAATTAGTCTTTTGATTATCAGCGCAAATAGCATTTACAGATATATCTATAAATACTGCAACTAAAGAAATACAATGTAAATGTGAAATATTTAGCAACTGAGAAATAAAAAATATTTTACGAATTACTTGTATTATTTTACGAATTACACATCCAATTGATAAAGCATGAAGTAACTTTGTTGAACAAATAACTTTGTTAAATAATAATTGATTTAGATACTTATTTTTAATAATATAAAACCTAACCTGTTTATCTGTTGTTTATTCGCACACAAAAGAAGAATTGCCCAAAACCCCGGGCAATTCTTTCTTTAAAGTACACAGTATTATTCAGCGGACTGTTATTCTGCCATCTAATTTAGCGTTAATTTTATTACCGTTACGATTTTCCCGGATTACATATTCCATCAGTATATTGCGTATTTTTAATCCGGTATCCACTCTTTTTTCGGGGGTTGCCAATGGTACCATCCTGTCGTTTCCACCCGCAAGAAAATCATTTGTGGCTATGCTGTAGAGTTTATCAACGTCCAGGGGCTCACCTCCGACGCGCACGTTCTGCGCTTTACCATCAACGATTTCCATACTTATACCCGAGACTCCCTGTCCGCCTTCTTTGGCAAATATCCCGAGGAGCCTGCTCACTTCCGAACCTTTCAGCCAGAGAATGACCAATTCATTTTCAAAGGGCATCAGCTGAAAAATGTCGCGAACTGTGAGGTTACCCGCCGGAAGTTGTGAACGCAGACTTCCCATATTGACCACAGCTATATCCACCGGTTGTTTCAGAAATTCGGATGCTGCAAGGCGATATATATCCGATGTCCAGTTAGACAACAAACTTTCGGGTTTGTCGGATTTCATTTCCACTTCCGAAAAGCCCACGACCTGATTCATTTCTTTATCCAGTTTTTGCTTCACAGGCTGGATAAATGCCAGCATCTGTTTATCAGCCAACGAATCAGAGGAAGCATCGATGGCAATTTTCGATGTTTTGTAACCGGTCATCGACCACTTTCGGGGTGTACAGCCAATGGAAAGTAAAATAACAAGAACGAATAGTACGGATTTGTTCATATCGTTAAGGGGATAAAATAATTGTCACGATTGTCATGCAAATATAATTAAGTTTTTTTGTTCCGCTACACGTTTCCTTCTGTTTTTCACTTTATGAAAAAATGGCTATCTTTGCACTTCGTAACTAAAATATACACAGATGAATTTCATAGAAGAACTCGAGTGGCGTGGTATGATTCACAGTATGATGCCCGGCACCGAAGAACAGCTACAGAAAGAAATGACTTCAGCCTATGTGGGCATTGACCCAACAGCCGATTCACTACATATTGGTCACCTGGTAAGCGTGATGATGCTCAGGCATTTTCAACGCGCCGGTCACAAACCCATAGCACTCGTAGGCGGAGCCACAGGCATGATTGGCGACCCTTCGGGTAAGTCCGCCGAAAGAAATCTGCTGGACGAAACTGCACTTCGCCACAATCAGGAATGCATCAAAGCACAGCTGGCAAAATTTCTCGACTTCGAAAGCGACTCACCCAATGCGGCCGAATTGGTGAACAACTACGACTGGATGAAGAATTATTCTTTTCTGAACTTTATTCGCGATATTGGCAAGCACATCACGGTCAATTACATGATGGCCAAGGACTCAGTAAAGAAACGGTTGAGCAGTGAATCAAGTGAAGGAATGTCGTTTACCGAATTTTCCTATCAACTCCTGCAGGGATACGACTTTCTGAACCTCTATCAGACTAAAAACTGCAAACTCCAGATGGGTGGTTCTGATCAATGGGGCAATATCACAACAGGTACTGAACTCATCCGCCGCAAAACCGGAGGAGAGGCTTTTGCACTGGTTTGTCCGCTGATTACAAAAGCTGATGGTGGCAAGTTCGGAAAAACTGAAAGCGGAAATGTCTGGCTCGACCGTCGATATACATCTCCCTATAAATTCTATCAGTTCTGGCTTAACGTCAGCGATGCTGATGCTGAGAAATACATCAAAATATTCACAGCCATCGGTCGTGAAGAAATTGAAACTTTGATCGAGGAACACCGTCAGGCACCTCATTTGCGTACATTACAGAAACGGCTGGCACAGGAAGTGACCGTACTCGTTCATTCACAGGAAGATTATGATGCAGCCGTTGAAGCATCAAACATATTGTTTGGCAACGCCACCTCCGAAGTATTGAAAAAGCTGGATGAAGATACATTGCTGGCAGTTTTTGATGGAGTTCCACAATTCAAAGTAGCACTTTCTGAACTTGAGACAGGAGTTAAAGCCATTGAACTGCTGACCGATAAGGCTGCTATTTTCCCTTCGAAAGGAGAAATGCGCAAACTGATTCAAAGCGGAGGATTAAGCATTAACAAGGAAAAAATGGCAGAACAGGAACAGCTCATCGGTAAGAAAGACCTATTGAACAACAAGTACCTGCTGGTTCAGAAAGGTAAAAAGAATTATTATCTGCTTATAGCAGAATAATACAATTGTTGAGATACATTTT
>DAONDU010000002.1:0-13326 GCA_035402725.1 Paludibacteraceae bacterium | reverse complement strand
AAAAAGAATTATTATCTGCTTATAGCAGAATAATACAATTGTTGAGATACATTTTTCCCAAATAATTTTGGAAGACAAAAAAAAATTGTATCTTTGCACCGCTTTTAACGATAAAGCAAATGAATGATTGTCCCATGGTGTAATGGTAGCACTGCAGTTTTTGGTTCTGCCTGACTAGGTTCGAGTCCTGGTGGGACAACAAATCAAATAAATTAAACGACTAATAATAAGTTACTTATTGTTGGTCGTTTGTTTTTTATTTAGATTTTGGAAAGAATATTGTTACCTTGCAGCAGATTTTTTATGTATATAGTATAAAAAAGGGGAGATTATCCCTTAATCAACCTTCACTGGTTCTGACAATAACAGGTTGATCACGATATACAGGTGGGCATGATATTCTGCTTTTTTTATCACAAGAAAGACTTTGCGGTATTAACTAAACAAATTTTCTACAAATTGTTTGGTTTCGTTCAGGTGCGTTGCAATATAGAGAACAAGCACGTCGACAAAAACAATAAATCCGGCAATCTCATACTGAATTAATCTAATTTTAGTTCTGCTTTTCATAACATCAAATTTTCAATAGATTAACAATGTAGCAAAAATATGTAATTATATCACAATAAACAAATTATTAGATGTTTTTTGAGGTCAAGAAAATTTTAAATACTCACTTAAGAGTAGAATCGTCTCTGAACACAAGGTGAAGCTATCATAATGGTATTTATACTGTATCCTCCTGTTTATTTTGTTAGCTGATTGAAAACACTTTCGGTGACTGTAAAGGCCGTTCCGTGACGTATGCCTTTGGGAAATGTTACAGAATCGGACACATCCTCCCAATTAATCAAATCCGAAGAACGGACAGCGCCATACTTTTTATCGCGGTACTTGTCGAAATAAACGTACACGTAATCTCCCACCTGCAGGGATGCAGGACCTTCCGCCCAGTAATTGCCGGTGATGGGGGCTGAAACCTTGTTGGGAAATCTTAATGGTTTGTTGTTTGAAACCACCCGTATATTTTTCTCGGCCGGGTTCGAATTCTCGTTTTTTACAAACATATAATACCGGTTGTTACGCTCCATCATTGTCCCGTCAATAACACTGAAACCGGGATTGTAAAACAACCGTGTTTCAGAGAATGTATTGAAATCTTTGGTGGTAACGTAGTAAAGCTTATGGTTCAGCCCTTTCTCACTGGTCGAAGTGGGTATTTCGGGGAACGCTCCGGGAACGGTTGATGCCCAGAAGATGTAGAAGAGTTTATCTTTCCTGTCGTAAAACAATTCGGGAGCCCAGGTGTTTTTTACTCCAGCGAATTCTTCCATCACAGGAATGTATTTTTGTTCTGACCAGTATTTCAGATCCTTCGAGGAAGCATACCCGATGCCGTTGTCCCACCATCCCGATGTCCACACCATGTGAAATACACCGTTGTCGTCCTGAACAATGCTCGGGTCACGCATCAGTTTGTCTTTTCCCACTACAGGTTTCAAAAAGACAGTATCTCTGCCGAGCGCTTCCCACTTCAACCCATCGTAACTATAGGCCAAATGCAGTCCATCGCCGTTGCCTTTGAAATAAGAGAACAGATAAACGTATTTATTTCGCACAGGTAATATTGATCCGATGCCCTGATCTTCAACGCCCTGTTTGATGTGATTACACAGTCCTTTTAACTTCAGTTCTTTTATTCCTTCGGCCACGAAATATGCCACCTGTTCCGCTCCTTTTTTCATCATATGTGTATCATCCTTAACTCCATCGGGCTTAGCCGGGTCTTCGCCGGGCTCTGAGTGACGATAGTAAGCAACAGATTTTTTATCACCTAATACAGTTATAAAATCCCGGGTTTTCTGATTGATGTCAATGAGTGGCACATTGAATTCCCGGGCAATCTGACGCATAATAACAGGATACTCTTTCAGGCGGTCGTCGGTAAGGTTGCCGTTTACAAAAGTGCGCATAACCACCGAAGTCAATAAAACCGGATGAGCCTTTTTATCTCTCACATCCTGTATCATCTTCAGGAGGTTATCGCGGTAGTCGGCACGTGAAGCGTGCCGTTCCGGACGTGTGGAGGCATCGTTGTGCCCAAACTGTATAAAAACGTAATCGCCTTTACGTACCTGTGCCATCAGTTTATCCCAGCGTCCTTCGTTGAGGAAAGTCTTTGTGCTGCGTCCGCCCATGGCGTGATTGACCACTTCAACGTTATCGTCCAGAAATTCAGGAAGCATCTGTCCCCAGCCTTTAATCAGTCCGTCCTTTTCAGTTTTGTAGGTCTGCGCGGTAGAGTCACCAGCAATGAAAATCTTAGTCTTTTTATCTGATGATGTAAAACCTGTTACGAGTACAAGGATAATGAGTGATAGAATGTATTTTTTCATAAAATGTAAGCGGCCCCCCTAAATCCCCTCTGGGGGGACTTTTGGTGAGTGCAGTTAAGTGATTATTTTTATATTCTGACGGTAGTTATCACCATCAAGAGTTTTGTTTGAAATTTACCTTTCATATCTAAGCCCCTGAATGGTAACTGGTCCCAACAATCCGGAAGGTGCTGTTTCCCATTTATCATAGAGTGTTTTCTTATAATTGATGTCCACAAAATTTATTTCGTTGAAAATCCGCCATTCCACTCCCCGTCTGTCGTAATCGCGAATGCTGTTAGCAGGTAGGTTGGTGACCTCCACTTCCAGCAGGTTTTCGCCCTGTTTCAGGTATTTCCCGATATTGGTTCTGAACGGCACCGCGAATAAGGTTGCCACCTCATTACCGTTTAGATAAACACGGGCGCTTTCGCGTACATCACCCAGGCTGAGCCGATATTCGTCAGCCGACAGGTCATTCCAGATAAATCTTGTACTGTATCGTGCCGTTCCCCTGTTTTTCGTTGCATTTTCATTCGCCAGTTCTGTCCACGAAATCAGTTTACCTGTTTTGAAAACTCCCGGTATAGCCGGTTCGCTCTCCTTAAAAGTAATTTCCCAGTTATCGGGCAGTGTCATTTTCTGACCATCGGGTATGAAATAGTGCCAGTTTTCAGCTTCCATGTTTTTATCCGTGAAAGTTTTAAGAATAATTGATTGTCCCGGCTCAAGTTCCATATACACTTCGGTGGCGTTATTGGCTGTACGTATTTTCGCCTTGCCCGAAGTACCGGTCATTGGATCGAAGAACAGGGCTGACTGTGCATGTACTGCCAGCGGAACCCAGTTTTTCACCGGATTGTTTGTAAGCTGCGTAAAGAAATAATGATATCCTGTTTCGTTTTTACGGCGGATGTATTGCCCCTTAAAGCTTTGTGAAAAGCTTTCACTGTATATACCGGACATCGTCAAAAGCTCATTGAAGTCATTCCCTGTGATAATATTTCCATTTCCCCATTTGCTCATCTCTGACTTAGCGAAGTTCGCTTCGGGCAGTGTATTAATCATCTTTTTCATCCTGTTCTCACGTTTTCGGTAATCTTTCAGTCCGGGAACACTTTCGGGATAATGTTCTGTAAAAATTATTTTTGCACCTTCTCTGGCAAGATGGGATAATTTCTCTAAAGTTTCCGGCGGCATAAATCTCGTTGCCGGGAGAACCAATGCTTTATAAGTTGTCCCACCGATTGTTTTAATCAAACCGTTTTCGACGGTGGCTGACATGATGTAACGGTCGGTAATGTAATCCACGTCCCTTCCGCTTTCCCTGATTTTCTCAACCGTATTGTAGAATTTCGGTAGCCGTGCCCGCAATCCGTGAATGCCAAAGGCAAAGTAATAGTTTTCCTGCTGCTCATACCAGATATCGTACACCGGGAAATAGACCAGCAAATCGTTATCGGGCTGTCCGTACTGTAGGAATGACTGTACACGGGTAATGTACGAGAAGAAAGCGGGAGCATCGCGCCAGATGGAATTCGTGGGCGACATATTAACCGAGGCATAGAATAGCCATCCGGGCCACGCAGCTTCGCGGGGCGAATAGGGAGTCCCATGAAAAAACACGTGATTGACACCCGATGTAAAGACCTGGTCAATTTCCGGTTTGCATTGCGAAAGCGAAGTTCTGAAATGTTCGGTAAGCCAGGTAAATGTTTCGGACGAAGTAAACTTTTTACCGGTTATATGTGCCGCGGAGCTTGCCATTTTAAGTGTAACGGGATCTCCATCGTTTATTTTCCTCATTTCATCTTTTCTCAGTCCCGGTATGTCGAAGTCCGTTATACCGAAGATTTCACATTCAGGGATATCGACAGCAGCATACAAATCAATGATATTGGCAGGTGATCCGTGTGCCTGATTGCGTGTAGTAGCTCCGTGACTATGCGCCCACGAAGTCCACTGCGCGGTAAAATCAGTGAGCAGCATTTCGCCAAGCGTTTCCCGGTAATCGGATACTACGCGGCAGGAGATGTCCGTTTTTCCTTTTCCGAGTAATTCCGGGAAAAAATCTTCGAGTTTGTACCCCCGTCGCTGTTGAAACTCCTCCAGGAATGTTGGTGTCCAGTCGGCATTATACACCTCGTAGGAGTCGTTGAAGAATGTATTGGGGCAGGGAGTATTATCACGGGCAAAAGCGCTGTCAAATTTAGTCAGGTAATTCTTCACTGCTTTGGTGCTGAAATGATCCATCACATACCCCTGTCCGCCCGGAGCCGAGCGTTTCACCTCCTGCAGGGTTTTACTCACAAACAAGGCAATCAGCTGCCACTCGCCTTTGGGCAATTTACAGTTAAGATTACCCTCTTTCGATACAAGTTTTGTCAAATCCAGTTTCTTTCCTGTAGCCGCATACGCCATCAGCCGCGACAGATAAGCCACTTTTCGTTGTTTGGGGTCCTCCACAGTAATGTTCAAAGAGATATTTTTTCCTCCGCTCACCTCGTATTTTTGAAAAACAGCTTTTGTAGCAGCATCCTCCAACGTAACTTCAGGTCCACCGAAGGGCCAGCCGGTTCCGGTGTTCATGTCCACCTTCATGCCTGAATTTCGCGCTTCGTTTTCGGTATGCGCCAGCATTTCCATCCAGCGGGGAGTGAGATAGCTGATGTTGTTTGCATCATTGCCTTTCACTCCGTAAATGGGTGTAATTTCCACACCGCCTAATCCGGCTTTACCCAATTTGCTAATGTTGTAGCTAAGATTATCCTTATCAACAGCACTTCCCAGCCACCACCAGCGCGTCCAGGGTTTGCTTTCAGAGGTAACGGCAGGCCAGCCGGTGTCCGATGCCATTGCATGGATTGCGGCAAAAAACATGATGATTAACAAGCAACAGGTTTTCTTTTTCATTGCTGTATTTTTATTTTGTAGAATAAATTTCATTTTCTCTTTCATCGCCTTGAAAGGCGGGGCAATTCATAAAATGCAAAGATTATTTTACAATAAATCAATAATTTAAAACGTGTCCCGAACTTGTTTCGGAAACCAATAACCAAATCCACTATTTGATATTCTTTTTCAGCTCGTCGGGTGCATCCTTTGTCATCGACATATCCAGCCACTCGCCCCGCTTTATCGCCAGATTTTCTATCATTTCCAAAGTTACATCATTTTCAGGAAAGAATAAACCGGAGTTCATATATTTCAAAATGGAATACCGCAACTGTCTGGCAACATACCGTATATCCAAATCTTTCTGAATATCGGCGCTGCACACCACTATTTTTCCCTTTCCGACTTTCGCTTCGAAAAGCATGGCCAACCGGCGGTTGATAAACCAGGTGTCGATGGGCTGAACAATGGGCTGAAAGGATACAGGGAAATCGGCAAGTTCCATCACCTGTGCTCTGTTAACCAGCTCCCACCATTGCAGATTGGAGTAAAAATCCGTCGGGAAGTCCTTAAATACCGGATGAAAATCGTTAATCAGTATGCCCGTAGTATGTGGCGGACGCATTTTAAACCAGGAAGTATTCCAGAATGCAGGAACAAATTGTTGAACCACATCCTTACCTTGTGTGATTTTACCCGCCATTTGAAGAAGTACTGAACCTCCTTCAATAAGCACTTGTTTTGCTTTATCATCAATTTTATCACAGATATAAACAGAAGTGGTATCGACCAGGGGAAGCGTCTCGGGATAGACCCAGAAATCCCAGTTATTGGAAATGTCTGTTCCCTTCAGCTGTACCTCCAGGTTCAGTTTTTCAGCTTCGGGAATTGAGTGTAGCGGCAGAGTAATTTCGCCTAATTGCTGACAGTTGCCGATTTGAATGTCTCTTGGGGCAAACGAGCCTTCGTAGACGATTTTTCCCAATTCATTTCTAACTTTCCATTCTGTTTGTTTTCCTGTGAGCGTTTCTTCTCCAAAGTGTGCTATCTCTATTCCCGCTTTTAGGTCTTCATTACTTTTAAAAATAAACTTATCCATACGCGAATGCAAAACCGTTGGTGCACAAAACTTTCGGAATTCTTCGGCGTTAATATATCCCTTATTTTCCCAGAAGGCATTCAACACACCTACCAGTGCCGTTCCCTGACCTGAATAATCATTGAGAGATAGGAGCTGAAATCCGGCATATCCGGGCGTTCGCAATGTTTTCTCAATCTCGTGCTTGTAACAAAGCGCCTGAAGTTTTCCCGATGCCATCAGAAAATCGGCTGCCTGATAGCCCATTCCCCGGTCAGTCAGATCCTCACGAAACAATTCGAAATTACGGGCTTTCATAATGCCGGTATATTTACTTATTTCCCTGAAATCGGGAAATACGCACCACTGACCGGTTTCGTGCGATACGTAAGGCTGCCGCACTGTGTCAATCCTGCCACGGTAATCGGAATTGGACTCAGGACGCCGATCCCAGTCCAGACCGCGTGCACCGGCTTTTACGTGATACTGGCTGGCTGGCTGCCATGCCCAGCTGCCACCAACCGATGCTCCGGTGTACACCCTTCTCGGGTCTTTCTCTTTCCAGTAATTTACAAATTTCGAAACCCAGGGCACCCATCGTCCGCGGGGTTCGTTTCCTATGGCAAACATGCAAAACGAAGGATAATTGCCGTATTGTTTCACAATCCTTTCGGCTTCCTCCCAAAGGTATTTATCCACCGGACGGCCATCGCCAAGCGATGATCCGTGGTTAGGCCAGCTCGGACCTTCGGGCTGGAGATAAAATCCAACCAAATCAGCGGCTTTCATGGCTGCCTCCGGAGGATTATAGGAGTGAAAGCGCATGTGGTTAAGACCGTAACTACGACAGATGCGAAAAACACGTTCCCATGATTTCTCGTCCATCGGGGCATAGCCTGTCAGGGGGAATACACAGTTCTCGACTGTTCCCCGAAGTACAGTTTTCTGTCCGTTAACATAAAAATATTTTCCCTGAATAGTAAACTCCCGCATTCCAAATCGTGTATCACGCGTATCGGTTCCCTGTTTGGTCTTTAGTGTGACCGTAAGTTTGTATAGATTGGGGTGAAACTCATTCCAGGTCAGAAAATCATCACCCATTGGCAATTCTATCTCCATTTTTCCGACCGAATTCTTTAATGACAGTTCTTTGGATACCGGAGTAATCTTATGGATTTTGTCAGAATTAAAACTTTCGGCACTTAAGGTAATAATACCCGATAATTTTCCCTCTATATTTAGTCTTACAACAGCCTTTTTATTTTTCAAATCGGGAAATACCTGTATGTCCTCAATATATGTCTGTGGCATCGCCTGAAGCTCTATACGCCCCACCACACCGTTCCAGTTGCCTTGTGTTTGGTCGGTGATGCTGTGCGAATCCTTCCCTACATCGATGTCCTTTGTCCGGTTGTCGATGCAAAGTGTAATCCTGTTTTTACCTTTCTTCAGGTATTTACTGATTTCAAACTGATGAGGAACCGAAAGGGAGTTCTGCATACCCACTTCCGTTTCATTGATCCAGAGGCGCGTTTCAGTATGCGGACGTTCAAGGAACAGCACTATGCGACTGTTATTCCAGTCGGCAGGGATAAATATATCCCTCTGATACCAGGCAGCTCCTGCGTAGTATTTCACCGGAGTAAGCCAGAAGGGCAGTTTAAGGTTATCGGGTTGGCGATATTTTTTTAATCTCGGATTGTAGAAATAAGTGCTGTCGTAGATGCTTGCAGTCCACTGGGTGTTGAGCGTTACATCATCGCCTTTGCGGTTTTCAGTCATGGAACCGGGCAGATAAATATTGTCCCGCAACGTTTTTGAGAACCATTTTTCTGACACACCCACATTGTTTCTGTCGATATCGAAACGCCATTTCCCCGATAAATCGATGGTGAGATTTTGCCCGGAAGCACAAAGCGAGAAAAATGCCGCAAGTATAAATATTCCGCGTAATTTGAAAGTTGTCATAGATCGTTTCATGATATTTATATATTTCGCTGATTAATTGTTTGAGAGAAAAACCTGCTTTGCACCATAAGCTGGTGTCAGTGGGAAAACATAGAATTTCCTGTTCTTTTTGAAATCAATCATCCACTGATCAATCAGTACGTGATTATCGAGGGCGGTAATTGTCAACGTATGTTTCCCTTTCAGGAGTGTATATCCGGTCGTTTTCACGGCCTGAGCTCTCAGTACATTGTTCTTCCAGGTTTCCGTTCGTCCTCTTTCCCTGAATGAAATAATTTTTGGTTTTTCGTCATCTATCTGCACACTAAACCGGATATCGCCCTTGTCGTTGGGTTGGGTCGGGATGACAGCAGTGCGTAACACGGCTTCACCTTCCCAGGGGCAATCGAACTCAAAAGAAACCGATTCGCTACGGGGCAGAGAAACGGCATTCATACTGTGTCCCAGCATCTGAATGGATTTTACCTGCTTACCGGCACGGGTAAAGTGGCAGGCATTACGGGCAATGAAACTGTCGGGTTCAAGCTGATCAATTTTAGTTGCATGATACGACAAAGGCAGGTCATATTTTCTTTCCGTATCATTCCCGTTTGTTTTCAACGGGAGCACGGGCGCATCAAAAACGGGTAAATCCCGCGGAGCGGCATGCATGGAGTGTTTCCATTTTCCCCCGGACATCCGGTTGTTCCAGTAATCGGTAAGTGTCTGAATTTCAGCATACGCATTCAGGCTTCGGGTACATGCTTCCACTAATTTCGTGTTATTTTGCCAGTGAATGGTATCCTTATCCTGCAAAGCAATGTATCGTGCCCGTTGAGCCTCAAGCCACTTGGCTGCCATAGCCGAAGCGCCAAATACGGGATATTTTATGGCAGCAAAGAAAGCATATTTGCGGTTTTCAGAAATCAGACTCTCTGTCTGCTGAACAATATTTCTTATCTGTTCATAGTCGGAAAGATACCGGTCCAGTTCACCGCCAAATTCGGTTAAACTGAATTCAGTATCGATGACTGGTGTCAGTCCTCTGTTGTACTTTTTCTTGTCTTCTTCCACTTTTGTCCATCCCATGAATTCGGGGCGGCGGATATTGCTCAACCTGTAATATTCAGTCATTGCAGGGAGAAGTTTTATTCCGGCTTCACGGCCAAATTCGCGACAAAGCCATTTTTCCAGATGAGTTACGATTGATGTGTTTTTTATGCTGTTGATATTCCAGGCCATATCCAGGAAAAACTCCAGGTCATATATTGCCGGTTTCAAATCGTGTACATTCACCACCCAGAAACGTCGAGCGTTGTGTTTGTAGGCTTCCATCATCTCGTTATAAATCAATCCCGGCTGTGTGGTCGTCAGCCAAAGGTAATCATGCGGACGACCCCAATAGCTGAGGTGGTAATAGATACCGCCACCACCACTACGTTTCTGTTGTTGTTCGTCACTCAGGCGTGTGATGTATCCATAGTTATCGTCACACCAGGTAAGCATCACATCATCTGGCACTTTTAGTCCGTTTTCATAGATATCCAACACCTCTTTATAAGGCACAAATTGCTGCGGAACCTTTGACAAATCCGGATTTACATGTTTTCTGAGCAATTCGCGTTGTTCGTTGATTACTTGCTGCAAAGCTTCGGTTTTTTCCTTCAGGGTGGAAACGCCTTCCATGGGGCCATCGTGTACACCACGCATCCCGATGGTATAAATATTTTCATACTGATGAACTTCATTCAGTCGTTCTTTCCAGTAACTGATAACCCGGTCGTGATTATCCGGAAAATTGAAGTTACCACGGATTTTTTCATCCCACTCTCCTACGTTGTTGCGCATCAGCGGCTCACAGTGGGATGTTCCGATAACAATACCACAACTGTCTGCAGCTTCTTTGGCACCGGGAACAAAATAGAATGGCACAGTGGCACCATGCATAGCCGGCCAGATCGTGTTTGCACGCAAGCGCAGCAGTAACTTGAAAATCTCACGGTATGTTTTGGCCGAAATTAATCCTTTCCGGTCAGAAGGGTCAAAGTTTTTCCAGCTCCAGAGTTGCAGCGACCAATCTTCGTCATTGATAAAAATGCCGCGATATTCGACCGAGGGCGACTGAAGAGTGTGAAAATCCTCCGGTACAGCCAGTCTGTTTTTCTTGTCGGGTTTCATGTCGCCCCACCAAATCCAGGGTGAAACACCTGCAAGCCGCGATAATTCAAGTATTCCATAGGCTGTTCCACGCGCATCACTGCCAACCACAATCAACTGTTTATCTGATACTTTAATAAAGAAAGCATCCCGCTTCCCCGCGAGTTCATCAACCGGAATCCCTACATTTTTCAGTTGTTTACTGAGTTTTTCTTCAAATTGAACAATTCTTATTGTAGCCAGGTTTTCCGGCTTTTGCTGAGGTGCAAATCCCGTAACCTGGAGCATATCATCACAAAACATCCCGGCTGCCACTTTTACTACCGGAGCTGCCTGACGGGGTAAACTGTAGCTAATCGGATTACTGCCATCGAACCATACCAATCCGGTCGCGCTTGTCTGACTGCAGAGGAAAAGCACGAAAAGAAAAATGCATAATCTGACTTTTTTCATTTTTTTTGACAGAAGGATAATTGCGCAACCTGAAAAGTTTTCTGTTATTTATTTTCTATTGATTGATTCCAAGGGGTAAGTAGCCAAAACATTTGTTATTGTCTTTTCTTACAGGATGGAGATGGCATACAACCTTCAAAAAATTCAATTCCGGATTAATTGTCCGAAACTGAATTTTTGAAATATGAATTTCTACTTTTTATCGATACTCAGAATAAATTATTTTTTGATTAGCTTATACGTTGCTGTAGAACCAGAATTTGTTAACCGTAAAAAATAAGCTCCCGGTTGCAGATGAGAAACGTTCATTCTGACCAGACTATTGTACCCACTTTCTGTATAGCTGAGTTTTTTCACTCCATTAACACCGTACAAGTCAATCTGCACCTTACCTGTAATGTTTCCCAGGTTAATCAGACAATATTTATCCATTACTGCCGGATAAACACTTACTGAGGAGGCATTGATTTCGTTCACCGGTGTCGGATCATTGATTACCGCTATTATTCCCTGATTCAATCTGGTCAGGTCCCAGATCAAATCTTTTCCGGGGATTGCAGGTGTAATGGAAGTAAATGATCCGCTGATGGTTGGAGCAACAAACAGGGTGTAGCTTTTTCCGGCAGTCCAGTTTCCCGAAAGATTTCTTAATTCCAGATTACCATTAAGATAAAGTGTTCCATCCACTTTAAGCTGGTCGTTTGCTGTTGAAATCGTTTTCATAACCACCGTGGAACCAACGGTCAGCGAGAGGTTTTTGCTGAAAGTAAGAGTTCCGAGAGCAGTTTCATTGTTACCGGGCATCACTTTCGCCGAATTACTTATGTTGGCATTCCCGCCGATTATTCCGGTTCCAGCCAGGATAGCCGATCCGGACATGCTCAGATTACCGGTTCCGGTAGCGCTGCCAGTAGTATTCTGAACAACAAGCGTTCCGTCGGTAACAGAGAATGTACTGGTCAGTGTCGAAGCATTGGTCAGCGTCCATTTTCCCGTTCCCGATTTGGTAACGGTAGCTCCGCTGCCAAATACTCCCCTGAAAATTGCATCGCGGTTGTCCGTTCCGATCTGCCAGGTACCGCCTCCTACGCTCGAAGTGGCATCACCAGCCAGTGAACCGATTTTGACTACTGTAGAAGCATTGGTGCTGCTGGATCCTATTGTTGAATATGCACCCATAAACACATTAGCTCCGAGATTGATAGCTGCCTTTGGGAAAGTTGCCGCATTAGTGGTAATTCTGAAATCCCGTCCTGTTACATTGATAGTTCCGGTAAAGTTATTTCCACCTCCAGCTACCAAATCTGCACGTACATAGGGTACGTAATAATTTAGTGTACCCGCCCCTGAAATGGATCCGTTGATGTCGCAACGGCTGGAAGCGTCAATTCGTGCCGTACTACCTTCAGGAATGGTGATGTACCAGGTAGCTTTCTGGTTGTAATCGCTGTTGTTGTCGAACATGCGTATGCGGGATCCATTTTCCATGCGGATTTTACCACTTTTACCAAATCCGGTCCGGTTCATTTCCAAGGTTCCGAGACCAATAGTTCCTGCTTTAATGACAGTTTCACCAGTATACGTGTTGGGAGAACTGCTTGAGACATTCAGCTGACCCGCACCCGATTTAACCAAACCACCTGTTCCGGTGATTGTACCGGTGATTGACACTACTCCGTTTGATTTTGGAATCTCGATGGTGTCAGTTCCCTGAATGGTCAATCCCCTGTCTGTGTTTGATTCTACAGCATCCACAATAAGCCGGGTATCCGTCATTACCCAGTTTGCTGGAGCAGTTGCCGCCTGACCCAGCGGTCCGGGCATGGAGGTCTGATTGAGCGCGCTGACCTTCACCTGCGCGTTGTTGTAAATCGTTTTTCCGGTAAAGGTGCTTTGAATATTTCCCAGATCAAGCAGACCTTTTCCGGATTTTTGAAAATTGCCGGAACCGCCGATACCACCAGTGCCTGTGAATGTATATGATTTTGTATTATTTGCAAACTGAACGTCTTTTGTAATCATAGATTCGGAGAGCGATACATTGGTCTGAACCGCGCTGTCGTCAAACAACACACTATCGTTCTGAACAAAGAAAGTGGACTGATGTGGCAAAGTAATCGTCTGGAAATTGGTTGTCATGTAATCCCAGTTCGCATCTGTAGATCCGGTCCAGGTAACACCGGATGCAGAGCGTGTAGCTCCCACAACCAACTGCAAGTCGTGGCTATTAATCACCAGGCGAACAGGTAATCCGGCAACTCCGGTCACATCGAAATTCGCCAGTGTTCCTTTTAATGTTCCCGTCCAGGCAACCAGCGTATAAGTTCCGGGGGTAAGGGTACCATTTACAATAATAGTGTTAATGCCGTTTGCAGTAAAATTCCCGTTGATGACCAGCGAGTCGTTTTTATACGGATCTTC
>DAONDU010000001.1:0-47437 GCA_035402725.1 Paludibacteraceae bacterium | reverse complement strand
TAGTCATCATAGTCGTTTTATTTTTTAGTGTCTGATTTTTTAATGATTTGGTTGTTTTTCCGTTCTGTATTTGCGGGAATTTGCCGGGAAAGAATAAAATATTCAATTCTCAGGCGTTCAAAACCGGGTGAAAATATTTGTAAACAATTGATGCTCTGTTAGTTCCAATTATTTTTGTAAGTTCATCTAAATTAGATGATTTAATTCTTTTCACGCTCTTAAAATGTTTAATTAGTTCATTTTTTGTTTTTTCGCCAATACCGCGAATATTATCAAGTTCGGAAGCTGTCTGATTTTTGCTTCTTTTGTCCCGATGAAAAGTAATCGCAAATCGATGAACTTCTTCCTGAATAAATGCAAGTAATTTGAAAAGTGTGTCGTTTGGTTTCATCCCGATTTCTTTCGGAGGAAAACCGTAGAGCAATTCACTGGTTTTATGCTTATCATTTTTTGCAAGTCCCGCAATAGGAATTTTAAGATTTAATTCATCTTCCACCACCTGCCGGATTACCTCCATTTGACCGATACCTCCGTCAGCAATTATCAAATCGGGTAAAGGCGCGTTTTCATTTACCATTCGTATATAGCGTCTTTTAACAACTTCTTTCATCGATGCGTAATCGTCCGGACCCTGAACGGTTTTTATTATATATTTACGATAATCCTTTTTAGAAGGTTTAGCTTTTTTGAAAACCACGCAGGCTGCAACCGCATCGGATCCCGATATATTTGAATTATCGAAAGCCTCAATTGTTATTGGTATTTTTTCAAGATGTAGTTTTTGCTGAATTTCCGTTAATAACTGAATGCTCTTTTGATCAGGATTTAATTTTGCTGTCTGTTTGAGTTTTTCAAGTTTATATTGTTTTACATTTTGTTCGGACAGTTCGAGTAATTTTTTGCGATCACCACGCCGGGGAACAATAAACTTTATATACGCAAATTCTATTTCGATAGGGAAAGGTATTATTATTTCCTTAGAATTGCTGTTAAGTTTTTCTCTTAATTCAATGATTGCAATCGAAAGTATATCCTCTTTTGTTTCGTCTATCCTTTTTTTATATTCAATAGTATAACCCTGAATAATCGCACCCTTCGACACCCGTAAAATATTCACGTAAGCAGCGTTTTCATCCTCGGCATAAGCAAAAACGTCTGTATTATTTACCACCGAATTCGCAATAATCGATTTTGATTTATAATTTTCAATCAAATCATATTTTTGCTTGATTTCATTTGCTTCTTCAAATTTATATTCAGCTGCCAGTTTCTTCATCTTTGCGAAAAGAAGTTTGCTTATTTCGTTAGCGTCGCCCTGAATAATTTTTTTTATTTCGTTAATGTTGTCCTGATATTCTTTTCTGGTTTGATAAGCCTCGCAAGGACCTTTACATTTTTTTATGTGATAATCGAGACACACTTTAAATTTTCCAGTCGCAATGCTTTGCTCGGTTAGAGCCAAATGACAGGATCGGATAGGGTAGAGTTTGTTGATAATTTCCAGGATAGAATTTATAGTATAACCCGAACTGAAAGGTCCGAAGTATTGTCCCCATTTTTTATTGATGTTTCTTGTTTTGAAAATGCGGGGAAATTCTTCGTTGGTAATACAAATACTGGGATATGTTTTACCATCTTTCAGTAAAATATTATATCTCGGTTGATACTGCTTTATAAGATTATTTTCAAGCAGAAGGGCGTTTTCTTCGCTGTCAACAACAATATATCGAAGATAGGAAATGTTTTTTACCAGAACATTTGTTTTGTTGTCATCGTGAATTTTGTTGAAATATGAGTTTACTCTTTTTTTCAGGTTCTTTGCCTTACCCACATATATTATTTCTTCGTTGGCATTAAAATACTGATATACTCCCGGATTTTCGGGGAGCATCCTAATCTGTTCTTTTAATGAGGATGAAATTTTCATACAACGAAAGCGTTCCACGTGGAACAAATATTAATCAATAGATTATTTTACAATATAATAGTTTACAAATTCAACTCAGCACTTTTGTGCGCAAGTTGATTATGTTCCACGTGGAACATGGTTATTATCTTCCCATCATAACGAGCAAAATATTGACGTCGCTTGGAGAAATTCCCGGTATTCTGCTTGCCTGCCCAATGGTTTCGGGGTTTATTCTGGCAAGTTTTTGCCGGGCTTCTGTCGATAGTGACTGAACGGTTGAGTAGTCAATTTTATCCCTGATGATGATATGTTCGAGACGTTGAAGCTTCTCTGCGATCAGTTTTTCGCGCTCAATATAGCCTGAATATTTCAACATCACTTCTACGCTTTCGCTGACTTCTTCACTGATTTCGGAGATACTTTCCAGTTTTTCCCTTAATACGGGAACAGCCTGAGCCAGCTCCGTTATCCCAAATTGAGGACGTAAAACCAGGTCAGATATTTTGCACCCATGTACTAATTCCGTAGAATTTTTAGACAGTAAGAAGTTGTTTATTTCCCGTGGTTTTATGGATGTATTGCGTAGAAAATAAATTAATTTTTCCTGTTCTGCCTTTTTGTAGGTTAGTTGATCCAACCGGTTTTTCTTTGCCAGACCAATGGAATGTGAGCGTTCGGTAAGTCGCATATCGGCATCGTCCTGCCGGAGCAGTAACCGGTATTCGGCACGCGAAGTAAACATACGGTAAGGTTCGTCAACCCCCTTGGTCACCAAATCGTCAATCAACACACCAATATACGCTTCGTCACGCAGCAGCGTGAAATTTTCCCCACCGTGACAGTTGATATGAGCGTTTATACCTGCAATCAAACCTTGTCCGCCTGCTTCTTCATAACCGGTGGTACCATTCACCTGACCGGCAAAGAATAGATTTTTTATTCGCTTTGTTTCGAGTGAATGGTTTAGTTGGGTAGGATCAAAAAAGTCGTATTCGATAGCGTATCCGGGACGATAAAGCTGAACTTTTTCCAACCCCTTTACACTTTGTATCGCCGCAATTTGTGTCTGCCAGGGTAGGGAAGAGGAGAACCCGTTCACATACCATTCTCTTGAATTGACACCTTCGGGTTCAAGAAATAATTGGTGAGCATTTTTGTCGGCGAAGGTAATTATTTTTGTTTCGATACTCGGACAGTAACGGGGCCCGATGCTTTTTATCTGTCCGTTGTAAAGCGGTGAGAATTCCAATCCGCCGTGAAGGATTTCATGGGTTTTTTGATTGGTATAGGTAATCCAGCAACTTTGCTGAGGTAGTTCACGCTTGACTTCTTTCAAATATGAGAATTTATGAAAATCATTCTCACCAACCTGTTCGGTCAACTGACTGAAATCGATCGTTCGTCCGTCAATACGCATGGGAGTGCCGGTTTTCATCCGGTCGGTTGTGAACCCGATGGATTTTAGTTGCTCGGTTAAGCCGTATGATGCCGGTTCAGAAACACGTCCTCCGTCAATTTGCATTTTTCCAACATGAATCAATCCTCTCAGGAATGTGCCTGCTGTCAAAACCACACATTTGGCCTTCATTTCAACGCCAAGAAGCGTTTTTACACCTGTAACCTGTTTATTATCAATTATTAATTCCTTAACAGTGTCCTGCCAGATATATAAATTATCAGTATTTGATACTATTTCAGTCCATTCATGTATGAATTTGTGTCGGTCGCTTTGAGAACGTGGACTCCACATGGCTGGGCCTTTCGAACGGTTTAGCATGCGGAACTGGATGGCACTCTTGTCAGTTACAATTCCCATTTGTCCACCCAAGGCATCGATTTCTCTCACAATCTGACCTTTGGCAATGCCGCCAACAGCCGGATTGCAGCTCATCTGTGCTATCTTATTCATATCCATAGTGATAAGCAGCGTTTTTGATCCCATGTTGGCCGAGGCGGCAGCAGCTTCACATCCGGCATGTCCGGCACCAATCACAATTACATCATAGTTGAAATCCATAAATAATTCATTTAGAGAGTACAAAGGTAACAAGTTTCGTTGTTTTGGCAATATAACGATACTCAGCGTTGATTTTGCTTAACATTTTGAGTAAACAAAACGACCGGAACAATAGTAATGTTTCCGGTCGCTCTGAATTTTTAGTAATTTATTAAACTACGGCTTTGTTTTTTGCGAAAAATAAATGATAGATCTGAATGAGCGCTATCAGTCCATTCGATACAATCAGTGGCCATTTCCATCCTAACAGTATTCCATATAGAACAAAAAATGTACAGCCTATACAATTAATAATTCGAATTCTTCTTATCTGTTTGGGGAGAAAAGAAACCACTAAAAAAGCCATTGCTATGTAACCAATTAATTCTGTTGTTTCCATTTTTCATATTTAATTGGTTGCAAAAATATAATATTTTTTCAAAATTTGTTTAATGTTTTTTTATGGTTACCCTTTATTATTTAAGAATTTATACAAGCAGAGTCCGAACTTATATTTTTACATATGTTTTTACTACACCGTTTTGTGTTGTTGATATTGTTACCTTATACCCTTTATTTGTTAGAAAGTCGGCTATCGGAACTGGTGGGAAGGGAGTAAGAATTTCCAGACAGTCCCCGGATTTCATGGTTTTGGCCAATTCAAATATGGCATCTTTCGGGTGGTCGCCAGCATCAATTACCGGCCGGGCATCATAGTGATGAGTGACTCTATATGAAGGAATTTCGGCGTTGATATCCGAATTTTCTATTTGTGCATACTCATCGTGTAATGGTGACTGACCTACTTCTGCCCTAAGGGTATCAACCATTTCCACAATCGAAACATTACCAACCTTAGCTGCTTGTTGCAATGAAGTGACCTTAGCTACAGTACGGCGTAATACCGGATTTTTCAATGCTGAAAATGCAGGTGAATACCTGATTATTGTAGCTTCCAGTTGTGGAAACTCTTTTAATAAATCAGCAATTTTTGTATCGGGAGTTATGTTCATTATTTTAATAAAAAAGTTTAGTATTTAATTTGATGGTAAATTTTCAGTTTAAGAACAAAACAGGCGGCTAATGCCGCCTGATTATTTTTCTATTTTTGAATAAGAGAGTAGTCTTTGATCACCTTCCAGTTTTCTCAATTCAGTAATATCCTGAGTAATTTCAACAACTCCAAAATATTCGCCTTCAGGAGAACGAACAGCTGTATATTCTATATAAATAAACCGTCCTTTGAAATCAGACATCCAAAACGCGGCTTTGTTTTCTTTTCCACTTTTGAAATCGGTCAGTATTTGTTCCACAATATGTACGCTTCCTGGAGGGTGGCACATACGTACATCACGGCCAAGTATTGATCGGTTACGTTCAAACACACGATTGGGGCTGTGCGAAAAAAATTGTACTTTATCGTTCTTATCAACAAATGTAATGTCAATGGGTAAATGAATAAACAGAGCCTCTAATTCTTCCATGCTAAATGCCCCGGATGACAAACGGATTGCATCTGTATGGATAAATTCAGGCTGTGTTTCGGCAACATCCTCCGGTTTCCATTCTGCTTCAGGATCAACCAGGCAGAAACCAAATTCAGGTGTTTCTTTATATATTTTGTACCATTCCTCACTGGTGAGGGTATCCATTGTCATGGGTAAAAGAATTTCTTCCTCTTTCATGATCATCCCCTCAATAAGTTCCAGGACAGGCTTAATAACCATTTCAATGATTGGTTTTAGTTCCTCGACGTCAATTTCGGGTGTTTCCAGTGCCTCGTAAATATCTTTCATCAAACCACGAATTTCATCGTGTTTTCCCCACATTACTTTTGGAGGTCCGGTTACTTCGTGTTTCTCCAGGTAAGGAAAAAGCAGGTATTCTTTACGTTTGTAATGCTTGTCGATATCGGATAAAGCATTGAAAACTGTGCGAATTTTAATCACATATTCGTTAATGTTTTCTTTGGTTACACTTTTTAGATCTTCAAAAAGATGGTGTGCTTTATCAATTTCATTACGGATAGCTATATTCTCCTTTTTGAAAGTATCGACAGGATGACCGGGGGGAATAGTTTTCGCGCCTTCCAAATCAATGCTGCCATCCAATACGGATGTATGTAAATCGCAGAAATCAAGAATTTCTTCCGATGTGAGAGTTCCTGAATTGATGAGTTCCTCTTCGACTTCCACTACTTCATTGTAAGGAATGCTGCTTAATACTTCAATAAGTCTTCCACGCAAGACTGAGGCAGGTGCGCCTTCATGCAGTTGAATTAACAGATGCTTAAGCAGGTCTTTTCTTTTTGTTGAGTTATCTATATATTCGCTCATAATGAGGTTTTTATATTGTTATAATTAACCTTTTATCATGATTAACAGCATTTTGAATGGTTGTACCGCGTTTAGCGCATGCGGATGATTGGCTGGCATTATGATGCATTCTCCCTTTTTAACTATTTTGGGTTCACCATCAATACGTATTTCAGCTTCACCATCGAGTATCTCAACTATAGCGTCGTATGCTGCTGTGTGCTCTGTCAGACCCTGTCCCTTGTCAAAGGAAAACAGGGTTACGTTGCCTGCCGGACTTTTGGTTATTTGTTTGCTGACAACGCCACCGCCGGTGTATTCTATCGAAGTTTCCAAAGGAAAAACTTCGCCATTATTAAACAAGGTATTCATTTTGTTTTCCTTATTGTAAGTAAATTTCATATTCATTTTTCTGATAATTTGGTAGAGCAAAGTAATAGTTTAGAATTAATATAAATTGTAACCAAAGTTACACTTTTCGCTTTTATAATATTATAAACCAGAAATAGGTTTTTTTGTTCTCGTAAAGTGCTATCGAAAAGTTTTTTTAGGGAATTATCAAAAAATTAACTAATTGGTTACCAGAATTGTTAGTTAGTAATGATAATCTATATTATTATCAGCAACGTGAATTTGCAAGAAACAATTATCAGAATAAATATTGTCTTTTTATATTTCAGAAAATAACATAAAGGATGTCTGTAAAGGAAGGTGATAAATAGAAAAACTGAAGATTTTTTATAATTCTGGTCTTTATGCCCGGGAAGTCTGTTTTTTTAACGCATATTAATCGTTTTTTTGGAAATAGCAGTTCTGGTCAATCTGCAGGATTTATATTTTCCAGTTCCACCATTTGAGTTTTTCAGGTTCACGGTTTTCAGGATCAGTTTCGGCAAAATAGACAGCACACCGGAAAACGTAAAGCAAGCATCGATCCTGTACGCAGCCTGCCATCTGATTAGACCAATCGTACAAATCTTCCGGATTTTTGAATTTCAAATCATCAATTTTTCGTATGCCAATGCGGTATAAATCGTTAGCTATGGATGGACCAACGCCCGGGATTTGTCGTAACTCTCTGATCGATGCGGGTTTATTTTCCATATTATATTTTAAAATGAAAGACACTTAAGAGATTTCTCCGAGCTGTAAGTCAGGGAAATACATACTTAAGTGTCTGTTTTTGTTTTAAGATAAGTATTAAATATCCTTTTCGGCAATCAGGTATTCGGCAATCTGTACTGCATTGAGGGCTGCTCCTTTCTTGATCTGATCACTAACACACCAGAAGGTAATGCCGTTGGGGTTTGAAAGGTCTTTGCGTACACGGCCAACATGTACGGGATCTTTACCTGATAGGAAAAGTGGCATCGGATATATTTTTTCAGCCGGATTATCCATCAATACTACACCCTGAGCATTTGCAAATGCCTCGCGGGCTTCTTCCACGCTAATCGGACGCTCTGTTTCTGCCCAAACGCTTTCGGAGTGAGCGCGCAGGGTGGGAACACGAACACAGGTAGCGCTGACTTCCACATCCGAATGCATGATCTTGCGCGTTTCGTTGTACATTTTCATTTCCTCTTTGGTGTATCCGTTTTCGGTAAATACATCAATATGAGGAATAACGTTATAAGCAAGCTGATAAGCAAATTTACTCACTGTTGGTTCTTCACCCTTAGCAATCTGACGGTATTGCAGTTCCAGTTCGTCCATGGCGGCAGCTCCGGCACCGCTTGCGGCCTGATAGGATGAAACATGAACCCGTTTGATATGTGATACATCTTCAAGCGCCTTAAGAGCGACAACCATCTGGATAGTAGTACAATTAGGATTTGCAATGATTCCTCGTGGACGGTTTTTTGCGTCGGCAGGATTAACTTCTGGTACCACCAGCGGTATATCGTTTTCCATACGAAAAGCACTTGAATTGTCAATCATTACCGCACCGAATTTGGTAATATCTGCTGCAAATTCTTTTGAAATGCCCGCTCCGGCTGATGTAAAAGCAATGTCAATGCCCTTGAAATCGTCACCGTGAACTAGTTCTTTTACAATCAGTTTTTTACCTTTAAATTCGTATTCCTTACCCGCACTGCGTGAAGAACCAAACAAAACCAATTCGGTCAACGGAAAATTCCGTTCATCCAATACCCTTAAAAATTCTTGTCCTACTGCGCCGCTGGCGCCAACAATTGCTACTTTCATACTTTTATATTTTTATGTAATTTCTTCTAATTTAAAATTATAACTATATTTGTCTTCTTATTGTTTTCCCTGTCAAAATTTCTGCAAAATTAATTCATTTCAACTAATTTACTGCATTTTATGAAGAAATCGTTGATAATTTTAATAATTCTGTTGCCTTTTTTTGCCTTTTCGCAGATAAATGAAACTTTTTCGGATGGTAATTTCACTGAAAATCCTGTTTGGACAGGGACTGTTCAAAATTTCAGGGTAAATTCAGAAAATCAGCTTCAGTCTCAGGCGGCAGCTACCTCAAAATCTTATCTTTCAACCCAGTCGGAGGCTTTTGAAGATGCAACCTGGGAATTTTGGGTCAAAATAGCCTATACAACCTCTTCATCCAATTATGCTTCGGTTTACCTGATTTCCGATCGTGCTGATGTGACTACCGAATGTTACGGATACTATGTTCAGATAGGGAATACCAACGACGAAATTTCGCTTTACAGACAGGAAGGAACAACGAAGACTAAAATCATAGACGGTACAGATAAGTTGATAGATGCAAATCCGGTTGAAGTACGGGTGAAAGTTACCCGTGACAAATCCGGAAAATTCACCCTTTATCGTAAATTGTCATCAGACAATGATTATGTGACAGAAGGAGAAGAAGTTGTGGATAATAAAATACAGGGAAGTAAATATTTTTCACTGTTGTATTCCAACTCTTCTACCACCGGAAATGCCTATTTCTTTGATGATATATCCGTTGCCGGTGAGAAACTGATTGATGTAACTCCTCCCGTTTGGACATCTCTGTCGCTTATTCAGCCGGATAAACTAATCCTCACTTTCTCCGAGCCAATTGATTTTACAAGTACTGAATTTCAGGTTGATAATGGCATTGGAAGTCCTTCCAAACAAATAGTTTCGGCTGATAAAACCACAGTCGAACTAACTTTTACCAACAATTTTGAGAAGGGAAAAATATATGTGGTCGAAGCGTTGAATGTAAAAGACATCTCCGGAAATGCATTGGAAAATCCTCAGAAACAAATCGGGCTGGTTGAACCTATTGAGGTTGGTGATTTGATTATCAATGAAATACTTTTCGAACCGGCTGAAGATGTTCCGGAGTATTTTGAAATATTCAACAATTCCGGTAAAGTGCTGGATGTGAGCAAGGTATTTTTTGGAACACGTAAAACCGACGGTTCATTCATACCTGCCAATAATTTTCCACCAAAAACCCTGTTACTGCCACTTCAGTATCTGGCATTAACGCCCGATGCAAATGCAATACGTAACAGATATCAGGCACCCGATACTGCCAGAATTTTAAGTTCCTCAAAATGGTCGGCGTTAAACAATAGCAGTGCAGCTTTGCTCATCACCAATTCCACAGGAGACACCATTTATGATGAAGTGAAATATGATGTCAAGTGGCATCACCCGATGGTAAGAATCACCACCGGAGTTTCTCTGGAACGAATCAATCCTTCACTTCCAGCTCAAAACGCAGGAAACTGGCACTCTGCTGCATCGGAGGTTCAGTATGGAACACCAGGTTATAAAAATTCACAATACAGAGATATCTCATCAACCAAAACAACCGAAAAGTGGGTGCGAACAGATCCAGAAAGTTTTACTCCTGATAATGACGGAATGGATGATGTATGTTTCATCCGTTATATAACCGAAGGAAATGGATTTACAGCCAATGCCATGATATTAAATTCTGTCGGTGTAAAAGTACGTCAAGTTGCAGCAAATCAACTACTTTCTACGGATGGATTTTTTACCTGGGATGGACGAACCGACAACGGAAAAAGTGTAAATCCTGGCATTTATATTATTTATTTTGAGTTGATTAATGCAAATTCAGGTGTTAAAAAAACAGAAAAAATTCCTGTTGTAGTTTCAGCCCGGTAAAAATAGAAATTTTATACAGTCTATAATTGAAATAAATAATCTATCTTTGCACTCGTTTTAACTATAAAAATTAACGATTTAATAAAGATGGATAAAGTAAGTTATGCACTTGGTTTAAGTTTGGGTAATAATTTGTTAAGTAGTGGAATTACTGCGCTGAATGTAGAAAAATTCAGCAAGGGTGTTCAGGATGTGCTCGAACAAAACCAACCGGAGATTTCATATCAGGAAGCTCAAAACGTAATAAACGAATATTTTCAAAATTTGCAGGCTAAATTAAGCGAAAAAACGATTGCAGAAGGAAAGGCTTTTCTTGAAGAAAACGGCAAACGTTCCGAAGTAATTACGCTGAAAAGCGGATTACAATATGAAATCATTAAAGAAGGGAATGGCTCTGTACCTACTGCAAATAATACAGTAAATGTTCATTATCACGGAACATTGATTGATGGCACTGTTTTCGACAGTTCCGTTCGCCGGGGCGAACCGGCTACCTTTGGAGTTACTCAGGTAATTACCGGTTGGGTGGAAGCACTGCAACTGATGCCTGTCGGTTCAAAATGGAAATTGTATATACCTTCCAACCTTGCGTATGGTGCTCAGGGAGCTGGTCAGCATATCGGACCTCACACTACATTGGTATTCGAGGTAGAATTGCTGGGTATTGAGAAGTAAACAACTAATTATCAATCGTATATATTCAACTATCCCAATGAAAAAGATTTCAATACTACCTTTGGCAGCCTTATTGCTGGTTGGCTGTTCTTCTGTAAAAAAAGTGGAAACTCCGGTTGTACCGGTTGCTCCGGTAAACATTCTTACGAACGATGTTGACTCGATGAGTTACGCCTTAGGAGTAAATGTCGGAAAAGATTTTGCCCAGAATATTAAAACCATTCCCGGTGGAAAATCAAATATCGACCTGCTTATTAAAGGTTTTGCAACGGCTATGAAAGGAGATTCTACCCTTCTGTCGAAGGATGTGGCGCAAACCTATTTTCGCGATTATCTGACTAAAGCTCAAAACAAACAAAACGACCTGGTTAAAGCAGAAGGAGAAAAGTTTTTAGCTGACAATAAATTAAAAGAAGGAGTACAGGTAACATCCAGCGGACTTCAGTATATAATTCTCAAATCGGCAGAAGGAGCAAAACCTCAGTCAACTGACAAAGTTAAAGTACACTACACCGGAACACTGATGGATGGAAAAGTATTTGACAGTTCGGTTGAACGTGGCGAACCGGTTGAATTCCAGCTTAATCAGGTTATTCCCGGATGGACTGAGGGTGTTCAGCTGATGCCGGTAGGTTCGAAATATAAATTCTTCATACCTTACAACCTTGCTTATGGAGAACAGGGCGTGTCTCAGGCAGGAATTCCGCCTTTTTCACCACTTACTTTCGAAGTTGAGCTACTCGATATAATAAAAGAACAGCCAGCACCAGTTGTAGAAGAAGTAAAATCAACTGCCGAAACAAAAACACCTGCAAAAAAGTCAATAAAAAAGAAATAATTAATAAATAATTAATAAAAAAATGAAAAAACAAAATTTTCTGACAATGGCACTTATTGCTGCCATTTTGGGCCTTGCTTCATGTGGAAGCAATTATAAAGCAAAGAAAGCTAATTTATCAACTCAGGAAGACAGTTTAAATTATGCGTTGGGTCTGGCCATCAGTGAAGAACTCCGAATGAATGCACTTCAAAATGATTCGTCCGAAAAAACTATTGCTGCTTTGGTTGAAAAGATTGAAAAAGTCTATAGTGACGAAAACACTGATCAGGTTTACAAAACCGGCTTCCAAATCGGAAATATGATGAAAGAACAAAATAAAGTGGGACTCATTGGTGATTCTACTTTGAAATTTAACCAGGATTTATTCAAAAAAGGTCTTGTTAAAGGAATTAATGGTGATACTACCGGTATGACTGGCCCACAAGCGATGGTTTATTTCCAGAATACCATGCAGAAAATTCAAAATGAAAAAATGATGAAATCTGCACCTGCTTCAGCTCCTGCACCCGCTGACACCATCAAAAAGTAATCATTCATCAATAATTAATAATTAAAAAAATGAAAAAACAAAATATATTTTTCGCAGTAGCAATTGTTGCTATCACACTGCTGACAGCTTGTAACGGAGGTAAAAGTGGCAGTACAAAAGATCCAAAGTTAGCATCACAGATTGACAGTTTGAATTATACTTATGGCTTGGCTTTTGGTAATGACCTTAAAACCAACATGTTTAACAAAGACTCTGTTGAGCAAAAAACAAAAACCTTTATGAAAGGTCTGGCTGAAGGAGCTAAAGGCGAACCGGATGCAAAACCGGGTTTATCTGCAGCTGCAAATCAGTATGGCGAATGGTTGAAACAACAAAAGACTGCCGGTTTCCTGGGAGATTCTACCCTGAAAGTCAACTTTAATTTATTCAAACAAGGTTTGATCAACGGATTGAATAAATCTAAAATTCAGATGACACCTCAAGAAGCCAATGAATATATCAACAAGGTAATGAATGCCCGTCAGGAAAAAATCATGATGAAACAATTCGGTAAAAACGTGGAAGCACAGGATAAATTTTTAGCTGAAAATGGCAAAAAACCCGGCGTTGTTACTACCGCAAGCGGTCTTCAATACGAAGTGATTAAAAAAGGAACAGGCCCGATGCCAACAGCTACCGATCAGGTAAAAGTTCATTATGTGGGTACACTGCTCGATGGTACTGAATTTGACAGTTCAATTAAAAGAAACGAACCTGCTATGTTTGCAGTTAATCAGGTTATTCCGGGATGGACTGAAGGTCTTCAGTTGATGCCGGTTGGATCAAAATATAAATTCTATGTACCTCAGAATCTTGCTTATGGTTCAAAAGGTGCAAGGGGTATTGAACCACTCAGCATGCTTATTTTTGAAGTAGAACTTCTTTCGATTGAGAAATAAGCGTTAAGCAATAAATAAAAAAAGCAACCGGACATTTTTTGTCCGGTTGCTTTTTTTTACATAAATATATCGAAAACGCATTTTTTACAAAATAATTTATTGAAATATGTGTTTTTATTGTAAATATGTTTTGATTATAACAAAAATTATATATATTTGTTGGCAAAATGCTAATCATTAGTTTTATGGAAAAAATAGATAAATTAGACCGTAAGATTTTGCGGATTATTTCCCAAAATGCCCGTAAACCTTTTAAGGATGTTGCGGAAGAATGTGAAGTGTCCAGGGCAGCTATTCATCAGCGGGTGCAACGTCTTATAGATATGGGCGTAATTACCGGGTCGGGATATTCTGTAAATCCCAAAATGCTTGGTTTTCAGATTTGTGTTTACATAGGTATAACGCTCGAAAGAGCTTCGATGTATAAAGACGTGGTAGCTGAACTGGAAAAAATTCCAGAAGTCGTAGAATCGCAATATACACTTGGAGCTTATACTATCCTGATAAAAATGTATGCCAAAAATGATGAACATCTGATGGAACTGCTCAACGGCAAACTTCAGGAAATACCCGGTGTGGCTACTACTGAAACCCTTACTTCGCTGGACCAGCGAATTAAACGTACGATCCCGATAGAATAAAAGAATTAAATCAATAATACTAAAGCCGCTTATCACACTAAGTGGCTTTTTGCATTAAAATGATTAACTTTGCACACAGAATTAGGAAAGAAGAATTCATTACCATATTTGCCTGAAAAAACCTATCAAACTACAAAAGAATAAAATAGAAGGCAGAAAATTTTACAAAATGAAAACAGTTTTAAGCGGAATCCGTCCCACCGGAAATTTACATTTGGGAAATTATTTTGGAGCTTTAAGCAATTTTGTCAGCATGCAGAATGAGTACAACTGCTTTTTCTTCATAGCAGATTATCATTCACTTACAACACACCCAACTCCCCAGAACATTCAGGGAAATGTAAAAAGTGTACTTGCGCAATACCTGGCTGCAGGTCTTGATCCGGAAAAGGCCACGTTATATATCCAAAGTGATGTTCCTGAAGTAATTGAGCTCTATTTATTTCTCAATATGAATGCTTATGTCGGGGAACTGGAACGTTGCACTTCATTCAAAGATAAAATCCGTCAACAGCCCCAGAATGTAAATGCAGGACTTCTGACTTATCCGACACTTATGGCTGCCGACATACTTATACACAAAGCAGATTTTGTCCCTGTGGGAAAAGATCAGGAACAACACCTGGAAATGGCACGTACGTTTGGAAATCGTTTCAACAGGATGTACAATCATGAGTATTTCCCCGAACCTCAGGCATTTAATTTCGGTAAAGAACTGGTGAAAATCCCGGCACTCAACGGGTCCGGAAAAATGGGAAAATCAGAAGGAGAGGACAGCACCATTTTCCTCACCGATACACCTGAAGTGATCCTCAAAAAGGTGAAACGTGCAGTTACTGATGCCGGACCTACGGAACCCAATCAGCCTGTTTCAGAACCTGTTGCCAATCTGTTCCAGTTGATGCATGTAGTTTCAAAACCCGAAACGCTTGAATTTTTCCGCGAACAGTACAGCACATGTCAGATTCGGTATGGTGATCTGAAAAAACAGCTGGCTGAAGATATGATCGCTTTTGTCAATCCTATAAGGGAACGAATACTGGAAATTGCAAGTGATGAAATTTATCTGAATAAGGTAGCGCAGATAGGAAAAGAAAAAGCACAGGAAAGTGCCCGCAAAACCATACGGGAAGTGCGAGAAATTATCGGTTTCAAACCTTTTTGATAAGATACCCGGGTTGTGATGGCAAAACTTATCTCTTAGTATATTTTAGTATGTAAAAATCGAACTATTTTGTGGAAAAGTTTACTTCAAGTCACAGATTTTCGACAGAGTAACAGAAATTTGAATAATAAAAAATTAAAATTGACAAAATAGCAAACCGAAGAAAAGATTTCATTGAAAAGCAAGAATTTGAATCTTGAAAGAGTTCGCAAATAGAGACTCTCAAAAAATAGCTTAAAACAGCCAAAAAGAATTGCTAACTCAATGATTTTTCGTAGATTTGCATCCCCAAAACCACACTATTAACGCTGAATGGAAAATAAAAAAATCAAACGGGCATTAATTTCAGTTTATCATAAAGATAAATTAGATGAAATTATTAAGAAACTGTATGCTGAAGGGGTAAGTTTTGTATCTACCGGAGGAACAAAATCGTTTATTGAATCGCTTGGAATTCCTTGCGATACCGTTGAAGATCTGACCAGCTATCCGTCTATTCTAGGTGGAAGAGTGAAAACCCTTCATCCGAAAGTATTTGGAGGAATACTTGCCCGGCGCGACATGGAGCAGGATCTGGCACAGTTGGAACAATTCGAAATCCCGGAGATTGATCTGGTAATCGTTGATTTATATCCGTTCGAAGCCACAGTAGCAGCCGGAGCTGATGAAGCCACTTCCATTGAAAAAATTGATATTGGAGGAATATCACTTATACGTGCTGCTGCTAAAAACTATAAAGATGTGGTTATACTTGCCTCCGAAGCACAATATGTTCCGTTTTTGGAATTAATAAATCAGAATGGTGCAAGCACCACACTCGAAGAACGCCGGTGGTTTGCCAAGGAAGCATTTGGTGTTTCATCGCATTACGATTCGGCTATATTCAACTATTTCGACGGAGACAATGCCAGCGCATTCCGGATGAGTGCCAATGGATCAAAATCCCTCCGTTATGGCGAAAATCCTCATCAGAGCGGTTACTTTTTCGGGCAATTTGATGATATGTTTGAGCAACTGCATGGTAAGGAAATATCCTACAATAACTTGCTTGACATTGATGCGGCTGTCAGCCTGATAAATGATTTTGAAGATATTACATTTGCCATTCTGAAACATAACAATGCTTGTGGGTTAGCCTCACGTCCCAACTTAAAAGAAGCCTGGGAAGCAGCTCTTGCCGGTGATCCGGTTTCAGCGTTTGGAGGCGTTCTTATTACCAATGCAATCGTTGATAAGGAAACGGCTGAAGAAATCAATAAATTGTTCCTGGAAGTCATTATAGCTCCGGATTACGATCTGGACGCCCTGCAAATACTCACTCAAAAGAAAAACAGGATAATCCTTGTTTTGCTCAATAATAAAGTGCCGAAAAAACAGTTTCGTTCAGTTCTGAATGGAGTACTCGTACAGGATAAGGATTTACATACAGAAGCTTCAGGAGATCTTAAAGTGGTAACCGAAAAAGAACCTACGGCAGAAGAAATTGAGGACATGATTTTTGCAAATAGAATTGTAAAACATTCAAAATCAAATGCAATTGTTCTGGCAAAAGGAAAACAGCTGATAGCTAGTGGAGTAGGGCAGACTTCGCGTGTAGATGCACTTAAACAGGCTATTGAAAAAGCCAAAACGTTCGAGTTTGACCTGGAAGGTGCTGTGATGGCCTCGGATGCTTTCTTCCCATTTTCCGACTGTGTGGAAATTGCTGCTGAAGCAGGAATTAATGCTGTTATTCAGCCCGGAGGTTCTGTTCGTGATGATGAAAGCATAGAAATGTGCAACAAAAAAGGATTGTCGATGGTTACTACCGGTTACAGACATTTTAAACATTAAGATATAGCTAAAAAAAAATATATGGGACTTTTTTCATTTACGCAGGAAATAGCCATTGACTTAGGAACTGCTAATACGATAATCATTCACGATGATAAAATAGTAGTCGATGAACCCTCTGTGGTTGCATTAGACAAACGTACCGATAAGTTGATTGCCATTGGCGAGAAAGCACGTCAGATGCAGGGAAAAGAGAATGAAGGAATTCGCACTGTTCGTCCTTTACGCGACGGTGTAATTGCCGACTTCTTTGCAGCCGAGCTGATGATACGCGGTATGATAAAGATGATACCTTCAAAAAATCATTTGTTTTCTCCCACTCTCAGGATGGTGGTATGTATTCCTTCCGGAAGTACCGAAGTTGAAATACGTGCCGTACGTGACTCTTCGGAGCATGCCGGCGGACGCGATGTTTATATGATTTACGAACCCATGGCGGCTGCCATCGGTATAGGTATCGATGTTGAAGCTCCTACAGGTTGTATGATTGTGGATATTGGAGGAGGTACTACAGAAATTGCTGTTATTTCGCTGGGAGGTATAGTTTCCAATAAATCAATCCGAATAGCCGGAGATGATTTAACAGCAGATATCATGGAATATATGGGACGTATGCACAATATCAAAGTGGGAGAACGTACAGCAGAGATGATTAAAATTAATGTGGGTGCGGCATTGACCGATCTTGAAGATGCTCCGGAAGATTATATTGTACGCGGACCAAACCGTATGACTGCATTACCTATGGAAGTGCCGGTTTCCTATCAGGAAATTGCACACTGCCTTGAAAAATCAATATCGAAAATTGAAGCAGCAGTGCTGAGCGCTCTGGAACAAACACCACCGGAATTATATGCGGATATTGTTCAGAAGGGAATTTACCTTGCCGGTGGTGGTGCTTTACTTCGCGGACTGGACAAGCGTCTGACAGATAAACTGAATATACAATTTCACATTGCAGATGATCCTTTGCACGCTGTAGCGCGGGGTACCGGAATTGCACTGAAAAATGTAGATAAATTCGGTTTCCTGATCAGATAAAAAGAAGATTTTAAGTTCAGATAATTCAGAATAACATACAAACACACGATTTACATCTCGTTTATCGTGTGTTTTAAAATCATAATCAGTCATTTCGCCTCTTGAAAAATCTAATCAGTTTTTTGATAAGATACAGCGTAGTTTTTCTTTTTATAGCACTAGAAATAATTTCGCTGATACTGATTTCCAATAACAAAGGATATCAAAGGAGCGTAATGCTTTCATCGGGCAATGCCATGGTGGGCAGAATGTATGAAATGACCAATTCATTTGTCGAGTTTTTCAAGCTGAGTGAAGCAAATGATAATCTTGCAAACGAGAATACACAACTGAGAAACAGGGTTGTAGAATTAGAAAACAAACTGAGTACACTCACAGATACTCTTAACAGCGTAAGCTGGAAAAATGTTCCTGTTTCACCTGAAAAGGAATATTCATACATTACGGCAAAAGTCATCAGGAATACCACCCATCTTTCTCAAAATTACATTACTCTCAATAAGGGTTCGAACGAAGGAATTACCCCGGATATGGGTGTGGTCGGTGAAGAAGGTGTGGTCGGAATAGTAAAAAGCGTGTCACCCAGGTTCTCGGTGGTCATTCCCATACTTAATCCGAAAATTCAGATCAGCAGTAAATTTAAAAAGAATGATTATTCCGGACCACTCGTCTGGAATGGTAAAGATGCCCGCTTTGCCAGTCTGAACGATATTGCACGCCATGTTCGTTTTAGTCTGGGAGATACGCTGATAACCAGTGGACTGACAAAAACATTTCCCGAAGGTATCATGATTGGAACAATCAACGATTACAACATAAAGGAAAGTGATGCTTATTATAATATTCAGGTAAAACTTGCTGTTAACTTTCGGACACTCACTCATGTAAAGATTATCAAGTATAAGAATTACAGAGAACAAAGTGTTCTGGAACAAACGGCTGCTGATGAAGGCAAAAAAAAGTAAACGATGGTATCAGCACTTCAAAACATATTACGATTTATTTTTTTGATATTGATTCAGGTTTTTCTGCTTGACAATATTCAGTTTATGGGTTATATCAATCCCATGATATATGTTTTGTTTATCTTATTGCTTCCTGTCCGTTTTCCCCGCTGGGCTTTGTTGATTTCTGCATTTGCGATGGGTTTGATTATCGATATTTTTTCTAATACAGCCGGAATGCATGCGTTCGCACTCGTATTTGCAGCTTTTCTTCGTGATCCGGTAATTAATATTTTTACATCCATCGATGAAGGTTCAAATCCAACGCCTTCATTTCATACTTTTGGAGTTTCACCCTTTATAAAATATGTGATAACAATTGTTTTGCTTCATCATATTACACTTTTTTTGCTTGAATCATTTTCATTTCTTAATCTGTCGCTAATAATTCCAAAAATACTCATCAGTTCTGCAATTACAATTCTGCTAGTATTAGCTATCCAATCATTTAAGTCGAAATAAATGATAAACGATAAACTTCGAAACAGAGGGACAGTAATCACTATCATCATGGCCGTTATAGTGATTATTTATATTTTGCGCCTTTTTTCGTTACAGATTATCGAAACCAAGTATAAAAGATATGCCGACAGTAATGCATTTCTGAATAAAACCATTTTTCCTCCGCGTGGACTGATTTACGACCGGAATGATTCACTACTCGTATATAACAAACCCGCATACGATATCGCTTTTATTAATCGTGAAATTCAGGGACTGGATACAGCGTCATTTTGCAGTGATCTGAATATAACCACCGATTTTTTCATTGAAAAAATGAAAGAAATCAAAGACCGCGATAAAAATCCGGGTTATTCGTCGTTTACTCCGCAGGTATTCATGACACAACTCGATATTCGCGATATTGCAAATATACAGCAATCCATGTACAAATATCCGGGTTTTTATATTCAGACCCGAACCCTGCGCGAATATCGTTATAATGCCGGTGCTCATGTTTTGGGAAGTATCGGTGAGGTCTCGCAGAAAAAAATAGATGAGGATGATTACTATAACCGGGGCGATTATGCCGGAAGAGATGGCATAGAATACACGTATGAGAAAGACCTGAGAGGTGTGAAAGGGGTGGAAATTCTGTTGCGCGACGCACGTGGAAGATTAAAAGGTAAATACGAAAACGGAGAAAAAGATATTGCTCCGAAAGCTGGAAAAAATCTGAAACTTACTCTGGATATAAAGCTTCAACTACTTGCCGAGCAACTGCTTGCAGGGAAAGTTGGAAGTGTGGTTGCTATTGAACCAAAAACCGGAGAGATCCTGGCAATGGTCTCAAATCCAACTTTTAATCCCTCGCTTTTAGTGGGTCGTGAGCGCTCTAAAAATTATAATCTTCTTGTTAATGATCCAACAAAACCTTTGATGAACCGGGCAACGCAGGCTCAGTATTCTCCGGGTTCCACATTTAAGCCTTTTCAGGCGCTTTTCGGGCTACAGTTAGGCGGCATCACCGAAGGTACGCGATTTACATGCAACGGACCCTCTTCCTGGCCAATAAAGTGTACTCACCATCATGGTTCACCGGTTTCGTTGCTCAATGCCATTGAACAAAGCTGTAATCCCTATTTCTGGAATACTTTCAGGTCGATACTGGAGAAAGACGGCTATGGAAACAAGAATGTAAATTTCAAGAAGAGATTCAATAAATGGCGGGAAACGGTAATGGAATTTGGTTTCGGAAAGAAATTTGAAGATACGGATATCTATCAGCAGAGCAGGGGAAATATACCTTCGGAGAAATTTTATGATAAATATTTCGGTAAAACCGGATGGCGGGCTAATACAATACGTTCGCTATCCATCGGGCAGGGTGAGATTCTGGTAACTCCCTTGCAGTTAGCCAACGGAATATCTGCCATTGCCAATAAAGGGTATTACATAACTCCTCACCTGAACAAATCAGATTCAATGCTGACGCACAAACACAAAACTTCCATCGAAGAAAAATATTTCAGAGTTGTGGATGAAGGAATGTGGCGGGTGAATGAATTTGGTACCGGCAGGGCTTATAAAATACCCGGTGTATCAAGCTGTGGTAAAACAGGTACTGTTCAGAATAACAGGGGGAAAGACCACGCACTATTTGTTGGTTATGCTCCCAGAGAGAATCCAAAAATCGTTCTTGCTGTGGTAGTTGAAAATTCGGGCTATGGGGCAACCTGGGCTGCGCCAATTGCCAGCCTACTGATGGAACAGTTTATATTACACAAAATAGACAGAACTGAACTATTAAACAGAATATCAACATCTAGAACAAACGTAAATGTCACGGACTATTAGCATGAAATACGCGTTGGACTGGACAACGGTGGGTATCTACCTGTTTCTGGTCTTTTTTGGCTGGCTGAATGTTTATGGCGCAAGCTATGATTTCGATCAGTCGAGCATATTTGATTTTAGTCAGCGTGCCGGAAAGCAGTTTGTATGGATACTGACAGCTTTCGGGTTGGGTGGTGTCATTCTGCTGATTGACAGCCGGCTTTTCAATATCTTTTCATACGTATTTTATGTAGCGATTATATTGCTACTAATTGTTACCATTTTTGTTGCTTCAGACGTGAAAGGGTCGCGTTCCTGGCTCGAGTTCGGTCCCATCAGTTTTCAGCCTGCAGAGCTTGCCAAAACAGCCACTGCGCTGGCTTTGGCAAAGTTTATGAGTTCCTACAATTACAAACTGAAAACCTGGAAAGACCTTATCCCGTTGGGAATAATTGTTTTTATTCCTTTTGCTCTGATTATTCTTCAGAAGGAAACCGGAAGTGCTCTCGTGTTTCTGGCTTTTCTGCTTATGTTTTATCGGGAGGGAATGAACGGAATATTCCTGCTTTTGGGCGTTTTGGCAATAGTGTTGTTTGTTGTGGCAATAGGTTTCAGCCAGACAATTATTCAAACTGACAGGGGAACGTTGGGGATGGTGCTGGCAATGTCGATTATCCTTTTAATTCAGTTTTGTTTTGCTTTTTTCTTTAACAGGCACCGGAAAGAAGCACTAATGCTACTTCTGGGTGTTGTCGGTATTTCAGCAGCATCGTATGTATTGAATATCTGGTTTAAAATTAATTATGATTACATTGCTATCGGAACTGTCGTTGCTTCGTGTGTGTATTGGATTATCATTGAGATGTTTAACCGTCATAGAAAATACTGGCTACTGGCATTGATTTCTTTTGGTTCATTAATATTTTGTTATTCAGCTGATTATATTTTTAATGATGTTCTGGAGCCACATCAGCAGGTACGAATAAAAGTGCTGCTTAATATGGATGATGATCTGACCGGTGCGGGTTATAATGTTAACCAGTCGAAGATAGCCATTGGTTCAGGTGGTTTTTTGGGCAAAGGTTATCTGAACGGAACTCAGACAAAACTGAAATATGTACCGGAACAGGATACCGATTTTATTTTCTGTACTGTAGGCGAAGAATGGGGATTTATAGGGTCGGCAGCTGTACTGCTGGTTTATCTCTGGCTGCTGCTACGGATTATTCAGATTGCCGAACGGCAGCGCGATCCGTTTACCCGGATTTACGCATATTGTGTTGCAAGTATCTTTTTCTTTCATCTCACTATCAACGTAGGGATGGTGCTGGGGATTATGCCCGTAATCGGCATTCCATTGCCATTTCTTAGTTATGGGGGTTCATCGCTCTGGAGCTTTACAATACTCTTGTTTATTCTTCTCAGGCTCGACGCAGCACGGCGCATAGGCAGTTAAGAATGCCGGTTAAATGCTGTTTATGTTTATTCCTGTTATTTTCTTATACAGATCCAGTGCATATACATCCGTCATTCCCGAAATATAATCCAGAACAGCCAGAACTTTGCCGTATGTAGTCGGATTGTTGATATCGTATTGTTGCGGTATTCGGTAAATCAGTTGTCTGGAGTATGCTTTTTCGGGCTGCAGAACAGCATTTACAAATAGATCCATTAGTGTCAGAATTATCTTATAACCTGCTAGTTCTATATCCAACACCTCTTGCGACCGATAAATTTTATCTTTTGCAATTTCTGAGCAATGATTATACGCTTTCCCGGTTTGACCCGACATATGTTTAATCAGCGAACCCTCGAATGTGCCTGACAGGATATCTTTTTCATTTTCAATAAAAATTTCTGAACATTCGTCAATCAGTTGTCCGATGACCGAAGAACGAAGGTATGCAATCTGTTCATTTACATCGCTCACCATTTTTAGCGTTTCTACCCGTTTTTTACGTTTCTCATCGTCGAAATATCCAAGAAACAGTTCCTTTGTTTCGTCAGTAGTGAGTATTTTCAGTTTATGCGCATCTTCAATATCCATAATCTGGTAGCAGATATCGTCAGCAGCTTCGACCAGATATACCAATGGATAACGGTTAAAACGGTTTGGATTATCAGCTTTTCGGGTAATGCCCAGTTGATTGGCTATTTTTTCAAAATCGATTCTTTCTGACTCAAAGAAACCGAATTTTTGTTTTTTCTTGTCGGCGTAAACAGATGAGTAGGGGTATTTAACTATCGAAGCCAGCGTGCTGTAGGTAAGAACAAACCCACCCGGACGCCGCCCGTTGAACTGATGCGTGAGTAGCCTGAAAGCGTTGGCATTTCCCTCGAAATGAATACAGTCATTCCACTCCACTTCCGTCATTTCATTTTTCAGAAACTGCCCCTTTCCTTCGGAGAAAAAGGTGGCGATGGCTTCTTCGCCCGAATGTCCGAATGGTGGATTTCCCAGATCGTGAGCCAGACATGCTGCCGACACGATAAAACCAATTTGATCGATATATTCCGAACCGGCTGACGATAGCGAACGAGATACATTCATTCCCAGTGACCGACCAACACTGGCTACTTCCAGGCTGTGGGTAAGCCGGTTGTGAACAAAAATGCTGCCCGGTAAGGGAAACACCTGAGTTTTATTTTGCAGCCGCCGAAAGGGAGCAGAAAAGATCAACCGGTCATAGTCCCGTTGAAATTCATTCCGGTTATCACGATTATGGTCATGATAGTTTTCCATACCCAGACGTACGGGCGAAAGTAATTGGTTCCAGTTCATTTGTCAGTATTTTTATAATTCAAACAAAGTATCAATCTTCTGTATAATATTAAGAATATCAGATATCTTCTATTTCAATGTCATATGTGTCTAACAGACCGGTTACTGCCGGCAATGAAAATTTTGCTTTTTTAATCCGGTTATTTTCAGGATTGATGCTGTAGTTATATGATGTTCGAAAATCGGTTTTTTCGAGATTTGCATGATTGAAAACAGCAAGTGAAAAATCACAGTCGTTGAATACCGTGCCGGTGAAATCGCTTTCGGTAAAGTCGGTTTCATGCAGCAAACAATGTGCAAAAACTGCATTTTTAAATTTGAGTTGATAAAATGACGAATGGTTTAACTGACAATTTTCAGCAGTGAACGAAAGTCCAAACCGGTTGCAGTTTTCAAAATTCAATCCCAGCATTTTACATTCCCTGAATTTAGTTTCACGTATCGCAGTATCGGTCAAAACAGCCATACTCAGGTTACAGCCAGTAAAAAGACACTCAGAGAATATGATATTAGAAAGGTCGGCAGAATTAAAATTACAATTCACAAACGTGCAATTTTCATATTCCCCTTTTTTCAAAGGGATTTGATTGAAATCAATCTTCTCAAATATTTTATTTACCGCATATTCGTTTTCCATTTCAGATGTTGCTGTTTTGTGGATTTATAGCAATTTTCTTTTTTGCCAAACCTGATACGAATTAAAAATATTCTGCCACAGAACGTATGCACCCGGAGCAATGGATGAAATCGGATTGAGAAACATTTGTGCCATCCAGATAGCAAGTATCGTGTTTTTCTGCCCAAGACTTTGACCCCCTGCAATGGTATCGTTATATTTTTTCCCGATTTTTTTACCTGTGACGAACTGTCCGATACAGGCAACCAAAGCGCCTGCAGCTACCAGAATTTCGGTAGTATAATTATTGCTGTTTTGTTGCAGGATAAATTCCACGGTTTTAGCAGTAACTATTATCAATGAAAAACTCCAGATATAAAACGATAGACCGGAGAAGGATCCTATTTTTGCAGTTGTTTCAGGTGAGATTTTTTTCAGAACAATAGCCAGAACAAATGGTGTGAGCAGAAGAACAAATACCCGACGCGAGATAGCCAGAAATGAATCAAAAAAAGGCAATGTTTCATAACTCCCGAGCAGTGAAAAAATAAGCGGAGCAGCGATGGCTACGCTCAGATTACTCAATAAACTATATGCTGTCAGGCTTTCCACATTCCCTTTCAGCATGCCGGTAACAACCGGAGCAGCGGTTCCGGTGGGAGCCAGCATACAAATCATCACACCTTGTGCAAGTACCAGATTCCACGGACTGAGGATATAGTAAACAATAACACAACCCAAAATCTGGATTAAAATCAGCCACAGATGAAGTCCGGAGAGCTGCAGATGCTTGAAATTCAGTTTGCAGTATGTTAGAAAAAGCATTGTGAAAATTAGGTACGGAGTAAGAAAAGCCAGTGAGCCAAAGAATTGGTGAAAAACTGCGCCCGTTGTCATTGCAAGGGGCATCATATAGGGTTTTATTTTTTTGAACATAAAGAGTGCACGCGTTTTTTTGTTGTAATATTCGGAAATAATCAATAATTAATCGGCTGCAGTTATTTTGGCATGGAATATTGCTTCATTTCATTTCTCAGTTTTTTACTGCTTCCATTGGTGACCAGGTCCATCTGGTGCCAGAAATTCTCGCTGTGGTTCATTTCCCGGGTGTGACAAAGTTCATGCAGAATGACATAATCAATCAAATGGAATGGCAGAAGCATAAGGTAAAACGACAGGTTGATATTTTTTCTGGTATTACAACTTCCCCAGCGCGTTTTAGAAGACTGAATTTTCACATCGGTAAATGAGAAGCCGTATTGATCTGCTAATTCACGGGTACGTTGAGGTAAAATCCGTTTAGCTTCCATTCGTAGGAAATAGTTGATGCTGTTCCAGAAATAGGTTTGTGTCTGCATTTCTTCCGGATTCAGTTGTTGCGGATACTCTATTGTCAGCACACCCGATTTCAGTGAAGAGAAAATATTGTTGCGTTCTGCTTTTCTGATACAAACATCAAAAGTGCATGTTTTCAGTATATTTGATTCGGAAATGACAACTGTCTTTTGATTGACTCCCGATTGTTTTTTTATTAATTTTGGTCTTACAGAATCAATAAATTTCAGAGCGTCTGTTTCACTGCTTCCCGGGGGTAAAGTTACGACCAGTGAGTTGCTGAGTATGCGCACAGAAATCCGGGTAGTCCGTGTACTGCGTCTGAAGGTGATGGTGCCGAGATCTTTATCTGAAATCATGGGATGAAAACTGCCTGATATTTCAAGCAAAGTTACAATATTTTTTTGTGAATGGTGTGAAAATGAGCGGAAACGGCTAACTTTGCAGGAATTTATGACAAAGACTGCAAATGGATAGTTGGACACAAAGGACAGAATTGCTTACAGGCAATAACGGATTGAATAAACTAAGAAATTCTTCTGTTCTAATCGTTGGTTTGGGAGGGGTTGGTGGTCTAGCTGCCGAAATGATTTGCCGTGCCGGAGTTGGGCGGATGACCCTGATTGACCGCGATACGGTGACCTCAACCAATATCAACCGGCAAATTGCTGCATTGCATTCAACAGTCGGACAACTCAAAACAGAGATTATCGCTTCCAGGCTGAAGGATATCAATCCGGTTCTGGAACTGACTGTAATATCGGACTGGCTGAACGAAGAAAATACAGATAAAATTCTCGATGAAGGTAAATTTGACTTTGTGGTAGATGCTATCGATACTCTTTCACCCAAGGTATTTCTGATAAAATCGTGTACCGAGAAAGGCATCCGGATCATATCGTCCATGGGTTCGGGAGCAAAGATGGATCCTACGAAAGTGCAGATTTCCGATATTTCGAAAACAAATTACTGCCCGCTGGCAAAAGCCGTAAGGCAACGATTATCGAAGTTGGGTATAAAAAAAGGACTTATTGTCGTTTATTCGACCGAAGAATCCGACAGAAACAGCGTCATCCTTACCGAAGGAGAACTTTACAAAAAGTCAACTACCGGAACGATTTCATATATGCCGGCTTTGTTCGGACTTTATCTGTCTTCGTACGTCATCAGAGAAATAATAAAAAACTGAGAAATATGATAACTGCAAAAAACATACATAAAAGTTATGGCGATCTGGAAGTCTTGAGAGGGGTGGATTTACATGTCGATAAAGGAGAAATCGTATCGATTATGGGACCGAGCGGAGCCGGTAAAACCACCTTGCTTCAGATACTCGGAACTCTCGACAAACCCAATGCCGGTGAAGTGGAAGTGGATGGAATTAATTTTAGTAAATTGAATTCCGATCAGTTATCTGTATTCCGAAACAGACACATTGGCTTTATTTTTCAGTTTCACCAGCTTTTACCCGAGTTTACTGCCATTGAGAACGTGCTTATACCTGCTATGATAGGAAAAATGAATATAAAACAGGCCAGAGAAAAAGCAACAGAATTGCTTCATTTCCTGCAGCTCGGCGACCGGCTTCACCACAAACCCTCCGAACTTTCGGGTGGTGAAAAACAACGGGTGGCAGTAGCCAGGGCGTTAATCAACAATCCGTCACTCATCCTTGCCGACGAACCTTCGGGGAGTCTCGATACAAAAAACAAGGACGAACTTCATAAATTACTGTTTGAGTTAAGAGATAAATATAACCTCACAGAAGTGATTGTAACTCACGATAAGGAACTGGCAAAACTATGTGACCGTACAATAGGAATGAAGGATGGACTAATTCAACTGACAATTGACAAGTAAAGATAGTACCCTCGCCGGGAATCGAACCCGAATTTAAAGTTTAGGAAACTTCCGTTCTATCCATTGAACTACAAGGGCAAACTGAGCGACAAAATTACATCTTTTTGTTGAATAATAAAAACGTCGGTCTTCGGTACTTCAGAAAAAAAATATAATGAGCAAGAAACAAAAATACTATACGGTTTGGGAAGGTGTTAATCCCGGTGTTTACAATTCGTGGAAAGAATGTGAGAAACAAATCAAAGGTTACGAAGGAGCTAAATTTAAGTCTTTCGAAACCATAAAGGAAGCTCAGGATGCTTTTATGTCTTCTTGCTGGGAGTATATCGGGAAAAATGCAGTCAATACAAAACCGACACCCAACTACAGGAATTTACCGTCATCAGAGCAGCCGAAACTGAACAGTATTGCTGTTGATGCCGCATGCTCGGGTAATCCTGGAAAAATGGAATATCGGGGTGTGGATGTGAATACCGGAATAGAGATATTCCGACAAGGTCCATTCGAGAATGGTACAAACAATATCGGAGAGTTTTTGGCAATTGTTCATGCTCTTGCACTTTTTAATAAAACTAATCCACACATCCCCGTTTATACCGATAGTAAAACGGCTCTTGCCTGGGTAAAAGCTAAAAAATCCAAAACAAAACTAGGAATGGATGAACAAAATCAGTATATTTTTCAACTGATTGAACGGGCTGAAAAATGGCTCAGGGAGAATAAGTTCAACAATCCACTCATAAAATGGGAAACTGAAAAATGGGGCGAAATTCCGGCAGATTTTGGCCGAAAATAATTCACAGTATGAATAGAATAAAGAAATGTTGTTTATTATCACTTCTCAGTCTGTTTGCTTTGTTGCAGGCAGGTTGCTCGGATAATATTACACCGGATCAGCCATTGGTCGTAATCATTAAAGCCGATGATTTTAATGACTATTCCCCCAACTGGCAACGTTTTATTGCAATTCTGCAGCAAAATGATATATCGGCTGCTGCCGGAGTGACATCCACACTCATTTCATCCAATCATTCTGCCATTATAAAAATCAGGGAACTTTCGGGACTCAGACGCTCCAACAACCAACCACTGATTGAATTTTGGAATCACGGTTATGATCATGCAGGGGACAATGGGGATTCTCCCGAGTTCGATAACTCTGATGTTGATCTCCAGAAGAAACATTTACAGTTAGCACAGCGTTTTTTCAGCGATTCGCTTCATATCATAGCCAAAACATTCAGCGCCCCGCATAACAGATCAACTACAGCTACCCTACATGCATTATCCTGTATACCCGAACTGAATGTGATCATGAGGTACAAAAATCACGAAAAATTTTCCCTGAAAAGACCCTGGATTGATCCCAATAAAAAGAAATTTAAACCCGGTGATAAGATTTGTCTGAATATCAAGTTTCAGTATCTTCTTGATATTCCATCGACGGATGTTGAGAATTATTTCAAAGCCGGGGAAAAGGATAACTATCTGCTAATTCAGCTTCATCCGAATCCCTGGGATGAAAATGATTTCAATGATTTTCAGAAAATGATTTCTTTTCTGAAAGGGAAAAATGTAAAATTTATGACACCGGATGAGTACTTTCAGTACCTGGATGTGATGAATTAAAAAATCAGACAACCGATGAAATTATCGTTTAAACATAATTACTTTTCTCTCTTTTTGCTCCTTTTCACAACTCTGGCAATGGTTGCAGTGCATAGGTTGTACAGTACACAGGTATATGTAACAAAGGAAAATGTCAGTTTGTTTGGAAATATTATCTTGCTTATATTTGCGTTGTCATCGGTCCTGATTTTTATATCTCAAATCATCCTTGTCCGAAGAATTCTGAGACCTTTTCTTTCTGTAGAAAATTTCGTATCTCTTTCCCTTGTCCTGTTACTGGTATTATCGGTTTTTCAGAAGGAAGTGGGTATTTACGCCACCGGATTTTTTGTGTTGTTTGCTCTCGTGTCTTTTTTTGTGAGGGGGAAAATATACACCCTCAATAAAGTGTATTATTTCATATTCCTGTATGCTGTTTTTCTCATGGCAGGGACTATTTACACGCCCCGCGGTTTTCATTTCCCCGAAATGACCTATACTTTTTATTTACTGCCGTTGTCATTCAGTCTATTCCGGCTCAATAAGCAAACCCTCCTGTTGATTCTGAAAATTGTATTCCGCATCATGGCTGTTTATATGGCTGTTTCGGTTGTTTACTGGTGGTTCAATTTGCTGGTTTTGAATAAGTCTGCTTTGGAATGGATTACTATGAAATTTCCTAACGCATATGACTACGTCGGTACCTGGGGACATTATTCTCACCCAAGTTATATCTCATTGGTATTATTCTCTGCTTTGATTTCGGGTTTTTATCTCAATTTCAAAATGGACAATACTGTAACCCTTTCCAAGTTCGAGCTGATAACATACATTGGTTTATGTCTGGGTTTTGTATTAGTGACGGAAAGTCGTATCGGGTTGGTTGAGTTAATCATAATCGTTTTGATCAGTCTGCTTTACTATATCAGACTGAAAACTCCCCATTTCAAACTGGCTCTGGTGGTTGCAGTGTTAGTTGGGGTGGTTATTCTCATGGCTGGCGAAAACAAAGTGAGTCGGTTTATCCGGGATGATGTTCGTAAAGCGGATTATACGCTGGCAGTCAATTATATAAAAGAGCATCCTGTTATCGGTGCAGGCTATCATCAGCAACGAGCAGCGTTGGAATACCAGGATAAGAAGATGTCGGATGTAACAAGGCCTGAGGGTGCTCCGCCCATTACTTACACCCACAATCAATTTCTGGGCGATATGGTTCAGTTTGGTATTCCCGGGCTTATTTGTCTGCTGATATTGCTTACCGGATTAATCTGGAACTCGCTTCGGTCACGGAGTTATCTTTTACAGCTATTTATGCTGATTTACCTGTTTTTTATGTTAATTGAAGAGCCTTTATATGCTCAGGAAGGTATTACACGGTTTATGTCTTATTTATGTTTGTTTGTACACATCAGCGAGTGCGAAAAACCATTGAAAGCCTTCAACTTAAGGAATTTGTTTTCGAAAAGTAAGACGACGTAACTGATTGTATTTTTTCTTATACTTCTCATAATCACGCAGAAACTGTATAGGGTTGTCTATCAATCGGTCATAAACTTCCTTATGGTTGGCGTAGATTTGCATCTGTGTTGCCGCAATTTTATCCTGATGATTGTCGGTAAACGAATCGGTATGTTTCCGGTAGAAAAAATATTCCTTATCAATAAAATACACTTCACCGCCTTTTTCGAGCAGACTTATCCAGAGGTCCCAGTCTTCGCTGGTAATGATATTTGGATCATAACCGCCAGCGCTGTCAAAATCTACCCGCCGGAAGACGGCTGTATTGTGAATACAGTTTTTCAGTAATAGCTGTCTGAAATTATAAGCTGGTAATTTCCATTTCCCTTTTTTATCTCCGAAAAATACTCCGCTGCAGTAAACGAGTTTCACCGAAGTATTATTCTCGAGTATTTCTACGGCTTCAGCAATATATTCGGGCGCTATCAGGTCGTCGGAATCCAGCGGAAGAATATATTTACCGGAAGAATGAGCCACTGCATTGTTTTTGGTTACCGGAATGGGTGATTTTGGCTGGTGGAAGTATTTTATGCGGCTGTCGGTCCGGGCCATTTCCTTGATTATCATTGCCGAGTTATCGGTCGAATCATCGTCCATCACGATGCATTCCCAGTTTTTATAGTTGCATTTCTGAAGACACTCCAGTGTCTCCCGAATATATTTCTCCCGGTTGTGGATGGGCGTGATTACCGATATTTTAGGTTCTGAGTGCATAAGAAGTTTTTTAAATTTTTATTCAATCCTGTACGATTGTTTTTTAGCGAGATACCTATTGCTGAATATATTTTTTATAGTTCGTAAGTCAAAGATACTCATTTAGCGATGATAGATACCTGCATTCTTTATTTTATTTACAGGCAGATTTTTGGAAATATGTTTTCGATATTTATAAACAATCGGATGAAATATATTTCCAAATACAGTCCATGGGAGTGGGTAATAAGGATTTCTACCTGAATACAACTGCTTTAGCCGAATAATCACAGCATGAAATATGTTTTTTGGTTGAATAAATTTTTCACGGGGATGCTTTGCCGGATGTTTTTTCAATGATTCCATATTAGTATCCAGCAGCGATAAAAAAGCCGTATATATTTCGGCAGTCATCGGGGTATTTCCTTTTGCTATCCAGGCCGGTACAGCTACCAACTCTTTCCAGTAATCGGGCATATATCTGTTGTGCTCATCGTACACCCTGGCTGCTCCTTTCTGGTTTTCGGGCCGGCCAATTAAATAAATATCCGGATTTTCGAATTCATACCAGCAGTTTTTGAAAGACACCTCTGTAGCTTTTATATCATGCCATGCTCCGCCATAAAAGTGCATCAGATATGCTCTTATATAATCCGAACGATGAACGACGCTGAGATATGGAAAGGCTTCATGTAACGGATGCTCAGGTTTAATGAATGCAGCAAGATTTTCTTTTGAAATCAAACAAATAGGAACCTGAATATTCTTTTGTAAATACTCATAACTCAACAGCCTGTTAGCATTCATAGGAGCACCTTCCCAGTAACACCAGACCACAAATGGAACATTATGCTGATAAGTAAGTTCCGAAGGATTATTTATATATTCCATAGTTTGAATTTACTATATATCTAAGTTCATGTACTGAAATATCAAAGGTATAATCTTGTGAATGGTTTATAGACCAACTGCAGAAAAAAAAATTTTCGATTGATGTGTCGATATTTTATTTTTAATTTTTCGGATTTAATCTTATCGATATAAAACGTGATTGTCGATTTTATTTCTTTAGCAGAGAAGCCTCTTTTTATCATTTTAATAAATAAATAGTTGATCATCTTCTCTTCAGATTTCAGAATTTCTTCGGCTGTATATTTGTTTTTATCATAGATTGGTAAAAACTTCTCCCATTTACCAAACACTTGTATTAAGTTCTCAAAATATCTTTTATTTCTAAATCCTTTGGAATAATGCTCTATTAAAATATCAAAAACCACATAATTCTGAAATCCTGCAAAAGCAGATTGAAGACAAATATCTAAATCATAACCGTGAAAACCTTTCAGCTTTTCATCGAAGGTTATTTTTGAGAATATATTGCGGTTTGCACCCAAAAACACACCATCCAGCAGAATTACTTCCTGTTTATCATCATTATGCTCTAAAGGAAGTCGCACATGCTCTGAGTGTTTTTCTGACTGAATTATATTTATATATTTTTCCTGAGATGACGACCATGATGAAGGAACAGAGAGTACGGTGTTACTTCCTGCTACTCCAATTAGTCCTGTAGTTGAATTATTTAAATGTGATTTAATAATATTTCCCCAGTTTTTTGTTTGAAAATTCACATCTTCATGCACAAAACATAAAAAGGGATATTTACTTTCGGCAATTCCTTTGTTGTATGCTGAAAAAATGGAATATTCATTGCGCGAATTATTAATACATACAATTTCATACGGAACTCCAATCGTATTATTTATATTTTGTCTTACAGATTCCGACAATTTTTCGTGTTTCGAACAAATAATAACAGAAATCATGGAGTTGTTTTTAATGTTTATCTAATCCGTTTTTACAAACAAATTCATTTATCTCTTGTTTTTGCCTGCACAAATTCAAATTAAAGTCCTGATTATATCCTTCAGGATGACTCAAATGATATTGTACCGCCAGATTACGCATTGATACGAGCTGAAATCCGGCTGCTTTCAAGCGCCACGCCAGATCGTAGTCCTCACCAACTGCAGGCAACTTATAGTCTTCATCAAATCCGTTGATGGCATAGATTGCTTCTTTGCTGAATGACATATTGCATCCGACAAGTTTATCATTTTTGCGGTTTCGGGGAATAATTCTCAATATACTTTCAGGAGAAATGAATATTCCTTCTTCAATAAATTTTATTTTTCCTTTACCGAAAAACATTTTTCGGAGTAGTATTTGCTGCAAATTCCTGATATTATCACTGTTGTCGAGTATGTATTCTGTCATGTAATCGTCCAGTTTTACACGTTTGCCGGCCAGTATTTTGTTTACTTCGGCGTGATGCAAATGCATCTCAATAAAGCGGGGATGCAGTACACAATCGCCATCGATAAAAATAAGCCAGTCAGCTTCCGAGGCTCTGATGGCACTGTTCAAACAGTGATTTTTTCGCCAGCCTTCGTCCTTTCTTGTGATGTGCTTATAAGGCATCTCAAACGGGTACCCGGCAATGAACTCTTTCATTTCCGGGCTTTCTCCATCCTCTGAAATGATGGTCTCGAAGTCTTTCTCGGTCTGAAAATGAAGCGAATCGAGTACCGGTTTCAGAAACCGAATATTTTTATAAACAGATATTATTAATGATGCTTTCATTCGTTATTTTTCGAGAATTATCAAGAAACTTTTCAGGGTACAACCTGATATTTGCTGCTCGTAATATCCCAGACAGAATTTATAGCTGTCAGATATTGTTTGCCGGTACATGTCGCGGGCTTTGGATGTTTTAATTCCGTTGCCGGGAATGTGATATCGTTTTTCGGTAAATTCGGTAATCTTTATTTTCTCTGCAACTGATGGAAACAGCTTCGTAATCTGATTATTCCTGATTGATATTTCTTCATTCGAAAGGTAAACGGCATTTTCATAAACAGAGTATTCCGGATTGACAAAAATATTCTCGGGCAGAAAAAAATGCCGGATGATGTTCAATTTTCGGGAATGAGTGCGCTGATAATGCAATTTTCCTTTCAGTTCGCGGTAGAAAAAAGCTTTATGGCGGATATTAAGCATATCAATAAGTTCCTTCTTAAGATTCCGGGTTTTAACTCGTTTTGATCCGCTTCGAATTCTGTAATTAAGTCCATTGATGGGTAATCGTACAAATTCACCGCCTGTTTTGAACAACGAAATCCAGAAATCCCAGTCTTCTCTTCCCGTTATTTCTTCGCAATAACCACCTGTTTTGTCCCAATCAGCTTTTCGGTACATGGAGCAAACATCAATTAAATTTCTTCTTGCTAAAAGGTTGTAGCTGAATGGTGGAAAATTCCATCGTCCTGTTTTTTCACCAAAAAAAGAGGCCTCCCGGCTAACAACTTTTACTTCGGGTTTATTTTCCAGCACTTTTACGGCTTCTTCGATGTAATTGTTTGAAATAGTATCATCCGAATCAACAGGTAGGATATATTTCCCGTGCGATAATCCGATCGCATGATTTCTGGCAACTGATGCACCAGCGTTAGGTTGTACAAAGCAACGGATGCGAGCGTCTTGCAGGGCATGATTTTGAGCAATTTCCATGGATTTATCTGTGGAACCATCGTCCATGATGATCACCTCAAAATTCGGATAAGTCGATATTAATACAGATTCGAGGGTTTCAGCCAGGTATAATTCGGAATTGTAAACCGGTATAATGACCGAAACCAGTGGAAAATTTTCCGATTCTGATGCCTTATGTATGTCGTTTGCAGGTTTTATATTTACCATTTCAGATTTTGTCTAATCCTTTCGTGTACTTTTGCCAGTAATATTTAAGAGGATTGGTATATTTCAGTTTTTTCCAGGGGCGGCTGCTGTGAGGAAGGTGCAGTACAGGCGCTTCGGTCAATAAATAGTTTCTGAAACCCATTGAAGTGGATTTGTGGGAAATAAAGATATCGTACCAGGTCTTTTGTGCATCCAGATTTGTAAAATCATACGCGTTCAGCAATTGGTTGGAAAGCAGGGTACAGCAAAAACTCAGTCGTTTTTTGGTTTCAACAGTACCTTCTCTGAAGTTCTGAGCAAATAGATACGGAAAATTAATTTTTCCGGATTCATCCGTTGTTACAGCAGCTATAAGCCCAGGGTTTTTCAATTTTCCGGATTGGAGTATCAACTGCCGGATGGTGTCGTTTTTAATCACCACATCCGATTCAACAATCAGCAAATGCGCGTTGTCGTCTATCGCTTTTTTCTGAGCCAATTGCAACACAAGCCGATAATTGGGCGATGGATGCGAAGTTATATCTTTCAGATTGACTAATTCAAATCCAAATCGTGAAGATGCTTCCTGCAAAAGGAAAGTAGTTTCGTCGTCGCTGAAATCATTGTAAATCGTGTATTTCAGGTCGGAATAACCTTCAGAACCGACAATGTTTTCAATCGTCCTGATGGTAGTCCCGAATGAATTTTTTACCGGTGTTATGATATGTATGTTCATGCTTGTTTTTTCAAAAACCTGTTCAGTACAGGTATATCTTTGAGAGGTAAATCTCTTTTAATAAAGAAAACGATAAAAACAGCCATAAGCACAGTTTTCAGAGCTAAATTTACGATCAAATAACGTGTTTCGATAAAAGTACTTATGCCAAACAACACTAGAGTTAGTGCAAAATAAATTCCAAGTTTCTTTAAGTTATAATTTATCGGCATAAATTTCTGTCCAAAGAAATATGACAAGAGCATCACAATAAAATATCCTGCAAATGCAGACCATGCCGAGCCCCAATAACTGTATTTGGGTACAAAAATAATATTCCCGACAAATACAATTAACGTTCCGATAGCAGCAAACCACGCTCCATAATGATTTTTATCTTTCAATTTATACCAAATAGAAAGATTAAAATATATTCCCTGAAAAATAAACGAAAACAGAATAATTGGAACAACTTTTAATCCCACCCAATATTCACTTGGTACAAGATATTTTATTATGTCCATATATAAAATCATTCCCAAAAAAATTAAAAATGAAAGTATAACGAAGTATTTCATTGCTTCACTGTATGTTTGTGAACTGTTCTCATCTTTGTGTTTAGCAAATACAAAGGGTTCATAAGCAAATCGAAAAGCCTGAGTAAACATCATTATAACCAACGCCAACTTACTGACTGCTCCATAAATACCCAAATCGTTTCCTCCTTTTGATCCTACTTGTAGAAAAGGAAATATCATTTTGTCTAAATTCTGATTGGCAATACCTGCTATACCCAAAAACAACAAGGGATAGGAATATTTGAGCATTTGCTTTAATAGTTGACTATCAAACTTAAATTCAGCTTCAAAAATATATCTGGATAATATCAGCGTTTGAAGCGTTGTTGAAATAATATTTGAAATAAAAATATAACCTACTCCATAATCAGGACGATAGAACCAGGAAATTGTAGAAGGAGCTGCTTTCATCAAAATAGGACAAAGTACCAAAAAGAATACATTCAACACTACATTCAGACCAACATATAACAACTTCATACCCGCAAACACATACGGACGTTTAATAAAACGCAGATAAACGAATGGAATACACGCAAAAGCATCCATCGCCACACTTAATCCAAGCATCCAGATATATTCAGGATGATTTCTGTAGCCCAAAGTATTTGCTATAGGTTGTTGAAATACAATAATGATAATTGCAAAAAGCAGACTTGTAAACCCTATGGAAATCAGTGCATTACCATACACTTTTTTAGCATTTGCCGTATCTTTATTTGCAAAACGGAAAAAACCAGTTTCCATTCCATAAGTTAAAGCAACAATTAATATAGAAGTCCATGCATATAAATGGGTAACAACACCATATTCTGCAGGATTTGGTAGCGTGTAAGTATATAGCACCACAAGCATCCAACTCACAAATTTTGCAGCAATATTAGTACCGCCATAAATTACGGTATCCTTTGCCAGCGATTTCATTTCTTTTGCCATAAATTGATCGGCTCTTTTGTGTATTTAAGTATGTTCAAACTACTTTTTTCTGAATTTGCCCAGAATTTTGTCAACGAATTTTAATTCAGGTGTTGGTTCGAAATCTTCCGGTTTCAGGTATCCGCCTTCAATTAAGAGACGAATAGCTTCTTCGGCCTGTGAGGCACGTACATCGAGTTTTACACCCCCGTTCACATTGGCAAGATAGGCGCGGTTGATGATCTCGTCTCTCCCGAAACATTCAATACCCATCGATTCAAGATAGGCTTTTACCATTTCAAAATCAGCAGACTGACTGAAAGTTCTGATGTTAACCAGTTCATCCATTTTGTTGGTTTTATTAAAATTAAAATAATGTTCCCATATCTCCCCCGAATTTCACTTTACCCAGGTGCTTGTAAGCCAGTTCGGTAACTTCGCGTCCGCGAGGAGTGCGTTTCAGAAAACCTTCTTTAATAAGGAAAGGTTCATAGACTTCTTCAAGTGTGCCGGGGTCTTCGCTGAGTGCAGTGGCAATCGTGGTAAGTCCGACAGGTCCGCCCTGAAATTTATCAATAATGGTAGTGAGTATCTTATTATCAATTTCGTCCAGTCCGTACTTGTCAATATTTAGTGCTTCGAGTGCATAATCGGCTATTTCAGGATTAATCGTTCCGTTTCCTTTTACCTGTGCGAAATCCCGTACCCGTCTGAGCAACGCATTGGCAATACGGGGTGTTCCACGGCTTCGTCCGGCAATTTCCTGAGCAGCTTTGTGATCAATCTGCACGTTCAGCAATCTTGCCGAGCGTTCGATGATGCCGGTGATGACCTGTGTATCGTAGTATTCAAAATGACAGTTGATGCCAAACCGCGCCCGTAACGGACTGGTCAGAAGCCCGCTGCGTGTTGTCGCGCCAATGAGTGTAAACGGATTCAGCTCCAGCTGAATGGATCGTGCACTCGGACCTTTATCTATCATGATATCGATACGGTAATCCTCCATTGCAGAGTAGAGGTATTCCTCCACGATGGGACTTAATCTGTGAATTTCGTCAATAAAAAGAACATCATTTGACTCCAGACTGGTGAGTAGTCCTGCCAGATCACCCGGTTTGTCGAGCACCGGTCCCGATGTGATTTTAAATCCCACATTCAGTTCGTTGGCAATAATGTTCGAAAGGGTGGTTTTTCCCAGCCCCGGAGGTCCGTGCAACAGCACATGATCCAGCGATTCGGAACGCATACGGGCAGCCTGAACGAATATCCGGAGATTTTCCACAATTTTGTTCTGACCTTTGAAATCGGAAAAACTTAGCGGTCGCAAAGCGTTCTCAAATTCCTTTTCGGTATTTTTATTGTTTCGTATATCAAATTTTTCTTCCATTGAAAGCCCCCTAGCCCCCTGAAGGGGGAATATTTGTTGAATTACTTTTTTTATTGTTTGTTCCTAAAGTCCCATCCAGGGGATTCAGGAGCGATGGTCAATTCTCTGAAGACTTCTTCCATTCTTTTTGCCAATGGCTTCAATGTGAGAATTTTATTGTTGGTTTTTACAGCTAAGTCAAAAATGTCGGAACGGATGTCTTTTTCGCTTGTAATGCTGAACAATTTACTGTCTTTTGTATCAATATTTTTAATTGATTTTATCGAACCTAAAACATCTTTTTCTACTTTATTCAAAAATTCCACTTCCAACTGAAAATCATTTTTACCAAAGTTAGAAATTTCCTTTACATCCGTATAATCGGCGACAATTTCACCCTTGTTGATAATTATCACCCGGTTGCAAACGGCTTCAATTTCTTGCATGATATGCGTGCTGAAGAGTACTGTCCGGTTTTTCCCGATTTCCCTGATAAGATTACGTATTTCAACCAATTGATTAGGATCCAGTCCGGTTGTTGGTTCGTCAAGAATCAGCACTTTGGGATTATGAATTAATGCCTGAGCCAGACCCACACGCTGCCGGTATCCTTTCGAAAGTTGTCCGATTTTCTTACTGAATTCAGGTCGCAGTCCCACCAGATCAATCAGCTCGTCAACCCGTTTGTATTTTTCTTTACCAATGCCATAGGTTTCAGCCACGAAAAGCAGATATTCTTTCACATACATATCTGTATACAACGGATTTTGCTCGGGCAGATAACCAATATTCTTCTTCGTTTCAAGTGGATTATCAGCAACTTCCATGCCGCAAACAGCTGCATTCCCGGTTTGGTAGTCGAGCGCTCCAGCAAGAATCTTCATGGTGGTGGTTTTACCTGCACCGTTAGGTCCGAGAAAACCGACAACTTCCCCGGCATCAATCCTGAAACTGATATCCCTGAGTACCTGCTGATTGCCAAATGACCTGGAAATATGTGAAATTTGAATAGACATGCTTAGTTTTCCGCTTTCTTTACCTGAATGAAATTTACAATTACCGATAAGAGAATGTACCACATGATAAGCGGAGAAATGGCTTTTTTCCACAGAATGGCGATTAGCAGGACGCTTCCACCCAGAAAAATGAATTGTACTTTATTGTCTTTCCAGCTGAGATTTTTGAATTTCAGCGAAAACATGGGGATTTCAGCGACGAGCAAATAGGAGAAAAACACAGTCAGTCCCAGTAAGATATATGGATTTGCAATAAACCATTCCGACCACGCTAAAGCTATTCCTGCCCAGAAAATGGCATTTGCAGGAACCGGCAAACCGATAAACGAAGAGGTTTGTCGTTCGTCAATATTGAATTTTGCGAGCCTTAAAGCTGAAAAGATGGTTAACAGAAACCCTACAAATGCATAGTTGTGTGATAAATCGGGTGAAAGCATATGAAAAATCAGGGCTCCCGGCACCAGTCCGAAGCTGATTACGTCTGCCAATGAATCAAGTTCCTTACCCATAGGAGAGTAAGCTCTGAGTAGCCTTGCAGCCATACCATCCAGAAAATCGAAAACTGCTGAAAAAATTACCGCAAGAGCTACACCCTCATAGTTCCCGTTAAAGGCAAACCATACTCCAACACAACCAGAAAACAGGTTGAGACAAGTTACCGTATTTGGAATGTGTTTAATCATAATTAATCCTCCCTTAGTGTTGGTAAAAAAAATAATAAAAATGTATATACGATCTGAAAATCAATATTGTAATTGAAAAAGTATTAATCAATTCCTGTTTAGTAGAGCTAATCTGACAATTTGCTGTCCATCCAGATAGTTACAGGCCCGTCGTTGATCAATTCCACCTGCATGTCTGCTCCGAATTCGCCGGTTTTCACCGGTTTTTTCAATAGTTGTTCCACTTCATTGCAAAAATGCTCATACAAAGGAATCGCTTTTTCAGGACGGGCTGCTTTGATATAAGACGGTCTGTTGCCTTTCTGAGTTTGTGCGTGAAGGGTAAATTGACTTATAATCATTATTTCGCCGTCAACCTCTGTTACAGGCAAGTTCATCACACCTTTCTCATCGTTAAAGATTCGCATTTTCACCAGTTTGGAAGCCAGCCAGGAGCTGTCTTTCTCATCATCGGCATCTTCAATGCCAACAAATACCAGTAAACCTGTTTTTATTTCCGATTTCAGATGATTTTCAATCGTTACAGATGCTCTTTTTACCCGTTGTATCAATATCCTCATTCGAAAGTGCTGTTACATTTAACTTATTAATCAAAATGGATAGCCAATAGCCAGATTGAGTGCAAAATCTTCTGCCTTGATATTTGTGCGCCATTGTTCAGTACGCTCCAGTGCAGGATTAAACAACCTCACCCCCAGATCGACACGCAACACAAAGAAAGAAAAATCGGCTCTGATACCTGTTCCATAAGCAATTCCAAGTTGTCCGAGAAATTTATCAAAACGAAAAACACCACCGGGTTGAGCCTCGTAATTGCGTATTGTCCAGATATTTCCTGCATCCAGGAAGAACGCACCGTCGAGTTTCCAGAAAAGTTTGGTACGGTACTCCATATTCAGATCAAGTTTTATGTCACCCATCTGTGTGTTGTAATCCACGTAATTACCCGGACTTCTGTACGTTCCCGGTCCAAGCTGATAGGCCGTCCAGCCTCTCACACTGTTAGCGCCTCCGGAAAAGAAGCGTTTTTCAAATGGCATTCGTTCAGCATTTCCGTACGGTACTGCTATTCCCAGTCCGGCGTGATAAACCAGCCGGTTGTTTGCATCAAAAATCTGATAATGGGCTATCTGAAAATCAGTTTTGACATATTGAGCATATCGGATACCAAAAACTTTGAAGGCACCGGTCGAATCACGCTGCGCGTTGAGAACGGAGTTCAATCCCTGAAGAATATTTCCTGCTGTTTCGATACCGTAATTCATGGTGGTGTAGTTTCTTAACGGCTGAGCAGCATTGAAACCACTGTACGAGCCATTGTAACCGGTTCGCATGATAAGGTGTGGCTGAAAGTTGTAGGCAAATGCAGGGTTTGAATTGATGTAATTCTGATATTCGCCGGTAATTTTCGGATAATTCACATAACTGATATCCAGCACGTCAAAATTGTGTTTCACCTGTAGTTTTTCACTCCAGCTGTACTTAAAACCTGTTCCGGTAACAATACCTGTATATTCTTTCGGACGGTCGCGGTAACTGAAAGTAGCTGTAATTTCGGTATTAGCACGTATATTTCGCCTCATATCCAGACTCGAAAACGGCAGCAGGAAAGTTGGAAATTTCAAGCCAAGGTCTGTGCCGACTTCAATGGCTTTTTGTCCGGTGCCCTGATATTCGTAGGCAAGTCTGCCTTTGGCCGAAATAGTTTCAGAGCCTTTGAAGGCGTTGCGGTGTCCGTAATTTATATTGCCTCCAAATCCCCAGTAACCCGACGAATAGGTGATTTCACCATCGGCGGAAATGGTTTGCAGTTTATTGGGAGTAATTACGATGTAGCAATCCAGTTTGTCGTTTGCAATTTCGCGGAAACTTACGTTTACATATTTGATCGAGCTCAGCGAATTCAACGAGCTATATGTGCGTTCAACCGAACGGTCGCCATAGGGCTTTCCGGGGACGATGAGCGTATGTTCAATCAGCACAGTCGGACGAATGTTGCGTTTGTTTTCATACACCAGTTCGTAGTCACCAAGGACAAGTGTATCCAGCTCCGGCGTTAAATTAACAGCATCAGTTGATTTATCCGATTCGCAGTAAAAATGGACCTTGTTGATGGTATATTGCTGAAAAATACGCTCTTTGATGCTTTCATCCGATTTTTTCAGCTGTTCATTCATTTCCAGCACCAAATCTATTCTGTGTGAAACCAGGCTGCTGTCGGCATAATAATGAAGTAAATCTTTGGTAAAGTTGTAATAACCAAGCTCTCTGAATTTGGAAGTAATCCGGTCCCTTTCTTCGTCGAAAACATCGCTGTCAAAAAGTTTACCTGTTTTAATGAGGCTTGCAGCAGTGTCTGATGCAATATCCGAAAGCTCAGGCTGATTTATATTAACCGAATAGCTGTTCAGTCTGTACGGTTCATTTGATTGAATTGAATATTTTACATCAGCCAGTTTTTCTTTCGGGAAACTTACCTCACTGTTCACTTTCACATCCATATAACCCTTGTTACTGAATAGCTTTGTAATTTCCTTTTCGGTAATTGTAGTCAGTGATGGATTGTAGATTACGGGTTCCTCGCCGATTTTTTTTAATCTCCGGTTAATCCATTTGCTGCTGTCAGCGCCCGCGAGGTTATAAATGCCCAGTTGCATTTTATAAATCCCAAATATCTCGTTGTTAGGTGTTTGCCGGATGTATGTACTGATATCTTCTTTCGGGATGGCTTTGTTGTCAGTTTCAATTTTTACATCATTCAGCAAATGTTCATTGTCAGGGACATATTTCGTTGGATTACATGCCGAGGCAAGCAATCCAAGTACAAGTATAAGAAACAATGAACCTTTTGAAAATTTCATATTATATACTGAGCAATATCAGTCATACTCAAAAACTTTTGCAAATATAAGCTTTATTCTCGTTTTCTTTATTAGTTTTGTAACGTAAAATAAGACTGTAAGAAGAAATTGAACGAATATATTGCCTGAATTATGATATCAAAATCGAAGATAAAATGGATCCGTTCACTGGAAATGAAGAAGAACAGGGATGAGCAAAATCTGTTTGTTGCCGAAGGAGTAAAACTTGTTTCGGATTTACTGCCACATCTTCGCTGCCGGTATCTGGCAGTATGTACCGATAGTTTTGATATTGAACGTTTTTCCCGTTTTGCTGCCGAAAATGAGCAAATTACTACCGATGAATATAAAAAGATCACTTTTCAGAAGTCACCGCAGGGAGTTTTGGCTGTTTTCGAAAAACCCGCTCACCTGTGGGATGAAAAGGAAACATGCAGCAAGTTGAGCCTGGCGCTTGATGATATTCAGGATCCTGGAAATCTGGGAACAATCATCCGTTTAGCCGACTGGTTCAGCATCGAACATGTATTTTGTTCCACACATTCAGCCGATGTATTCAATCCCAAAACCATTCAGGCTACCATGGGCGCTATCGCGAATGTGAAAGTGCACTATGTTGAGCTGCCGTTATTTTTGCGTCAACTGGAAGGAAGAATTCCTGTTTATGGTACTTTCATGGACGGGGAAAATATTTACGATAGAAATTTGCAAAGGAATGGGATAATTGTAATGGGCAATGAAGGACAGGGGATTTCTGCTGAAGTGGAGCAACTGGTGACTGAACGATTACAGATTCCCTGTTTTGCACCGGGAACAGTCGCCTCCGAATCGTTGAACGTGGGGATTGCAACCGCCATTACGGTTGCCGAATTCAGAAGGCAAACATATAAGAAATGATATAGAATGAGAAAAACAACCTACTTCATCATTTTAACTGTGATAGCTCTGGTTCTGTTTGCCTGGGCGACTAATCCGAACGAACAGCAGCATCAGGAAGCCGCAAGGATTAAGTTCGGTGAAATAGTCGAAAATACGATGGCTGATTTAGGCCTGAAGAAAAATCTGCTCACTGACCTTGGATTTGAAATAGGGAACAGGTATATCGACAGTTTACTTGATGACTGTATTTCGGCCAACAACTATCTTGTCTGTTCCACAACCGCTTTCACCATTAACGGCTAAAAACATATTATCGGTTTTGGCGCTTTCGGCAAAGTCCGGATATCCGATAAAGTGGAAGAAAGTCTCAAAAAAGAAATAAGAAACGGAATAATCGGAAATAATCCGCTTTTCATCCGCTAATCTTCGATGTACAGATAATCGTAATGTATCAGCGGTTTCTGATTTTTTTTACCGATTAGTTGTCTGGCTTTCTCATTATTGTACTGTACTTTTCCCACTCCGATTATTTTCCCGTTTGAACCCACAATTTTTACAATATCATCTTTTTCAAACGTTCCTGTAATTTGGGTAACGCCTACCGGCAGCAGGCTGGTGGCTTTTGGACCCGAAAGAGCTTTTTCCGCATTCTCATTAATATGAATCTCACCCTTGGCAAATCCATCGCTGTGTGCAATCCATTTTTTAACGCTCGAAACATCCGTTGCTGATGCTTCAAAGATCGTACAGACTGTATCTTTTTGCTTATCGAGCAAATCAATCAGAATATTCTCCCGTTTGCCGTTGGCAATAATAACTTCTATTCCTTCGTCTGCAATTTTACGCGCAATGGAAGTTTTCGTCTGCATTCCCCCGCGACCCAGTGTCGATTTGGAAGTCTGAATAAAGTCAGATATATCCTCGCCTTTCCTTATTTTCCGGATAACGGCTGATTCCGGATTGGAAGGAGAGCCGTTATAAATACCGTCGATATTGCTCAGAATAATCAAAGCTTCCATTCCGAGCATGGAGGCTATCAGGCCTGAGAGTTCGTCGTTGTCGGTAAACATGAGTTCGGATACCGAAACAGCATCATTTTCATTCACAATAGGTATTACCTTGTTTTCCAGCATTATGCGGATGCAGTTTCGCTGGTTCAGATATTGCGACCGTCCTTCAAAATTAGTTTTTGTGGTTAGTACCTGACCGACAACAATTCCGTGTTCGCGAAAAAGTTCCCAATAATGGTTGATTAATTTTGCCTGTCCGACCGTCGAAAATAATTGGCGCTGTTCGACTATATCCATTTTTTTCGAAATGCCCATCACGCTTCTGCCCGAGGCTACTGCACCGGAAGATATAAGAACCAGTTGTACGCCCAGTTTATGCAGAACAGATATCTGGTCAACCAGTGCCGACATACGTGTAATGTCAAGGGTGCCGTCCGGACGGGTGAGTACATTACTGCCGATTTTTACGGCTACTTTTTTATACCGGATATTAGTCTTGTCCATCAGTGTTTTATGGTTTTTCGTTAAATATTACGTGCAGCAAGGTTGTTCCCACTACTTTCAGTGTTACTGGATCGATATTTTCCATCGTGTCGTTAGTGGTATGCCAGTATTTACCAAATCCGGTCATGCTGTACGGATCATACTGAATGATGTCTATTGCCGGAATTCCCGCCAACTGGTTAACGTAGAGATGATCGTCGGTAATTGCACCGCCCGGTTTGTTTACAAAATAATTGCTGAAACCCAGTTCTGCAGCCTTGGACCATACCTTGTCCACTACGTATTTTGCATAATTATCGGACAGCTGTTCGCGGTAAAATTTTGCCTGTGGAGCGCCGACCATATCGAGCAATATGCCGTAACGTGCTCTGTAGTTGGGAATATGTTTGTTTTTAGCCCAGTATTGTGTACCCAGGCACCACGAGTCTTCATTTCCGGCAGATGCTCCGTAATCTTCAGCATCGAAAAAGATGATGTCAACGCCCACTGAAGGTTTTTGTCTGTTGAGCTGGCGTGCTATTTCCAGAAGTACTCCCACACCGCTTGCACCGTCGTTAGCGCCGAGTACCGGAGTTTTATGATTTTTCTCATCCGTATCGTTATCGGCCCAGGGGCGTGTGTCCCAGTGTGCAAAAAGCAACAGGCGCGTTTCAGCATCCGGATTGTACGATCCGATAATGTTTTTTGATTTCAGCGTGGTGCCATCGAAGGCGGTGAGGCTGGCTTCCTGCACGGTGACCGTTGCACCAAACTGTTTAAGAGCTGATACAAGATAATCTCCGCAGGCTTTGTGTTGAGCAGTATTGGGTACGCGTGGACCGAAATCAACCTGTGTTTTCACAAACTTGTACGCCGTATCGGCTGAAAATTCAGGTACCGATACCTGAACGGTTTCTGCTTTATTTTCTGTCTTATTTCCGGTGCTCGAACATGAAAAAGCCATGATTATCAGACTAATGAATAATAGGTTTCGCATAGAGATAGTTGATTGTTAACAGGATTATATTTAAAAACAAAGATACAATATTTTTTCAGCACCAGATAAGTTATGGATTTTTTCAAGATATGTTCATTCGTGTTTTTAATATCGTGGTATTAAAACTATCTTACCCTGTTGCTTAAAATAATAGTAAAACGGGTATGATTGCTGGTGTAGAAATCACATATTCATGTGCAATAAGAATATGACAAATGAACATTCAAAACTTAATTCTGATAAGAAATTTAATACAAAATTGTTAAAATATACTTAAAAACAGGTTTTATAACATATTTGTTTATTTGTTTTGTACTGGAATTTGTTTTTACTTTGCAGACGTTAACTAAACAACACAATCTTTTTTATACCTTAGAAAAATTAACTAATACCTAAAAGGAAGGGCTTTGTGAAAAGCCCTTCCTTTTTTTAAAGTCATTATATTTTTTTCATAGAACAAAAGAAAAACGTTTCGTGTCTATTTTTTTTAATACCAAAATATAAATATTCCTTCCCTCTTACTAATATAATGCCGTA